>JAIDUZ010000071.1 GCA_029059935.1 Alistipes sp.
AGCGTGCGGTAGGTGTCCTCGGCGAAGTCCTCGTGGCCGGGGGTGTCGAGGATGTTGATTTTGCACCCGGCGTATTCGAAGCCCATGACGGCCGTGGCGACCGAGATGCCGCGCTGGCGCTCGATCTCCATGAAGTCGGAAGTGGCGCCCTTCTTGATTTTGTTGCTCTTGACGGCGCCGGCCACGTGGATGGCGCCGCCGAACAGAAGCAGCTTTTCGGTGAGCGTAGTCTTGCCCGCGTCGGGGTGGGCGATGACCGCGAAGGTGCGGCGGCGGAGTATTTCGTCTTGCAAAGCCATTTCTTAAAGTGAAAAGTGAGAGGTGAAAAGTTTAAAGTTAAGAATGAAAGGCGGGAAGCCGGGAGGGGGAAGGCCGGAGATGATTCATTGTCATGTGCCTTTTCTCGTCTCGGTATAGCCCGAACAAGTTCTGCTCTGCGCTCGGCTTGTCGAAAAGGTTTGAAAGCCGGATGCGACGAACCGGTCCGGTCTTCGGTGACCGGGAAAGCCGCACAACGGGTGTCCGGCCGGAAACATGCATCGTATTCCTGGAATACCTTTCCCTTTTCACCTTTTACTTTTCACCTTGTTTGTAGTCCATGTTGTAGTGGCAGCCCACCGACTCCTTGATTTCGCGGCCCTGCTTGATGACCAGGTAGGCCACGGCAATCATGTTGCGCAGCTCGCACAGTTCGCGGTTGGGCTTGGTCTTGCCGTAGAGCTCCTCGGTCTCCTCGTAGAGGGTCGAGAGGCGGCGCATGGCGCGTTTGAGCGAGAGGTTCGAGCGCACGATGCCCACGTAGTTGGACATGATGGTCTGCATCTCGCGCTTCGACTGGATAATCATGAGCATCTCCTCGGTGTGCTGCGTGCCCTCGAAATCCCAGTCGGGGATGCCTTCTTGGAATTCGGTCTTGTCCAGCTGCGCCGCGGCATGGCGTGCCGCCCGGTCGGCGTAGACCACCGCTTCGATGAGCGAATTGGATGCCAGTCGGTTGGCACCGTGGAGCCCCGTGCAGGAGGTTTCGCCCAGGGCGTAGAGACGCTTGACGGAAGTCTGCCCGTCGGAGTCGACCTTCACGCCGCCGCAGCAGTAGTGGGCCGCCGGGGTGACGGGAATCAGGTCGCGCGTGATGTCGATGCCGATGGATTTGCACTTCTCGTAGATGTTGGGGAAGTGGCTGCGGATGGCGTCGGGGTCCTTGTGCGTGACGTCGAGGTAGACATAGTCTTCGCCGCGCTTGGTCATCTCGCTGTAAATGGCCCGGGCCACCACGTCGCGCGGAGCCAGCGACTTCATGGGGTGGTAGCGGTCCATGAACTCCTCGCCCGATTGCAGGCGCAGGATGGCCCCGAAGCCGCGCATGGCCTCGGTGATGAGGAAATTGGGCTTCTCGCCGGGGTTGTAGAGCGTGGTGGGGTGGAACTGGATGAACTCCATGTTCTCGGTGATGGCCTTGGCGCGGTGGCACATGGCGATGCCGTCGCCCGTTGCCACGACGGGGTTGGAGGTCGTGGAGTAGATGTTGCCGCAGCCCCCCGCAGCCACGACGGTGACCTTCGAGAGCATGGTTTCGATTTCGTTGGTGGCCTCGTTGAGGACGTAGGCCCCGAAGCAGGCCAGGCCGCGGGTGTGGCGCGTGACGAACTCGCCGAGGTGGTGCTGCGTCAGAAGGTCGACGGCGAAGTGGTGTTCGAGCACCGTGATGTTGGGGTGGCGCCGGACCGACTCGACGAGCGCCCGTTCGATTTCGGCGCCCGTGAGGTCCTCGTGGTGGAGGATGCGGTGCTCGGTGTGGCCGCCCTCGCGGTTGAGCTCGAAGCGTCCGTCGGGCGTCTTGTCGAAGCGCGTGCCCCAGTCGATGAGGTCGCGGATGAGCTCGGGGGCCTGCCGCACGACCAGCTCGACGGCCTGCCGGTCGCACTTGCCGGCGCCGCAGACCAGCGTGTCGCGGATGTGTTTCTCGAAGGTGTCGGGCTCGTAGGTCACCGAACAGATGCCTCCCTGGGCGTAGTTGGTGTTGCATTCGGTCATCTCGCCCTTGGTGACGACGGTGACGTGTCCGCAGGCGGCGGCTTTCAGCGCGAACGAGAGACCCGCGGCGCCGGAACCGATGACCAGAAAGTCGGTTTTCATGGGAATGCGAGCTTTAAAGCGGGACAAAGTTACAAAAAATAGTAACTTTGCGGCACGATTGCAGACAAAAATGGAACGACACATAGCCATAGACGACTATCGCTACGACCTGCCGGACGACCGGATAGCGAAATTTCCGCTTGCCGAACGCAGCGCCTCGAAACTGCTGGTGTGGCGCGGCGGCGACATCGGCGAACGCCGCTTCCGCGACATGGCCGAAGAACTGCCGGCGGGCGAGCTGCTGGTGTTCAACAACACGAAGGTGATACGTGCGCGCATCATCATGCACAAACCCTCGGGGGCGCGCATCGAAGTGTTTTGTCTTGAACCCCACGCGCCGGCCGACTACGAACGGGCATTCGCGGTGCGGGGCGAATGCTGCTGGTCGTGCATCGTGGGCAACGTGAAGAAATGGAAAGAGGGGCCCGTCGAAATCGCATTCGAATACGACGGCCGTGCGGAGCGGCTGCGGGCCTGGCTGGAAGGCGAAGAGGGGCGCGAGCGCATCGTGCGTTTCGAATGGTCGGCGCCGCTGACGTTCGGACAGCTGCTGGAGCACCTGGGGCGCATACCGATTCCGCCCTATCTGAACCGCGAGAGCGAAGAGATAGACAACACGCGCTATCAGACGGTCTATTCGAAGTTCGAGGGTTCGGTGGCGGCGCCGACGGCGGGGCTGCACTTCACGCCGGAACTGATCGGGGCGATGGAAAAGAGCGGATTCGGGTTCGAGGAAGTGACGCTGCATGTGGGGGCGGGCACGTTTCTGCCGGTCAAGGAGGCGGATGCTGCGCGCCATCCGATGCACACCGAACACTTCGAAGTGCGGCGCACGACGGTGGCGCGGCTGCTGGAAAAACTCGGGCACGTCACGGCCGTGGGGACCACGTCGGTGCGGACGCTCGAATCGCTGGCGGCGCTGGGGTGGCGCATCCGCACGGCCGGAACGCCCGATGCGGAGCGGGTCATCGGCCAATGGGAACTCTACGACATTCCGCACGAATACACAGGCCGCGAGGCGCTGGCCGACCTGCTGGACTGGATGGACCGGCAGGGGGCCGACCGGCTGAAAGCGGCCACGCAAATCATGATTACGCCGCTGGGCTACGAATTCCGCATAGTGCGCAACATCGTGACCAACTTCCACCAGCCCTCGTCGACGCTGCTGCTGCTTGTGGCGGCCTACGTGGGCGACGACTGGCGCCGCATCTACGACTACGCCCTGTCGCACGACTTCCGCTTCCTGAGCTACGGCGACTCGTCGCTGCTGATGCGGTAGTGGGCGGCTGCAAGGGAAAAGTGCCGGGTGGCGGCCGGATGCAAGGGTTGCGGGCGCTTCCGGCGGGAGAAGCCGGGGCCGCACGAACCTCCTGCGGCGGCGAACGGGGATGCCCGGACCTGAAAAGGATGCTCTCCGGACGTCGGAACATACGGAGGACTTGTAAATGTCGGCGCGAAGCAGTAACTTTGGACGGATGCCCGGGCAGGATGCCTTGCGAGCTGCTTTGCGGAATGTCTTGCCGGGTGCCCGCAAGGGAACGTTTTCGATAAGCCGAGTGCAGAGCCGAACTTGTTCGAGCTATGCCGAGGCGAGAAAAGGTGCAAGAATTTGAACGTTTTCGATAAGCCGAGTGCAGAGCCAAGCTTGCTTGAGCTATGCCGAGGCGAGAAAACCTGCTTGAAAAAGAACGTTTTCGATAAGCCGAGTGCAGAGCCGAACTTGTTCGAGCTATGCCGAGGCGGGAAAACCTGCCCGAAGGGAACGAACAAAGACCACTCTTACTACCGACCTTATGAAAAAAGCGCTTCTTTTTCTGCTTGCCGCAGCGGCGGCGGGCCGGCTCCGGGCTGCGGAACCGGTCGACTACGTCAGCACGACGGTGGGCACCCTGTCGAAGTTCGAACTTTCGACAGGCAACACCTATCCTGCCACGGCACGCCCCTGGGGCATGAACTTCTGGACCCCGCAGACGGGCAAGATGGGCGACGGCTGGACCTATGTTTACACGGCCGACAAGATACGCGGCTTCAAACAGACCCACCAGCCCTCGCCGTGGATCAACGACTACGGCCAGTTCGCCATCATGTCCGTGACGGGCTCGGCGCTCTTCGACGAAGAAGCCCGGGCCAGCTGGTTCTCGCACAAGGCCGAGACGGCGACGCCCTACTGCTATTCGGTCTACCTGGCCGACCACGATGTGACGGTGGAGCTGACGCCCACGGAGCGGGCGGCGATGTTCCGGCTGAGCTATCCCGATGCCGAATGCTCCTACCTGGTGGTCGACGCCTTCGACCGCGGGTCGCGGGTGGAAATCCAGGCCGACGGCAAACGCATCGTCGGTTACACGACCCGGAATTCGGGCGGCGTGCCGGAGAACTTCCGCAACTGGTTCGTTGTGGAATCGGACACGCCGTTCGACTATGTCGCCACGGTGGCCGACGGCGTCATCCGCGAGGGAGTCGCCGAGTCGCAGGCCGCCCATGCGGGGGCCATCGTGGGATTCCGCACGGAGCGGGGACGGCCGGTGCATCTGCGTGTGGCGTCGTCGTTCATAAGCCCGGAGCAGGCCGAGCGCAACCTCGGCGAGGTGGGCGGCCGCTCGTTCGACGAGGTGAAAGCCGAGGGCCGGGCCCGCTGGAACGAGATGCTGGGCCGCATCGAGGTGAGCGACGCCGACACGGACAACCTGCGCACGTTCTATTCGTGCCTCTACCGGTCGCTGCTCTTCCCGCGCGACCTCTCGGAAATCGACGCCGAAGGGCGCCGCGTACACTACAGCCCCTACAACGGCACGGTCTGCGCCGGCGAGATGTTCACCGACACGGGATTCTGGGACACGTTCCGCTCGTTGTTCCCGCTGCTCAACCTGGTCTATCCGGAGATGGGCGCGAGGATGCAGCAGGGGCTGGTGAACACCTATCTTGAGAGCGGATTCCTGCCCGAATGGGCGTCGCCCGGCCACCGCGGCTGCATGGTGGGCAACAATTCGGCATCGGTGGTGGCCGACGCGTGGCTGAAGGGGCTGCGCGGCTACGACATCGGGAAACTGTGGGAAGCCGTGGTCCATGGTGCCAACCACGTCCATCCGAAGGTGTCGTCGACCGGCCGCCTGGGCCACGAATACTACAACGAGTTGGGTTACGTCCCCTATGATTCGGGCATCCGCGAAAATGCGGCCCGCACCCTCGAATATGCCTACGACGACTGGTGCATCTACACGCTGGGCAAGGCGCTGGGCAAACCCGAGTCGGAAATCGGCGTTTTTGCCGAACGGGCGATGAACTACCGCAACCTGTTCGACCCGGAGAGCGGTCTGATGCGCGGCCGCAACGCCGACGGCACGTTCCAGGCGCCGTTCAACCCGCTGAAGTGGGGCGATGCCTTTACGGAGGGCAACAGCCTCCACTACACGTGGTCGGTGTTCCACGATCCGGAGGGGTTGGCGGAGCTGATGGGCGGCCGCCGCGCCTTCACCGACAAACTTAACGGCGTATTCGCCGTGCCGCCCCATTTCGACGACAGCTACTATGGCGGCACGATTCACGAAATCCGCGAGATGCAGGTGATGAACATGGGCAACTACGCCCACGGCAACCAACCGGTGCAGCACATGATCTATCTTTACAATTGGAGCGACGAGCCGTGGCGCGCGCAATACTGGTGCCGCGAAGTGATGGAGAAGCTCTACAGCGCGGCGCCCGACGGCTACTGCGGCGACGAAGACAACGGCCAGACCTCGGCCTGGTACGTCTTCTCGGCGATGGGATTCTACCCGGTGTGCCCGGGGTCGGACCAGTATGTGCTGGGCTCGCCCCTCTTCGACAAAGTGACGCTGCATCTGCCCGGCGGCCGCCGCACGGAGATAACGGCCGACGGCAATTCGCCCGCGGCGCGCTATGTGGAGTCGATGACGCTCGACGGCCGGCGCTACGGCCGCAACTACCTGACGCACGAAATGCTGACGCGCGGCTCGAAAATCCGCTTCCGCATGAGCGAACGGCCCGACCTGCGGCGCGGCACCGAAGCCTCGGCGCGTCCCTACTCCTTTTCGAACCGTCGATAAACCCTACCCACGATGAACCTCAAGACCTCTCTGAGCCTGGCGGCGCTGTGCCTCGCCGGCTCGCTGTCGGCCCGCGGGGCCGAAGCCCCGATTCCGGCCGACCGCTGCAAGGTGGCCAAGGTGCGGCCCTATGCTGCGACGAACCGTCCGGCGCCCGGCGAACGTCTGTTCGTGTCGGCCGCCGTGGATGCCGAGATAGAACGCATCAAAGGGCTGCTGACCAATGCCCGGCTGCGCTGGATGTTCGAAAACTGCTACCCCAACACGCTGGACACGACGGTGCGTCATCGCAAGGATGCCGACGGCAAGGACGACACGGTGGTCTACACGGGCGACATCCACGCCATGTGGCTGCGCGACTCGGGTGCGCAGGTATGGCCCTACGTGCGGCTGGCGGCCGGCGATGCGGAGTTGCAGGGGATGCTGGCCGGCGTGATCCGCCGCCAGTTCAAGTGCATAGGGCTCGACCCCTATGCCAACGCTTTCCTCGACCCCTATGACCCCGACCCCGACCACAGCTGGAAGGACGACGGCACGCAGATGCGTCCCGAACTCCACGAACGCAAGTGGGAGATCGACTCGCTCTGCTACCCGCTGCGGCTGGCCTATGCCTACTGGCAGGCGACGGGCGACGCCTCGGTCTTCGACGAACATTGGCTGGAGGCGATGCGCTGCATCCTGCGCACGTTCCGCGAACAACAACGCAAGGACGGCGTCGGCCCCTATCTTTTCACGCGGGTGACGGACTGCCAGCTCGACACGGTGTGCAATGCGGGCAAAGGCAATCCGGTGAATCCGGTGGGGCTCATAGCGTCGGTATTCCGCCCTTCGGACGATGCCACGACGTTCCTGTTTCTGGTGCCGTCGAACTTCTTTGCGGTGACGTCGCTGCGCAAGGCGGCCGAAATCCTTGCGGCCGTGAACGGCGAAGAGGCCATGGCTTCCGAATGCCGGGCCTTGGCCGACGAAGTGGAAGAAGCGCTGCGGAAGCATGCGGTGGCGGAACACCCCGAATTCGGTGAAATCTATGCCTATGAAGTGGACGGCTTCGGCAACCGCTTCCTGATGGACGACGCCAACGTACCGTCGCTGCTGGCCATGGCCTATCTGGGCGACGTGGACCTTTCGGACCCGGTTTATCAGAATACGCGCCGCTTCGTGTGGAGCGAGTCCAACCCCTATTTCTTCCGCGGCGAAGCTGGCGAAGGAATCGGCGGTCCGCATGTGGGCTACGACATGATCTGGCCCATGAGCATCATGATGAAGGCCTTCACGTCGCAGGACGACGCCGAAATCAAACGTTGCGTGGAGATGCTGATGACTACCGACGCCGGAACGGGATTCATGCACGAGTCGTTCCACAAGGACGACCCTGCGAACTACACGCGCTCGTGGTTCGCCTGGCAGAACACGCTCTTCGGCGAACTGATACTGAAACTCATCGACGACGGCAAACTCGACCTGCTGAACTCCATCGCCGTCGAATAGCGGGAAGCCCGGGAAGAAGCGAACGGTGAAAGGTTCCCGTGATTGCCGGCAAACCGCCTCCTTGCTGTCTGCCGGGGTGCGGCCTGCGCTCTGCGTTGTGAAGTTTCGGGGCGCAGAAAAGCGAATTCTCGGCGGGGCGGCTCTGCGCGGGGCATCGTGAAAAAAATAACAGCGGGCGACGACAATTCGCAAAAGTTTTGTAATTTTGCGACGCAAACCGGAAAAGAAGTTTCAACCGAATAATTAACTCATTACGACTATGCAGATTGTAGAAGTTCATGCGAGAGAGATTCTCGACTCGCGAGGAAATCCGACCGTCGAGGTCGAAGTGCGCACCGTATCGGGTGCTTTCGGTCGTGCCGCCGTGCCGAGCGGTGCGTCGACGGGCGAGAACGAAGCGCTGGAGCTGCGCGACGGCGACAAGAGCCGCTACCTGGGCAAGGGCGTGCTCAACGCTGTGAAGAACGTGAACGACGTGATTGCTCCGGCAGTCATCGGCATGAACGTGGCCGACCAGGTGGGCATCGACAAGACGATGATTGCCCTGGACGGCACGAAGACCAAGTCGAAGCTGGGTGCGAACGCCATCCTGGGCGTATCGCTGGCTGTGGCCCGCGCTGCCGCCGACTACTTCGGCATGCCGCTCTACCGCTACATCGGCGGCTCGAACGCCAAGACGCTGCCCGTGCCGATGATGAACATCATCAACGGCGGCTCGCACTCCGACGCTCCCATTGCGTTCCAGGAATTCATGATTCGTCCGGTGGGCGCTCCCTCGCTGAAAGAGGGCCTGCGCATGGGCGCCGAGGTGTTCCACAACCTCAAAAAGGTGCTGCATGACCGCGGCCTGTCGACGGCCGTAGGCGACGAAGGCGGCTTCGCACCGGCGCTGAACGGCACGGAGGATGCGCTGGATTCGATCATCAAGGCCATCGAGAAGGCCGGCTACGTACCGGGCAAGGACGTGATGATCGGCATGGACTGCGCCTCGTCGGAGTTCTACAAGGACGGCATCTACGACTACACCATCTTCGAGGGCGACAAGGGTGCCAAGCGTACGTCGAAGGAGCAGGTCGAGTATCTGAAAGGCCTGGTGGAGAAGTATCCCATCGACTCGATCGAGGA
>JAIDUZ010000072.1:0-29938 GCA_029059935.1 Alistipes sp.
ACCAACTCGTTGTCGCGGGGATTGAGGTTGTAGATGATGGTCTTGGTGAGCTTGTCGTTACGGTCGAGCATGTCGAAGAACTTGGACATGGCCTTGCCGACGGTGAAGTCGCCGATGGAATCGAAGCCGGTATCGGGACCCAACTGCTTGAACATGCGCGAATTGTTGTCGCGAATGGCGCCGTAGTGGAACTGCTGGGTCCAACCGGTCTCGTGGTCCATGACGGCGAACTCGACCATCATGGCCGTCTTGAACTTGCGGATCTCCTCGCGCGAGAGCTCCGTACCGCCGTACACCTTATTAAAGATGGCATCGATTTCGGCCTGGGTGTAATCCTCGGCGTAGAACTCCTCGATGCCGTGGTCGGAGAGACGGCAGCCGGCCTCCTCGAAGAACTTGTGCCGCACGCGCAGAGCGTCGATGACGTCGGCGAACTTGCCGATAGTGACGCCCGAGACCTCGGAGAGCTTCTCCATGTAGGCGCGGAAGTTGGCGGGCACCTCGACGGCCATGGCCTTGTCGGGACGCCACGTAGGCAGCATACGCACGGAGAAACCGTCCTGGGCGACCTTGATATGGTGTTCGAGCGAATCGACGGGATCGTCGGTCGTGCAGACGACCTCGACGTTGTAGTGCTGCATCAGGCCGCGGGCGAAGCGCTCGGGCTTCTGCAACTGCTCGGTGCAGTTGTCGTAAATCTCGCGCGCCGTCTGCGGATTGAGGAGCTTCGAGACGCCGAAAGCGGTCTTCAACTCCAGGTGGGTCCAGTGGTAGAGCGGGTTGCGCATGGTATAGGGAACCGTCTCGGCCCACTTTTCGAACTTCTCCCAGTCGGACGTGTCCTTGCCGGTGCAGTAACGCTCGTCAACGCCGTTGGTGCGCATGGCGCGCCACTTGTAATGGTCGCCCTCCAGCCAGATTTTGGAAAGGTTGTCGAAGCGATGGTTCGACGCCACGTACTCGGGAATGAGGTGGCAGTGGTAATCGATGATGGGCATCTTGGCCGCATGCTCGTGGTAAAGCCGCTCTGCGGCAGAAGTTTGCAGCAGGAAATTGTCGTCGTTGAACTGTTTCATGATAAGGTATGCAGTTTTTCAATATGTAAAATTAGCAATTTATTGCGAAACGCCAATACGAAAAATTACCAAATTAAGTATAATATTTGCCGAACGAATGCAATATTTGCCATTTCGATTGGCCGGAAAGCGAAAAGTCCGTAATTTTGCGGAGCAAACAACGAAAATTCGCTTCAAGAACATGAACCGCAGAATCATCCTGGGAGCCGCCCTGCTGGCGCTGGCTTCCTGTACGCACGGCGTACGAATCGAAGTGACCAATCCGTCGCAGACGGCGGCGCAAGCCCGCACGGTGGAAATCGCCTGGCCGGAACTCCGGGGCGTGACGCCCGAAAACGTCGTGGTACTCGACGCCGAAGGTGCGCAGGTGCCCTCGCAGGTCGTCTATGCCGGCCACGAAGAACCGCAGTCGCTGATTTTCCAGGTCGACGCCGCAGCCGGCGAGACGCTCGGATTCGCCGTTGTTGCGGGCGAACGCGAAGCATACGTATCCAAAGCCTACGGCCGTCAGGTGCCCGAACGCTATGACGACTACGCCTGGGAAAACGACAAGGTAGCCTACCGTCTTTACGGTCCGGCGCTGGAGACCTCGCCCGAAAAACTCATCACGCCGGGCATCGACGTGTGGGTGAAGTCGACCGATCGGCTGGTGATCGACGAACGCTATGCCCGCGGCCAGTACCACCACGATTACGGCGACGGCATGGACTGCTACAAAGTGGGTGTGACGCTGGGCTCGGGAGCCTCGCTGCCCTTCACGAACGGCAAGTTCTGGATGATGGGCCACAACTACGCCGCACAACGCACGCTGGACAACGGCCCGCTCCGCACGACGGTGGAACTGACCTATGCTCCGTTCGACGTGGACGGCAAGGAAGTGTCGCTCGTAAAGACCATCTCGTTGGATGCCGGCTCGCACTTCTCGCGCATGGAGAACCGCTATGCGGGAGCCGAAATGCCCATTGCGGCGGGCGTCGTACGCCATGACGTGAAAGAATTCGGCCAGGGCGCCGGCTGGCTGGCCCTGCGCGAAGCCGCATCGGACTCGGCGGACCCCGCGAGCGACGGCGACATCTACCTGGCCATCGTACTGCCCGGAGCCGAGATTCTGCCCGACACGCTGGGCCACGCGCTGGCCGTGAAGACGGCGGCCGACGGCGAAGCGCTGGTATACTACGCCGGTTCGGGCTGGAGCAAGGGCGGCATCGACGACATGGAACAATGGCAGGAGATGACGGCCGACCTTGCGGCGGCGCTTGCCGAACCCTTGCAGGTAAAGGTTATCAAATAAACGCTTTTACGGAGAAATCGAGGCGGCCTGCACTACCCTGCTTCACCTCCGCATTTTCTCGCTCTATTCAAAGCGGTCCAGGTTTTCCGGGCCGCTTTCTGTTTGGCTTCTTGTTTAGCTTTCTGTTTGACTTTGCGCCCGACTTGCACTATCTTCGCCCCGGCAACTTCACTTGACCCGGAGTGACGGCGGCCACGGCTTCCGTCAGCGAGGTCGGTAGATTCAGCAATCCGCTACTCTTTGTTTGCCGCTTTTTGAGCCGCAGGAAAAGGGGTAGTTGACTATTCCAGTCTGCCGCAGAGCCGGTTTATCAATTCACAATTCAGAATGCACAATTCACAATTCATAATTAATCCTTTTCTGTGTAGATGGCTTTAAGAGCCGCTCCCGGCGCGGAGGCCCGCCCCGTTAAGAACGGGGTTTTATAATGTTTGCTCGCCGCTGTAGGTGGAGGTTTAGGAACCAATCGTAAAACCCTGCTCTTAGCAGGGCGCAGGCTGCGCCCGAACTAAAAGCAGGTGTCAAGGTTGAAAACCTTGCGCCCGGGGCCGGCTCGCATCGGAGATGCGCCCCCCCGCAGCCGGCCCGGGCGAGAACGCAGAAAACAGGTTCTTGCAATCTTACAACAAACGTCATGTTGAACGAAGTGAAACATCTGTTCAGTCGATTAGATTCTTCGCTCTGCTCAGAATGACAAATTCTAAATTAATCCCCCTATGGGGTCTTGACTCTGGCTGCGCCTTGGATGGGCTGCGCCTCGGTTATGCCTGAACAAGTTCGGCATAACTCTCGGCTTGCACCATCATCGCTCTTGCTCGGCAGAGCTCGAACAAGTTCGGCTCTGGCCTCGCTTAATCGCGAAGTTGTGAATTTTGCATTCTGAATTGTGCATTGCTTTGTTCCCTCTCTGCGGTATTCAATCGAGCGATTGCTACAGAGCGCCCTGCTGCGGGCTACCGCAACTACGGCTCGGGAGGCCTGACGAGCGTCGGGACATTCAGCCGCTACCAGGCATCGTCGTCCTTTTCGACGGGCAGTTTGTTTGCGGGCAGTCTCCATGGCGATGCAGCCTCAGTCAACCCGGTGCACCAAGGCTATCGGGGACACGCTTTCTCCGTGCGCTGCGTCCAGCATCTACGCGGAAGTTGCTGTTTATCGACCGTTCGCCACGAATGCCGGCCGTAATCAAGAAAGGCGGCAATGCAGACCCGAGACGGGAGATGCAAGATGCCCCGCAACCAAGAACGGGCAACCTCAACGCTCGGCCCGAAAACACGAAAAAGAAAACCCGGAAAAGAGAACCCGAAAACAGCAAGCGCCGCCCCGAAAAGGAGCGGCGCGAACCGTTGCGCAATCCGTATGTAACGAGAGGCCGGAGCCATATTCGGGGCAAGGCATCCGCGCAGCGGAGTGCCGGAACGTTTTCGATAAGCCGAGGGCAGAGCCGAACTTGTGCGAGCTTCGCCGAGGCGAGAAAACCTGCCCGCAAGGGAACTACTTCTTCCGGGCAGCGCGCTGCTGAGCCTCCTGCTGACGCAGAAGCTCCTCGTAACGCTGCTGGAACTTCGACTTCTTGCCGTTCGATTTCCTGGCGGCGTTGGCGTCCATGATGGCCTGGATCTTCGAATCGTCGACCATGCGTCGGATGACCAACGTCTGACCGATGGTCAGCAAGTTGGAAACCAAGTAATAGAAACAGAGGCCGCTGGCGTAGTCGTTGAACCAGAAGAGCAGCATCAGCGGCATCATGTAGAGCATCATGAACTTCATGCCGGCCATCTGAGGCTGCGACGAGGCGGTCTGCTGGTAGTTATAATAGGAATAGGCGAAAGTCGAGAGGCACATCAACAGTGCGAACAACGAAACGTGGTCGCCGTAGAACGGAATCGAGAACGGCAAGTCGAAGATGCTGTCGTAGGACGAAAGGTCGTGAGACCACAGGAACGATTGCCCGCGCAACTCGATGGAAGCCGGCAGGAAGCGGAAGACGGCGATGAGGATGGGCATCTGAATCAACATGGGGATGCAACCGCCCATGGGGTTGATGCCGGCCTTCTTGTAGAGTTCCATGGTGGCCTGCTGGCGCTTCATGGCGTCCTCCTGCCTGGGGAACTTCTTGTTGAGTTCGTCGACCTGGGGCTTGATGAGGCGCATCTTGGCCATCGAGACGTAGCTCTTGTAGGTCATGGGCGAGATGACGAGGCGGATGAGCACGGCGAGAATGAGGATGATGACGCCGAAGCTGCCGATGTAGTTGCGCAGGAAGTCGAAGACCGGAATCACGCACCACCGGTTGATCCACCCGAAGATGCCCCACCCCAGCGGAATCAGGCGCTCCAACGAAAGCCGCTCGCCGCCGACCTCGACCTTGCGCAGGATGGAATACTTGTTGGGGCCGAAGTAGAAGGCGAAATCGTAGCCCTGGGTCTGCGGGGTATAAGGCACTGCCATCCGGGCGGCGAACTGCTTGATGTAGCCGCTGCCGGGCTGCTCGGTGGCGAACTTCAATTCGGGGCACGCGACGCACTGCGGCGCGATGAAGACCGACGAGAAGAACTGCTGCTTGAAAGCCACCCAGTTGACCGCCTCGTCGATGCTCTCCGACTTGGTTCCCTCGCTCATGCCCAGCTCGTCGATCGAACTGTCGCCCGGAAAACGCCAGGCGACGGTGGTATACATGTTCTCGTTCTTGAAACCGCGCTCGTTCTGGTAGGAGACGTTGCTCCACTCGATGCCGACAGACGACTGCTCGGCCATGACGGAAGCCATGTTGACCAACCGCACGTTGAAGTCGACGAGGTAGTCGCGCTGGGGCGAACGCTCGTTATGAACGAGGTATTCGTACTCCAGCCAGGCGTCCTCGCCCACGGGCAGGCGCATCACGACGGACTGCGCACCCTCGGCCGACGTACGCACGGGCTCGGCCCGGAAGACGTAGTCCGACGTATGGATGTCGGCGGCATGCAAGCCGTTGCGGAAATAGAAAGTCAGCGCGAATTCGGCGCTCGCGGGGTCGAACAGCTCGACGGGGATTTCCGAAGCGTAACGGGTATAATCCTTGAGGGTCACGCTCTTGATGCGGCCGCCGCGGGTGGAGAAGAGCACGCGGATCACGTCGTTCTCCACGGTGAACTCCTCGGCCTGGGCGGTCTCGGCCCCGGCCAGCAAGGCACCCACGGCCGAAACGCGGCGTTCGAGCCGCCGGGCGGAAGCGAGGCTGTCGGGGTCGCCGGCGGAAACTGCGGGGAACGTCTCCTCCGCGGCCTCGGGCTGCGAAGCCAGGCGGAGCGAATCCTGATAAGCCTGATAGGCGGCCACCTCCTGCTGATAACGTTTCTGATCCCGGTTCAACACGTAGTAGAAGCCCGCGAAAATCACCGCGAGCACCGCAATCGTTATGATTGATTTCTTATCCATCTATGAATTTACGAAACTGACTTGTAATGAACTACTTTTTCTGCGCGTCGTACTTCAGCGCGGCATCGACGAACGCCACGAAGAGCGGCGACGGCGACTGCACCGTACTCTTGTACTCGGGGTGGTACTGCGTACCGACGAACCACGGGTGGTTCTCGACCTCGACGACCTCGACGAGGTTGGTGTCGGGGTTGACGCCCACGGCCTTCATGCCGGCGGCCTCGAACTGCTCCAGGTAATCGCTGTTGAACTCGTAACGGTGGCGGTGGCGCTCCGAGATATTGAGCTTGCCGTAGGCGGCGGCGACCTTCGAACCCTTCTTCAACTGGCAGGGATAGGCGCCCAAACGCATCGTGCCGCCCTTGGCCGTGATGCCCTTCTGCTCCTCCATCAGATCGATGACGGGATGGGGCGTGGGCTCCATCTCGCTGGAATTGGCATCGGCGATGCCCAGCACGTTGCGCGCGAACTCGATGACGGCGCACTGCATGCCGAGGCAGATGCCCAAGAACGGAATCCTGTTCTCGCGGGCGAAGCGTACGGCCTCAATCTTGCCCTCGATGCCGCGGTTGCCGAAGCCGGGAGCCACGAGGATGCCGGCCATCTTGCCGAGCTGGGCCTCGACGTTGCTGCGGTCGATTTTCTCGGAATTGACGTAATGCAGCTTGACCTTGCAGTCGTTCATGGCACCGGCATGCACGAAGGACTCGCAAATCGACTTGTAGGCGTCGGGCAACTCGGTATACTTGCCGACCAAAGCGATGTCGACCCGCCGCGACGGATGCTTCACGCGCTCGACGAAGTCGCTCCAGGCCGCCATGTCGGGCTCCTGCTCGGAGGGGAGGTTGAGCTTGTCGAGCACGACCTGGTCGAGGTGCTGGGCGTGCATGCGCAAGGGCACCTCGTAGATGGTAGGCACGTCGATGGACTCCATGACGGCATTGGCGTCGACGTTGCAGAACAACGCCACCTTGCGCCGGAGGTTCTGAGTGAGCGGATGCTCGGTGCGCAGGACGAGGATGTCGGGCTGCAGACCGTTCTCCAACAGGGCCTTGACGGAGTGCTGCGTGGGCTTGGTCTTCAACTCGCCCGAAGCGGCCATGTAGGGGATGAGCGTCAGGTGGACCAACGCCGTATTCTTATACCCGAGCTGGTAACGCAGCTGGCGGACCGACTCGATGAAAGGCAGCGACTCGATGTCGCCGACGGTGCCGCCGATCTCGGTGATGATGACATCGTATTTCTTGGTCTGGCCCAGGAGCTGGATGCGCCGCTTGATTTCGTCGGTGATGTGGGGAATGACCTGCACGGTCTTGCCGAGGTACTCGCCCTTGCGCTCCTTCTCGATGACGCTCTTATAGATTTTGCCTGTGGTGACGTTGTTGGCCTTGGACGTCGGATGGTTAGTGAAGCGCTCGTAGTGTCCGAGGTCGAGGTCGGTTTCGGCGCCGTCCTCCGTGACGTAGCACTCGCCGTGCTCGTAGGGGTTGAGCGTACCGGGGTCGACGTTGATGTAGGGATCGAGCTTCTGGATGGTCACCGAATAGCCGCGGGCCTGCAACAGGCGGGCGATCGAAGCCGAGATGATACCCTTGCCGAGCGACGAAGCCACGCCGCCCGTGACGAATATGTACTTGGGTTTGGTGAGTTTCATGTATGCTGTTCGATTTGCTTATTTGTCGTTAGTTTTCGTTCTGCGGCTCCCCGGCGGCCTGGCGGTCGAGGAGTTTCACCTTTTCGACGGTGGCGGCGATTTCGTCGCGCAGGCGTGCGATTTTCGACTTCACGTCGGCGATAAGCGACTCGGCGCCTTTCGACCGGGAGAAGAATCCGATGTTGTTCTCCAACACGGCGGCCTCCTGTTCGAGCTGCCGGACCCGGTTGCAGAGCTTCTCGCGCTCGGAACGCACGCGCCGGTCGCCCGAAGCCTTCAAGGAAGAGATTTTCTCGCGGAAACGGTTCATCGAACGGTCGCGCTCGGAACCGCGCAACGTATCGAAGAGGGAATCCACCACGGCCTTGTAACGCTTCTGTACGGTCTCCTTCTGCCTGATGGGCACGAAGCCGATTTCGCCCCAGCGGCGCTGGAACTCGCGGATGACCTCGTAGCCGCCCGTCCTGACGTCGGCGGCCTCCATCTCGTCGAGCAAGGCGAGCTTCTTCTGCAGGTTGGCCTCGTATTCGCCGTCGACCGAAGCGAAATGGCTGCTCTTGCGCTCGAAGAAACGGTCGCAGGCGGCGCGGAAACGCTTCCAGACCGCATCGGAATGGCGGCGCGACACGGCACCGATCTCCTTCCAGCGGTTCTGCAAGGCAATCAGCTCGTCGGTAGCCTTCTTCCACTCCTCGCTGTTGACCAGGGCTTCGGCGGCCTCGCACAACTCGTTCTTGAGCTGGAGGTTGTGGTCGAACTCGGTCTTCAGCCCAGCGTAGAAACGACGCTTCGCATCGAAGAAACGGTCGCAGGCGGCGCGGAAACGCTCGTAGATGCGGTTGTTGTCCTTCTTGGGAGCGAAGCCGATGGTTTTCCATGTTTTCTGTATCTCCAACAGACGCTCGCTGGCCCGGTTCCACTCCTTGCGCGTAGTCGACGGCTGTGCGACGAGCTCCTCGGCGGCGGCGCAGAGCTCGGTTTTGAGTTCGAGGTTCTTCAGCTGCTCGGCCTTCAACGCCTCGAAATGCTCCTGATGCTGCTTGTTGATGCGGGCGGACGCCTGGCGGAACCGCTCCCACAAGGCCTCCTTGTACTCGCCGGCCACGGGACCCGTCTCGCGCCACTCGTCGTGGAGCTTCTGCAGCTTGTGGAACGCCTCGACCACCGAAGGCTCCAGCACGAGGGCCTCGGCCGCCTCGCAGAGAGCGACTTTCCGCTCGTAGTTCTTTTTGAGGTCGAGGTCGCGGAGCTCCTTGTTTATCTTGATGAAGTTGTAGAAATTCTCGACATGGAGGTTGTAGGTCTCCCACAAGTCCTTGACATTGGCCTGGGGCACGATGCCCGTCTCCTTCCAACGGTTCTGCAACTCGCGGAACCGGTTGAAGGTGTGGTTCAGCGTTTCGTCCGAACCGACCAGCTCCTTCAACTCCTCGATGATGCCCAGCTTGACCTGCAGGTTCTTCTCCTTCTCGGCTTCGAGGTTGGCGATGAACTCGTCGCGGCGCCGGCGGTACTCCTTGAAGAGTTCCTTGAGCTGCACCTCCGCGCCGTCGACCGGAGCCTCGAAAGCCTCCTCGGCGCCGCCCGACTCCAAAAACGCCCGGCGGGCCGCTTCGACCTCGGAGCGGCGCAACCGGTAGAACGCGATTTTCAACGCTTCGACCTCGCGCCGGATGGCCTGCACGGGCTGCTCTTCGAGCATGCGTGCAAAGAGACCGACCAACTCCTCCTTGCTGCGGCCGGCGAACTTCTCGTCGGGAGCGGGCTGCCCGGCAGCCGCGGCCTCCTCGGCCGTCTCGCCCTCGATTTCCAGGCCTGCGTCGCAAGCCGCCAGGGCGGCGTCCTCCTCCGAAAAATCCACCTTTTCCGCCTCGTCGGCGGGCTCCCCGACCGCTTCGGCGGTCCCGACCCGGATGCGGGGGCGCTTCGTACGGGCCGCGGCATCGGCGGCGGAAGACTCGGCAGCCGGCTCGGAAGCAACGGCGGCAGCGTCGATTTCTGCGGTGTCGGCGCCCGAAAGAGGCGCAGCGGTCAGCACATCGTCGGCCTCGGGGCCGACATGCTCCTCGGGAGCATGGAGAGTCGGATTTTCGGTAGCCATCTCAGTAGCGGTTTGGTCTCCTTAATATTAAGGAAAGCTTATGAATCCTGCAAATATAACCATTTTTCCGCTCCCGCCGCACGATTTCTCCGGAATTTTCGTATCTTCGCATAAAACCCAGCCCACGCACCATGCCCCATCGCATTCTGTTGGTCGACGACGAACCCGACATCATCGAGTTCGTGCGCTACAACCTCCTCCGGGAGGGCTACGAAGTGTTCACCGCCCCGAACGGCGCCGAAGCGCTGCGCGTGGCGGCCGAATGCCGTCCGCATCTGATTCTGCTGGACCGCATGATGCCCGTGATGGACGGCGCCGAGACCTGCCGCGCCATTCGCCGCGACCCGGAGCTGCGCAGTGCCATCGTGGTCTTTCTGTCGGCCCTGGGCGAAGAAGAACAGCAACTTACGGGATTCGGCGCAGGAGCCGACGACTATCTGGTCAAACCCATCCGCATGAAACTCCTGGTAAGCCGCGTACGGGCCATCCTGAAGCGGGTCGACGAAAAAGAGAGCGCCGAAGCCGCGGTCGAAGCCGCCGGCATCGAAATCGACCGCGAACGCTACACCGTACGCTGCGACGGCCGGGAGATAGCGCTGCCGCGCAAAGAATTCGCGCTGCTCGACCTGCTCAGCTCCGCACCCGGAAAACTTGTCCCGCGCGAAGAAATCTATGCCCGGATATGGGGCTCGGAAGTGGTGGTGGGCGACCGCACCATCGACGTGCACATCCGCAAACTGCGACAAAAAATCGGCGAACACCGCATCACCACGGTCAAGGGCGTGGGATACCGGTTCGAACCCTGAACGGGATTCCGGAGGGTCCGGCCACGGGAGCGAAAAGCAGCCGGGCAAGGAAACGCTTTCCGAAAAAGGACGGAGCGAAACGGAGTTCAGCCACGAAAGCCACAGGCAACCGGAGCAGGCAGCCGGGCAAGGAAGCGCTTTCCAAAAAAAACGGAACGAAACGGGGTCCGGGCGTTGCCGCATGCGGACACGGCGGCGGATTCCGGACCGATTCGATGATTTTTCCATCTTTTCGGTCAATAAACCGACCGGAGCGCAACTATTTTTTGCGTAAATTTGCATGATTGTAGAATTATGTCTACATTTATGTAATATTTTGTCACTTTACTAAATTTTCATACCGCAATGGTTATTCTGGTTCTCAACTGCGGCTCCTCGTCGATCAAGTATCAGGTCATCGACATGGAGGACGCATCCAGCAAACTGCTCGCAAAAGGTCTCGTCGAGCGCATCGGTCTGCCCCAGGGCGACCTCACGCACAAACCCGTCGGCAAGGAGCCGTTCGAAGTGCACCAACCCATCCCCGACCACACCACCGGCATCGAACTGGTGATGAAGGCGCTGACCGACCCGGAGCACGGAGTCATCCGATCGCTCGACGAAGTGAAAGCCGTAGGCCACCGCGTAGCCCACGGAGGCGAATACTTCCCGCAGAGCTGCCTGGTCAACGACGACACCAAGGCCAAGATACAGTCGCTCTGCCAGATAGCGCCGCTGCACAACCCTGCCAGCCTCGAAGGCATCCGCGCCATCGACCAGGTACTGCCCGGCGTACCGCAGGTGACGGTCTTCGACACCTCGTTCCACCAGACCATCCCGGCCGTGAACTACATGTTCGCCCTGCCCTACGAATACTATGAGAAATACCGTGTCCGCAAGTACGGCTTTCATGGCACAAGCCACAAATTCGTGGCCCGCGAAGGCGCCAAGCTGGCCGGGCTCGACTTCGACCGCTCGAAAATCATCACCTGCCACATCGGCAACGGCGGCTCCGTCACGGCCGTGCTCAACGGCAAGTCGTTCGACACCTCGATGGGCTTCTCGCCCCTCGACGGACTGGTGATGGGCACCCGCTGCGGCCAGGTGGACGCCAGCGCCGTCACGTTCATCGGCGACAAGGAAGGCATGACGTTCGCCGAACTCGACGCCATGATGAACAAGAAATCGGGCGTGATGGGTCTGACGGGCATTTCGAGCGACATGCGCGACATCGACCGGGCCTACAACGAAGGCAACCCGAGAGCCATTCTGGCGCGCGACATGTACTACAACCGCATCAAGAAGTTCATCGGCGAATATGCGGCCGAAATGGGCGGCGTGGACCTGATCGTCTTCACGGGCGGCGTGGGCGAGAACTCGTGCGAGATGCGCGAAGCCGTCTGCTCCGGGCTGGAATTCATGGGCATCAAATTCGACAAGAGCGCCAATGCCGGCGCCCGCGGTGTCGACAAACTGCTGTCGGCGGCCGACTCGAAAGTGAAGATCGCCGTGATTGCCACCAACGAAGAACTGGTCATCGCCACGGACACCTACAACCTGGTGAAATAAAAATCGGCCGCAGAGTTGGTGAGGCAACAACGATTCGGAGAATCGTGCGGGCCTCCCCCGGCGGAGGCCCGCAAGCGTGCCCCGCAGGCTACGGCCATCCCTGCGATGGCGAAAACATACTTAAACCAAAAAAAACAAAAATAACCATGATTCAACATCTTACGGAAATCGTCGAAGAGGCGAGGAAGAAAGGCAAAAAACGGTTGGCCGTAGCCTACGGTCAGGATTCGCACACCCTTGAAGCCGTTTACGAAGCTTACAAGGAAGGGCTGGTGGAACCGACCCTCTACGGAGAAAAAGCCGTCATCGAAGAAGTGTGCCGGGAGAACGGCATCGACATCGCGGCGTTCAACATCGTAGACGAAAAGAGCGACGTGAAGTGCGTGGCACTGGCCGTGGCCGCCGTAGTGGCCGGCAATGCCGACGTGCTGATGAAGGGTCTCGTATCGACCGACAAGTACATGCGCGGCATTCTGAACAAGGACGCCGGACTCTTCCCTCCGAAAGGCGTGCTGAGCCATGTCAGCATTTCGGAGATGCCCTGCTACCACAAACTGCTCATCATGTCGGACGTGGCGGTGATTCCGCAACCCGATTTCAAACAGAAGATGAAGCAGATAGGCTACCTGGCCCAGACGGCCAACCTGCTGGGTATCAAGACCCCGAAAATCGCCTGCATCGCACCCTCGGAGCAGGTGCTGCCCAACGTGGTTTCGTCGACCGAAGGCGCGCTGCTGGCCAAGATGGGCGACCGCGGCCAGCTGGGCAACGTGATTGTCGACGGCCCGCTGTCGCTGGACGTAGCGCTGTTCAAGGAAGTGGCCGAACACAAGAAAGTCAAAGGCTCGTCCGTAGCCGGCGACCCCGACTGTCTGCTCTTCCCCAACCTGGAGTCGGCCAACGTATTCTTCAAGTCGACGACCCACCTCTGCGGCGGCGAACTGGCGGCCATGGTGATGGGCACCAAGGTGCCGTGCGTGCTCACCTCGCGCGGCGACAGCAGCAAGACCAAGCTCTACTCGATCGCACTGGCCTGTCTGGCAGCGAAATAAACCCTATCTCAACCCGGAACCGAGACCTATGGCATTCAAAATATTAGCGATAAATCCCGGCTCTACTTCCACAAAGGTCGCCCTCTACGAAGAGGAGCGACCTTTGCTGGAAACGACTCTGCGGCATACGACCGAAGAAGTGTCGCGATTCGTCGATGTCATCGACCAGCTCGACTGGCGCCGCGGACTGATTCTTCGGACACTGAGAGACAACGGCTTCGACATCGAGGAACTGTCGGCCGTCATCGGACGCGGCGGCCTGATACGCCCGGTCACGGCCGGTGTCTACGAAGTCAATTCGCGCATGCGCTACGACCTGCGCAACGCACAGATGAAACACGCCTGCAACCTGGGCGGACTGCTGGCGGCGCAAATCGCCCACATGGCCAAAGTGAAGGCCTACATCGCCGACCCTCCGGTGGTCGACGAAATGGACGACGTGGCCCGCATTTCGGGCATGCCGATGTGTCCGCGCAAACCCATCTTCCATGCACTCAACCAAAAAGCCATCGCCCGGCTCCACTGCCAGCGCGAAGGACGCGTCTATGAAGAAACGAATCTCGTGGTCGCGCACATGGGCGGCGGCATCTCCGTGGCGGCCCACCGCTGCGGCCGCATCGTCGACGTGAACAACGCCCTGGACGGCGACGGACCTTTCGCCCCCGACCGTGCGGGCAACATCCCGTCGGCCGAACTGATCAAAGTCTGCTTTTCGGGCAAATACACCAAAGAGGAACTGCTCAAATTCATTTCGAGCAAAGGCGGACTGGTAGCGCTCCTGGGCACCAACTCGGTCATCGAAGTGATGGAACGCATAGCCCGGGGCGACGAACGGGCCGCCAAGGTTCTGGCGGCCATGAACTACAACATCGCCAAACAAATCGGAGCCATGGCCGCGACGCTGGAAGGCAAAGTCGACGGCATCCTGCTGACGGGCGGCATAGCCTACAACGAACCGGTGGTCGAAGCGATACGCAGACACTGCTCGTTCATCGCACCCGTCACGGTATACCCCGGCGAAAACGAACTCGAAGCACTGGCGCTCAATGCGCTGGTTGTTCTCCGAGGCATCGTCGAACCCAAAGAATACAAGTAACAAGGCGAAAAGCGAAAGAGGGCAGAACTTTCGCTTTTCATCTTTCATCCGATAAAAGCGGTCTCCGACCCGGAATGACAGGGGTCATGGCTTCTGTCAGCGCGGTATGTAGATTCAGCAATCCGCTTGGGGCACGTCCGGCCGAAGCAACTCCGTCCGAAGACGGGCCGCGAGCTATTCATCCCAGTCTGCCGCAGAGCCGGGAACAATTCACAATTCAGAATGCAAAATTCATAATAGAAAATCGGGGTCGCATAGTTTTGTGTTCTCACCGCGATTCGAAGAATCGTGCAGGCCGCAGCCTCCCCCGGCGGAGGCCCGCAAGCGTGCCCCGCAGGCTGCGCCCGACACTCTAACACAAAAGAGCAAATGCCAGGGTTGCAAACCTTGCGCCCGTGGCCGGCCTGTTAAGAACGGGGATTCGTAATGTTTGCTCGCAGCAGCAGGCGGAGGTCCGAAAATAATCAAGGTCTCTGACCTTGCGCCCGGGGCCGGCTCGCGCTTTACGCGCGACCCCCGCAGCCGGCCCGGGCGAGGGAATCGACGGCGGCCCGATCGTCCATGACGGAGATTGGCCCAACTCTGATTTTAATTCTTAATTACCCCCCCCCTTACGGGGGCTCTGCCCTCGCTTAATCGCGAAATTGTGAATTGTGAATTGTGAATTGTACATTGTTTTGTTCCCTCTCTGCGGCACCCATTCCAGCGATTGTTATTCATGCCTGCTGCGGGCTACCGCCACAACTCGACGGGAGCCTTGACGGTCGTCGGCACGAACGGCTACGCGTGGTCTTCGTCGCCCTACGTTACCGACGGCACGAACGCCCGCAACGCAGGCATGCTCAACTTCGACTCGGCGAACGTCAATCCGCTGAACGATGGCAACCACGCAATCGCACGCGCCGTGCGCTGCGTCCAAGCATCTACGGACCGCTTTTAATCTTTTTCACGATACTGAAGCTGCCGCCGAACGATGGTGCGGAGTTCGGCGAACGCTTCGAGGCGGAAGCAGAAAGAAAACAGAAGATAGGAGACGACGCCGGCGGCGATCATGCAGACGAGCCGGAGCAAGGCATGGTCGGGCAGAATCCATGCAACGGAGCGGACGACGACGAACATGGCTCCGGAAACGAAGAAGACAGGCAACAACGTACGCACGAAACGCCAGGCGGAAAGCGACGTGACGCGCAAGGAAGCGCCGACGTTGACGACCATTTCGCAGAACGCGAAGACGACCAGCCCCCATACGACGGCCTGCACGCTGCGGGGAATGGTGATAACGAGAATCGCAGTCATGATGACTTTCTTGACGATCTCCAGCCGCACGATGGCAGGCCCGCTGCACCGCACCTTCATGACGTTGTAAGCCACCATGGCCACGGGATAGAAGAGTCCGGAGAGGCAGACGACCCTGAAATAAGGCACCGTAGGCATCCACTTGGCACCGACCAGCACGGCGAACATGTCGCGGGCAACAGCCGAGAGGCCCAGCATGGCGGGGAACATGACGTAGGCGACGACCATCACCACCTGGCGGTAGCTCTCGGCGAACTTGCGCTCGTCGGCCCCGATTTTGGAGAGCGCGGGAAAAGTGACGCTCTGCACGGCGGTCATGCCCGAAGTGAGGGGCAGGTCCCGGAGCTTGAGCGCCTGGTCGAAATAACCCAGCATGCGCGACGAATAGAGCTTGCCGATGAAGAGCTGGGGAATCTTGGTATAAACCGACGAAATGAGGTCGGTGGCCAGGAGGCTGAAGCTGTAAGGGGCCATTCGGCGGATGGCCGCCGGACTCCAGGCACCCGACGAAGCGGGCCGCCAATCGCTTGCATGCCACAACAACACCGCCCTCACGGCCATCTGCAAGAGACGCTGGGCCACCAGACTCCAGACGCCGCAGCCGGCCCAGGCCAGCAGCACGGCCGCCAGTCCGCTGACCAGCGACGAGACGAAAGCGACCTTGGAGAGCAGGGCGAAACGGAACTGGCGCGTGAAGAGGGTATTCTGTATGACGCAGAGCGCATTGACCGGAATCAACAGAAAGAAGACGGGAGCGATGCGCGTGATGACGGGCATGTCGTAGTAACGTGCCGCGACCGGCGCCAAGGCCGTGAGCAACACGTACAACGCCGCGGAGACGGAGATGTTGAAGAGAAAGACCGACTTGTAGTCCAACGGTTCGGGCTCGGCCTGGCGAATCAGCGTCTGCGAAAATCCGCTGTCGACGACCACCAAGGCGAAAGCGGCGAAGGCGGTGAGGATGGCGATGACGCCGAAGTCGTCGGGCATCAACAGCCGCAGCACGACGATCGACACCCCCATTTGCAGGAGCATCGTGCCGACTTTCTCGCCGATCGACCACGCGACGCCGCGCGTGACCTTCTCTTTCAACTCGCCCGCCACGCTCTACCGGCAACTCTGCTCGTTGCGCTCGCGGATGCGCCGCACGTCGGCGATTTCGACATAGGAAGCACCGCCGTCGGGTCCGAAGCTGCCGCCGACGATGGCCAACAAATCCTTCTCGTCGAGGTGGTCTTTCTGCTCGATGACCTCCATGGCATCGATGAGGAAGTGGTAGCGGTCGGAGAGCTCCTGGTTGCGCAGGATGGGCACGACGCCGTAGGAGAGGGCCAGGATACGCTGGGCATGGAGCTGGTAGCAGACCGCAACGACGGTTTTCTGACCGCGGAAAGCGGCCAGATAACGCCCCGTGCGGCCGGTCTTGGTATCGAGGACGACGTAACGGATGGGCAGATTGGTCGACGCGCGCACGGCCGAACGGGCCAGCTGGGCCGTGACCTCGTGGTTGACGGAGACCATGTTGATGTCGATCATGGGCTTGAAATGGGTCTCGTCGCGCTCGATCTCGCGGGCGATGCGGGCCATGGTCTCGACGGCCTCGACGGGATAGTCGCCCATGGCGGTCTCGTCGCTGAGCATGACGGCGTCGACGCGCTCGTAGATGGCGCTGGCCACGTCGCTCACCTCGGCGCGCGTGGGGCGCGGCGAACGGACCATGGAGTAGAGCATCTGTGTGGCAATGATGACCGGACGCTTGGCGGCGATGCACTTCTCGACGATGCGCCGCTGGGTGTTGGGGATGACCTCGGCGGGCAGCTCCACGCCCAGGTCGCCGCGGGCGACCATGATGCCGTAGGAAGCCTCGATGATTTCGTCGATGTTGTCGAGGCCCTCCTGGTTCTCGATTTTGGAGATGATTTTGATGGGGCTGCCGTGGGTGTCGAGAATCTGCTGCACGGCCTGAAGGTCGCGGACGCTGCGCACGAACGAATGGGCGATGAAGTCGACGTCGTGGGCGATGGCCCACTCGATGAAGCGGCGGTCCTTGGCCGTGACGGAAGGCAGGTCGATGGAGACGCCGGGCACGTTGACGCTCTTGCGCGAGCGCAGCGCACCGTCGCCGGCGAACTCGCAGACGAGCTCGCGCTCGGACTTGTCGACGACGTGCAGCTCGACCTCGCCGTCGGCGATGAGCATGCGGGCCCCGACGGGGATGTCGGCAACGATGCCCGGGACGTTCATATAGACGACCTCGCGCGTGGTGAGGTCGGCACCCTCCGAACCGCGCACGACGACCCGGTCGCCGGCCTTGAATTCGAGGCGCTCGCCGAGGTCGGGGGCGATGGCGGTGACGCGGATTTCGGGTCCCTTGGTATCGATCATGATGGGAATGGCGGGGTTGACCTTGTGGACGATCTCCACGATGCGCGAGGCGCCCTCCTCGGTGACATGGGCCGAATTGATGCGCACAACGTCCATGCCGGCGGCGGCGAGGCTGCGGACGAACTCCTCGGTGCAGCGGAAGTCGGACATCGTGGCTACGATTTTGGTCTTTTTGCTATTGCACATATGCTTGTCTGAATTATTTTGGAAACGGAAGAACGAAGCGGGGATGCCGCTAAGCCTTCGACAGCAACGCCTCGACGCCCAGGCGGTAGGAATCGAGACCGAAACCCATGACGGACCCCATGACGACGGGAGCCAGCAGGGAGACATGGCGGAACTCCTCGCGGGCGAAAATCGAAGAGATATGGACCTCGACGACGGGCACCGCGACGGCCGACACGGCGTCGCGCAGCGCCACGGAAGTGTGGGTATATCCGCCGGCGTTGAGCACGATGCCGTCGTAGCGGCCCTCGGCCTGCTGCACGGCGTCGATGAGTTCGCCCTCGATGTTGGACTGGAAATAACCGAAACCGACCTGCGGGAAACGCTCCTGCAAGGAAGCGAAATAATCGTCGAAAGTCTGCGTACCGTAGACATCCGTATCGCGCCGCCCCTGCAAATTGAGGTTCGGACCGTTGAGAATCAGCAATTTCATGCGAGATATTACCGTTGACTGCCAAAAGACGACGCAAAGATAACATACGGAATTCACAATTCATAATCCGCGATTCAATTATTGCAGACGTCGTATTACCGACGGTTCGACGATTCGAATCTTTCGGCTCTCCGACCGAAGCCCCTCCCAAGGGAGGGGTGCGGGGTGGAGCCAAAACCGAATACGCAGCCGGGGGCCGGGAGCCGCGACGCTCGGACTTGAAATGCATTCCTCACACGCCGGCACATTGAAAGATGGCATCGCAAGATGACGGACGGGTAATTTTTGCCCCCGAATCACACGCTTCCGGCGAATTATCCTTACCTTTGCAAAAATATACGGACAAACGATGAAGACGAAGATACTATGGGCCCTCCCGGCGGCACTGCTGCTGGCCTGCGGAGGAAACACGGCCCGACGCACTGCGGCGGCCCCCGCGCAGACGCAGGAACCGCAACTCTACACCTATCGGGTGAAAGCCGTCTACCCCCACCCCACCGACGCCTACACCCAGGGACTGCAATATGTCGACGGCACGCTGTGGGAAGGAACGGGCCAGTACGGCCAGTCGGCAATCAGGAAGACCGACCTGGCGACGGGCCGCAGCGAGACGGTGGCACGACTGCCGCGCTCGGAATTCGGCGAAGGCATCGCGCTGCTGGACGGCAAGCTCTACCAACTGACGTGGCAGGACAACATCTGCCATGTCTACGATGCGGCGACGATGAAGAAAACCGGCGGATTCCGCTATCCGGGCGAAGGCT
Source organism: Alistipes sp. (assembly GCA_029059935.1). GTDB lineage: Bacteria > Bacteroidota > Bacteroidia > Bacteroidales > Rikenellaceae > Alistipes. The sequence goes on from JAIDUZ010000072.1 coordinate 19,145, forward strand.
GGGGGCTGACCACCGACGGCGAAAAACTCTACATGACCGACGGCTCGGCCAAGGTCTACACGGTGGACCCGGCGACCTTCCGGCGCGAAAAACGCACAACGGTGACCTACAAGGGGCAGCCGGTCGACTACCTCAACGAACTGGAGTGGATCGACGGCAAGCTGTGGGCCAATGTCTACACCACGGACCGGATCGTCATCATCGACCCGGCGACGGGCAAGGTGGAAGGCGTGGTGGACCTCGCGGGGCTGCTGCCCGACTCCGAACGCGGACCCGAGACCGACGTACTGAACGGCATAGCCTACGATGCGGAGGGCCGGCGCATCTTCGTGACGGGCAAGAACTGGAGCCGGATATTCGAAATCGAAATCATCGCCCGATAGCATGGCCTCAACGCTCAAAGAACAACTCGAAAGCCGCATACTGCTGCTCGACGGCGGATTCGGCACCATGGTGCAACAATACGGACTGACCGAAGAGGAGTACCGCGGCGGCCGCTTCGCCGAATGGCCGGTGCAACTGCGCGGCTGCAACGACCTGCTGGCGCTCACGCGCCCCGAGACGGTGAGGGCCATACACGAAAAATACCTGGCGGCCGGCTCCGACATCATCACCACCGACTCGTTCAACGCCAACGCCGTGTCGCTGCGCGACTACGGGCTGGAAGCATACGCCTACGAAATAGCCCGTGCGGCGGCCGAAACGGCCCGTGCGGCGGCCGACGCATTCACGGCCCGCAATCCGCAGAAACCCCGCTTCGTGGGAGGCTCGATAGGCCCGTCGAACCATGCGCTGTCGCTCTCCTCGAAAGTGGACGACCCGGCGGCCCGCGACCTGACCTTCGCCGAACTCGAAGCGGCCTACTACGACCAGGTGCGCGGTCTGGCGGACGGCGGTGCCGACCTGCTGATGCTCGAAACCTTCTTCGACACGCTCAACGCCAAGGCGGCGATCCACGCCATCCTGCGTCTGTTCGACGAACGGGGCACCCGGCTGCCCGTGATGGTATCGGGTACCCTCACCCCCTCGGGCCGCACGCTCTCGGGGCAGACGGTAGAGGCGTTCTACGCCTCGGTGGCCCATGTCGACCCGATAGCCGTGAGCCTCAACTGCTCGTTCGGCGCCCGGCAGCTGCTGCCCTATCTGGAACGGCTGGCGGCCGTGGCCGAATGCCGCGTGGCGGTCTACCCCAACGCCGGACTGCCCAACGTGACGGGCGGCTACGACGAAACGCCGGCGATGTTCGCCGACGAGATGGGCGAATACCTGCGGCGCGGACTGCTGAACATGGTGGGCGGCTGCTGCGGCACGACGCCCGAACACATCTACGAACTACATAAAATCGTGGGCGGCTACGCCCCGCGACCGCTGCCGGAACCCCGGCACGAGACCGTGCTGAGCGGTCTGGAACCGCTGCGCATCGTGCCCGAAGCCAACTTCGTCAACGTGGGCGAACGCACCAACGTGGCCGGCTCGGCCAAGTTTGCCCGGCTGATACGCGAAGGCAACTACGAAGAGGCCCTGACGGTGGCCCGCGCCCAAGTGGAGGCGGGTGCGCAGGTCATAGACGTCTGCATGGACGACGGACTGATCGACGGACCGGCGGCGATGCGCACGTTCCTGAACCTGACGGCCTCGGAACCGGAGATAGCCCGGGTGCCCGTGATGATCGACTCGTCGGACTGGGACGTGCTGGTCGCCGGACTTCAGAGCGTGCAGGGCAAGGCCATCGTCAACTCCATATCGCTCAAGGAGGGCGAGGAGGAGTTCCTGCGCCGGGCCCGCGAGATACGCCGCTACGGAGCCGCCGCCGTGGTGATGCTCTTCGACGAACGGGGCCAGGCCGACACCTTCGAACGCAAGACGGAGGTAGCCCGCCGGGCCTACGACCTGCTGACGGGCGACGGCTTTCCGGCCGAAGAGATCGTTTTCGACCCCAACATCCTGGCTGTGGCCACGGGCATGCCCGAACACGACGGATATGCCAAGGCCTTCATCGACGCCACGCGCTGGATATGCGGGAATCTGCCCCGCGCCAAGGTATCGGGCGGCGTGTCGAACCTCTCGTTCGCCTTCCGCGGCAACAACGCCGTGCGCGAAGCGATGCACTCGGCGTTTTTGTGCCACGCCATAGCGGCGGGCATGGAGATGGGCATCGTCAATCCGCAGATGCTGCGGGTCTACGACGACATAGAACCCGAACTGCTGGAACGCGTGGAGGATGTCATCCTCTGCCGCCGTCCCGACGCGGCCGAACGGCTCGCGGAACATGCCCAGCACATACGCCGCGAAGCGGAGGAACGGCCGCAGGAGCACGAACCGCAGCAGGCGGGCACGCTCGAAGAACGCATCGGACAGGCCATGCTGAAAGGCATCGCCGACCGCATCGAAGCCGATGCGCTGGAAGCCTGTGCGGCGCTGGGCGACCCGATGGCGGTGATCGACCGGCTGCTGATGCCGGCGATGGAACGTGTGGGCGCGCTCTTCGGCGAGGGCAAGATGTTCCTGCCGCAGGTGGTGAAGACGGCCCGCGTGATGAAACGCGCCGTAGCGGCGCTGACGCCCCTCATCGAAGAGGAGGCGGGAAAGAAACCCGAAAGCGGCAAGATACTGATAGCCACCGTAAAAGGCGACGTACACGACATCGGCAAGAACATTGTGTCGGTGGTGATGGCCTGCAACGGCTATGCGATCCGCGACCTGGGCGTGATGGTCGAACCGCAGCGCATCGTCGACGAAGCCGAAGCGTGGGGTGCCGACTGCATCTGTCTGAGCGGACTCATCACGCCGTCGCTCGACGAGATGATCCGGGTGTGTGCGGAACTCGAACGCCGCGGCCTGCGCACGCCGGTCATCATCGGCGGAGCGACGACCTCGGAGATGCACACGGCGGTGAAAATAGCCCCCGCCTACTCGGGGCTGGCGGTACACTCGCCCGACGCGAGCCGCAACGTACAGATACTGGCCGGACTGCTGGGCCCCGAACGCGAGGCCTGCGAACGACGGATACGGGAGCGTCAGGAAGCCCTGCGCGAAGAGTACCGCGCGGCGGAAAAGGCTCGGATGCTGCTGCCGCTCGAAGAAGCGCGCAGCAACCGTCCGGCGGCGGAACACACGCCTGCCGAACCGAAACATCCGGGCCGCATGGTCTTTCCGGACTTCGACGTGGCCGATGCCGAACCCTACATCGACTGGAGCTTCTTCTTCTCGGCCTGGGGACTCGCAGGGCGCTATCCCGAGATACTCGACCACCCTGAAAAAGGAGCCGAAGCGCGCAAGGTGCTGGCCGACGCACAGGCGCTGCTGGCCCGCATCCGCGACGAACGGTTGCTGACGCTGCAAGGCGTCGCAGGGCTTTTCCCGGCCCGTGCGGAGGGCGACGACATAGTAGTGACCGACGCCAAGGGAGGCGAACGCCGGCTGGCGATGCTGCGCAACCAGACGCGCGGCGCCGCCAACCGCTCGCTGGCGGACTACATAGCCCCTGCGGGCGACTGGATAGGCTGTTTTGCCGTGACGGCGGGCGTGGGGCTTGCGGAACTGACCGCCCGGTTCCGCGAAGCGGGCGACGACTACTCGGCCATCATGGCCAAACTGCTGGCCGACCGGCTAACGGAGGCTTTCGCCGAAGCGGTGCATCTGTTCGTGCGGCGGCAGCTGTGGGGCTACGAGGAGGGTGCGATGCCTACGCCGGAGCAGGTCATTCGGGGCGACTACCGCGGCCGCCGCATGGCTTTCGGCTACCCGGCGACGCCCGACCACTCGCTCAAACGCGAGGTGTTCGACCTGCTGGGCGCGGAGCTGACGACGCGGATGCGGCTGACGGAAAATCACATGATCGACCCGGGCGAAGCGCTCTGCGGACTCTTCCTGGCCGATGCCGACTACTTTGCCGTGGGGACGATAGCCGAAGAACAGCTGGCCGACTACGCCCGGCGCCGCGGCCTGGAAGCCGACGAAGTGCGCAAAATCATTCCGAACAATCTATGAACGTAACGGACATCATACACGGCGCGCTGGCGCAAGGCAAGACCCGCTTTGCGTTCGAACTGCTGCCCCCGCTCAAAGGCGACGGCATGCAAGGCACCTTTGCGGCCATCGACCCGCTGATGGAGTTCGACCCGGCCTACATCAACGTGACGTTCCACCGCGAAAGCCTCAAACAGACGCTGCGCGCCGACGGCAGCGCGGAGTGGCACGTGGTGCGCCGCCGTCCGGGCACGGTGGGCATCTCGGCGGCCATACGCAAGAAATACGGCGTGGAGACGGTGCCCCATCTGATTTGCGGCGGACTGTCGCGCTACGACATCGAAGACGCGCTCATCGACATGGATTTCCTGGGGCTGCACAACGTGTTGGCCCTGCGCGGCGACAAGTCGCAGAACGAAGAACGCTTCGCACCCCACCCGCAGGGACACGCCCATGCGGCCGACCTGGTGCGGCAGATAGCGGCGATGAACCGCGGCGAATTCGTCGACGGAGAAGTGGAGGTGTGCCACCACTCGAAGTTCTCGGTAGGCGTGGCGGGCTATCCGGAGACCCACGAAGAAGCACCCTCGCCCGAAGCCGACCTGGCGCATCTCAAAGCCAAAATCGACGCAGGAGCCGACTACATCGTGACGCAGCTCTTCTACGACAACACGTGCTTCTTCGACTTCGTGCGCCGCTGCCGCGAAGCGGGAATCGGAGTGCCGATCATTCCGGGCATCAAGCCGCTCTCGACGGTGCGCCATCTGACCCTGCTGCCCGAGACCTTCGGCTGCCGCATCCCCGACGAGCTGCGCCGCGAAGTGGAAGCCCACCGCGACGACAAGGCCGCCGTACGCCGCATAGGCACCGAATGGGCCATCGCCCAGAGCCGCGAACTGAAAGCCGCGGGCGTGCCGGTGCTCCACTACTACCCGATGGGCAAGGCCGAAAACATCATCGAGATAGCGAAAACCGTATTCTGAAAAAGTGAAAGGTAAAAAGTGAGAGGTGAAAAGTACAATTCCTATTCATGCGGCCGAAGCACAGTCCGGAACAAAATCGGAGTTGCAGCCAACCGAACGAGACGATGCCGCCGTCATTCATCCGCACCCTTTCGCTTTTGACCATTAATCTTCAACCCCGCATGGACCCTATCGCTTTCCGCCGCCATCTGCATGCCCACCCCGAACTCTCGTTCCGGGAAGATGCCACGGCGGCCTACATATCCGAACAATTGACGGCTCTGGGCATCGAACACCGCGCCATAGCCCGGACGGGCATCCTGGCCCGCATCGTGGGCCGCGACACCGCCCCCGACGACCGGCGTGCCGTGGTGCTGCGCGCCGACATCGACGCCCTGCCCATCGAAGAGAAGACGGGACTCCCCTACGCCTCGCAGACGCCGGGCGCGATGCACGCCTGCGGTCATGACATGCACGCGGCGGTGCTCTTCGGCGTATTGCAGGAGACGGCCGCCGACCCCGACTTCGCCGGCACGCTTTTCGGCCTTTTCCAGCCGGGCGAAGAGTGCAACCCGGGCGGCGCCTCGCTGGTGCTGGCAGAGAATCCGTTCGACGGCTACGACATACGGGCCGTGGTGGGCCAGCACGTGGAACCGCAGCTGGAAGTGGGAACCCTGGGGTTCCGGGCCGGGAAATATATGGCGGCGAACGATGAACTGCGCTTCCGCATACGCGGCACGGGCGGACACGGCGCCCTACGCGGCCAACTCAAAGACCCCGTGGCGGCGGGTGCCGAACTGGTGACGCAGCTGCTGGCGCTCAACGCCCCGGAACAAGTGCTGTCGATAGGCCGCATCGAAGCGCCGGGCGCCACGAACGTGGTGCCGGACGAAGTGTATATGGAAGGAACGCTGCGCACTTTCGACGAAGCGGCGAGGGCGGCGCTCCACGCCCGCATTGCCGAACTGGCGGCCGAAACCGATGCCCGATACGGAGTGAGCACCGAAGCCGAAATCGACCGCGGCTATCCCTCGGTGGTGAACGATGCCCGTCTGGTGCAGCTGGCCGAAGCCGAAGCTGCCGAAACGGGCTTGCAAACGCAGCGGCAGCCGCTGCGCACGACGGCCGAAGATTTCGGCCGCTACACACAGCGCTACCCCTCGCTGTTCTACCGCCTGGGGGTAGGCGCAACGGCCGGACGCCCCCACACGGCGACATTCGCACCCGACGAACGGGCCCTGGAAACGGGCGTGCGCTACATGCGGCGGCTGGCCCTGAAAATACTGACTGAACAATGAAACAGACGAAAAAACAACGCTCGACGAAGAGCACGAAAAAACACGACCGGGCCGCGATGATTCTGAGCCTGCTGCGTGAATTCCCCAACAACAAGTTCTCGCTCAAACACCTGGCTTCGGCCTCGGGCGGCGCGACGAAGGAAGGCCGCCGCGAGACGCTGGCCATTCTCGACCGGCTCTACGACGAAGGAATCGTGGAAGAATGCGCCCGCGAGAAATACCGCCTGACGCACAAACACCTGCCCCGCCACGAGGGCCGCGCCGACATGACGTCGGGCGGCTCGGTCTACGTGCGGGTCGAAGGGCTGGAAAACGACATATTCGTGAACCAGCGCAACGCGGCCAACGCCCTGGACGGCGACCGGGTGGAGGTGGCGGTCATGCACCGCAGCCACGACGGCAAGCTGGAAGGCGAAATCACGCGCATTCTGGAACGGAGCCGCAAACCCTACGTAGGCGTGGCCGAAGTGGGAGCCCACCAGATATTCGTGCGGGCCGACTCGCGCAAGATGCCGATGGACATCTATCTTTCCAAACGCGAGAATCCCGACGTGCGCGACGGCGAGAAAGTGGTGGTGCGCATCGTTGACTGGCTCCCGGGCAGCAAGAGCCCCGTGGGCGAACTGGTCGAGGTGCTGGGCATGGCCGGCGACAACGATGCGGAGATGCACGCCATCCTTTCGGAGTACGAACTCCCCTACCGCTTCGAAGCGGAAGTGGAAGAGGCTGCGGAACGCATCGACGGCCGCATCACGGCCGAAGAAATCGCCCGCCGGCGCGACTTCCGCCCGACGACGACCTTCACGGTGGACCCGGCCGACGCCAAGGACTTCGACGACGCGCTGTCGGTGCGCCGCCTGCGCGACGGCGTATGGGAAGTGGGCGTACACATCGCCGACGTGACGCACTACGTACGTCCCCACTCGACCATCGACGACGAAGCGGTGACGCGCGGAACGTCGGTCTACCTGGTCGACCGCACGGTGCCGATGCTGCCGGAACGGCTGTCGAACGAACTCTGCTCACTGCGTCCCGACGAAGACAGCCTCTGCTTTTCGGCGGTCTTCACGCTGAACGAGAATGCGGAGATACTGGACGAATGGTTCGGCCGCACGGTAATCCACTCCGACCGCCGCTTCACCTACGCCGAAGCGCAAGAGGTAATCGAGACGGGCCGGGGCGACTATGCCGAAGAGGTGCAAACGCTGCACCGGCTGGCCGAAGAACTGCGGCGCCAACGCTTCAAGAACGGCGCCATAAGCTTCGACCGCGAAGAAGTGAAATTCCGGCTCGACGAAGCGGGACACCCGGTGGGCGTCTACTTCAAGGAACAGCAGGATTCGAACCGGATGATCGAAGAATTCATGCTGCTGGCCAACCGCCGTGTAGCCGAATATTGCAGTGCGCGGCTCAACGACAAGGGACGCAAGGTTGCCCGGACGATGGTCTACCGGGTGCACGACGCCCCGAGCGAAGAGAAACTCGACCGTTTCCGCCAGTTCATCCTGCGCTTCGGACTGGTGTTCAAGGCCTCGAAAGGCCGCGCCGTAGCCCGCGAGATGAACAAACTTTTCACGAAAGTCAAGGGCTCAACCGAAGAGAACGCCGTGACGACGATGGCCGTGCGCTCGATGGCCAAGGCGTTCTACACGACCGACAACATCGGCCACTACGGCCTGGCATTCCCCTGCTACACCCACTTCACGTCGCCGATCCGGCGCTACCCCGACATGATGGTCCACCGCCTGCTGGCGCGCTATCTGGAGGGCGGCAAATCGGCCGACAAGCAGACGACGGAAGAGCTCTGCGCCCGGGCCTCGGAACGCGAGATGGTAGCGGCCGAAGCGGAACGGGCGTCGATCAAGTACAAGATGGTGGAATTCATGAAAGACCATCTGGGCGAAGAGTTCGACGGCCACATATCGGGACTGACGGAATGGGGCATCTACGTGGAACTGACGGAGACGCACATCGAAGGCATGTCGTTCCTGCGCGACATCGAAGGCGACTGGTTCGACTTCGACGAAGAACGCTACGAAATCGTCGGCCGCTCGACGCGCCGCCGCCTGACCCTGGGCGACCCGGTGCGGGTGCGAATCAAACGTGCCGACCTGCAGAAACGCCAGCTCGATTTCGACCTGCTGCTGCCGGGAATGCCGGTCGCTGCCGCATCGGCCCCGAAAGGCCGTCGTACGGCCGGAGTGCCGGCCGTACGGCAGTCGACGCGACGCAAACACTGAGATTCGATTCGAAAGATTTCGGCGGGGCCTTCGCTCCGCCAATACTGCCCAAGCGGCCGTCCGGCCCGGAGTGACGCGGGCCACGGCTCGCGTCAGAGAGGTTGGCAGATTCAGCAATCCGCCGCTTATTGCCGCCGCTTCCGGTGCCGGCAATAAGCGGCTGTACATCCCAGTCTGCCGCAGAGCCGATTTATCAATGCACAATTCAAAATTCAAAATTAATCCTTTTCTGCACGGGCGGCTCAAAGAGCCGTGCGGGCCGCAGCCTCCCGGCGCGGAGGCCCGCAAGCGTGCCCCGCAGGCTGCGACCCTTTTTTCAATTAGTTTCGGGCGAACGACCCAACAGAAAAGTAATTATCAATTTCTAATTGTGAATTTTGAATTGTGCATTGATTTTTCCCTCTCTTCGGCATTCAATCCAGCGATTGCCCGGAGCTCCTGCTGCGGGCTACCGCAACCGTGACACGGGAGCCTTGACGGAAGTCGGCACGGGCGGCTTCTGCTTTGCCTCGTCGCCCTACGCCGGCGATGACTACGGTGCGAGCTACATGGGATTCAACAGCAACGAAGTCGGTCCTGTATGGACGAACGACAGGGCCCGTTCTTTCGCTCTTTCCGTGCGCTGCGTCCAGCATCTGCCGGCCGCTTTTCCTAATATCGCCCCGGCGAATCTCCGTTGAACCGGGCATACACACATACCGGGATTTTTCCGGGAAACGCCTTTGGAGGCACCCCGACGGACGGAATACCCTACTTCTGTCGGAAATAAATCTGCATCGGGACGCCGGAATGAAAAGCCCCTCCTATCAAGGAGGGGTTTGGGGTGGTTGTCCATGTCGGGATTTTTCCGGAAAACGCCTTTGGAGGCACCCCGACGGACAGGAAACGCTATTTCTGCCGGAAATAAATCTGCATCGGGACACCGGAAAAATCCCAGTGGTCGCGCATGTTGTTCTCCAGAAAACGGCGGTAGGGCTCCTTGATGTACTGCGGCAGGTTGACGAAGAACGCGAACTGCGGCGTAGGCGTAGGGAGCTGCGTCACATACTTGATTTTGATGTACTTGCCCTTGGTGGCGGGCGGCGGATAGTTCTCGATGAGCGGCAGCATGACCTCGTTGAGTTCCGAAGTGGCGATGCGGCGCTTGCGCGACTGGTAGACGCGGATGGCCGTTTGCAGCACGTCGAAGATACGCTGCTTGGAGAGCACCGACGTGAAGATGATGGGGATGTCGTTGAAAGGCGCCAGCTTCTTTTTCAGAAATTCGGTCCACTCCTTCATGGTGTTGCTCGACTTCTCGATGAGGTCCCACTTGTTAACCACGATGACGCATCCCTTGCGGTTGCGGACGATAAGGTTGTGGATATTGAGGTCCTGCGATTCGAGTCCCTGCTGGGCGTCGAGCATCAGGATGCAGACGTCGGAGTTCTCGATGGCACGGATGGAACGCATGACGGAGTAGAATTCGAGGTCCTCCATCGTCTTGCCCTTCTTGCGCATGCCGGCCGTGTCGACCAGGTAGAAATCCATGCCGAACTTGTTGTAACGCGTATGAATCGAATCGCGCGTGGTGCCGGCGATGGAGGTCACGATGTTGCGCTCCTCGCCCAGAAGGGCGTTGGTCATCGACGATTTGCCCACGTTGGGGCGCCCCACGATGGTGATGCGCGGCAGCTCCTCCTCTTCGTCGGACGAAGTCTCGGCGGGCAGGGCGGCCAATATGGCGTCCATCAGATCGCCCGTGCCGCTTCCCGACATGGAACTGATGCAATAGGGATCGCCCAGACCGAGGGCGTAGAACTCGTGCGACGAATAGATCTGGTCGTTGTTGTCGACCTTGTTGCAGACCAGCAGCACCTTCTTGCTGCTGCGGCGCAGGATGTCGGCCATGAGCGCATCGAGGTCGGTGATGCCGGTCGAGACCTCCACCAGAAAGAGAATGACGTCGGCCTCGTCGATGGCCAGCATGACCTGGCGGCGGATTTCATCCTCGAAGATGTCCTCCGAATTGACCGTATAACCGCCCGTGTCGATGACCGAGAACTCCTTGCCGTTCCAGTCGGTCTTGCCGTAGTGGCGGTCGCGCGTGGTGCCGGCCGTCGAGTCGACGATGGCCTTGCGCTGGCCGACGAGTCGGTTGAAGAGGGTGCTCTTGCCCACGTTCGGGCGTCCTACGATTGCTACGAGGCTCATGTTGTCTCTGTTTATGGCGTTAGGGAGTGCAAAGATACGAAAATAAGGTAAAAGTTGAAAGGTGAAAAGTGAAAGGTGCATTTCAATGCTTCGACATAACAATGAAACCGCGCAAAACGGAACGGGAGTATC
>JAIDUZ010000072.1:30038-36410 GCA_029059935.1 Alistipes sp.
CGACATAACAATGAAACCGCGCAAAACGGAACGGGAGTATCTTCGACAAAGTCGAAGGCAACAAAACTTTCGGATTAAACAATCAGGACCATGCGCAATATACTGCCGGGCGGAACCATCCGCACTCTGGAGAGCTCCGACAACGGGGAAAAACGGCTCTCTATCCGGACACGGGAAAAATGCGCGGAACCGACAAAAAAACGAGACCCGGAACGCTCCGGGCCTCGCAGCAACATATTGGCAGAAACAAAGAAAACAGGCACCTATTTGCTCAACTCGCGAGCGATTTTGCGGGAAGCCTTGTCGGCTTTCTTGGCAGCCTTGGCCTCCTTTTTGGCTATCTTTTTGGCGGCCTTCTCCTCCTGGCGGGCGATACGCTCGGCCTCGCGCGAATCGCTTGCGGCGACCTCACGGTCCATGCGAATGTCGCGGCGGGCGGCCCGGCGGACACCGCGCGCATTGCCCGAAAACTCGCCGGCATCGGGATCGGGCATCTCGACGATGATGCCGGTGATGTTCTCGTCGATCTCCATGCCTCCGCAACCGCAGGCATCGACGGGCGGGCACGGCTCGGCCACGGGCTGCGGAGCAGGTGCGGGTTTGGGAGCCGGCTTGGGCTTGGCGATGCGGGTGCGCTGCTCGACGAGGCTGCCCTCGTCATAGTTGATGATCATGGCGACGCGGCGGATGGGCGGCAGGATATGCGCAATCATATACTCCCAAGCGGCCGGCATCGCTTTGAGAGCCGCTTCCTTGGCGGCGGAACTCTTGGGGCCGTCGATGATGTTCAACACGGCCTGACGGTCGGGCATGGACGACGCGGCGACGAGCGTACGGCACATCTCCCAGTCCTCGGCGACGGAAGCCGTGCGGACGTTGAACTTCTTGGAGAAACCGTACTTGCGGTCGACGTAGTTGCGGAAATCGCGGGCGCGGGCGCGGGCCAGCTGCTCGTTGAGGGACTCGGGACCGTCGGGCGAAGCGTAGCCGGTGATGACGACCGTATTGACCTTGACGAGCGTGTCGTTCATCATGGCCGAGACGAACGAATTGAGCTCGGCGAGCTCGCGCGTATTGCCGTTCAGGGCCGCATCGAGCGTGGAGAGGTTGATGAGATAACGCACGGAATAATCGGAATCGGCCTGACGCTCGACGATGGCCCGGCGCACGATGTAATCGCCGTCGGAAGTCTCCGACAGCAACACGGTATCGGCCGAAGAAGCCGGCACCGGCCTCCGCGTCTGGGCCGTCGCACCGGCGGCGGCGCACAACGCGAGAGAAAGGGCGAATGTGGTAAAGGTTGTTTTCACGCTAATAAAGTGTTTGGTCATTGCTGCCCTACCCGCTCGCAAGATTCGTACCACGATCGCGACCGCCGTTTTCATACCGCAATGCAATCATGTTCCAATAATAATTTGTATCTTTGGCTCTGTGGTCGGATACTCCGACCCGTCAGAAACAAGCTGTTGCTTGTTTCGATGTCCGACTTTTCATTTCTTAAACAAACCGAAGCCATGACCTACGGCAAAAAGATAACCTTGTTTCTGATGGACGGCAAACAGGACGGCCGCATCAGTTGCGAACTTTCCAACTGGACGGGTAAAGCCTACCGCATTCCTCACTCCCTCATTCGGCAATGCAGCGACAAACCCGATCTGGACAATGCCGGCGTCTACATCCTGTTCGGCAAATCGGATGATCCGGGCAAAGAAGGTCGCGCCTATATCGGAGAAGCCGACGGCATCCGGCGGCGTCTGGAACAACACCTGGTCCAGAAAGATTTCTGGAACGACGCCATCGTTTTCATCAGCAAGGACAACAACCTGAACAAGGCCCACATCAAATACCTCGAAAGCAAACTCCATGAAATAGCCGCTAAGACAGACCGGTACAAGCTGGAAAACTCGAACAAGCCGACCCGCTCCACGATTTCCGAACCAGACATGGCCGAAATGGAAGAGTTCATCGACAACATCAAACTGTTGATCGGAACACTGGGATTCAAGATTTTCGAACCACTGGTCTCTCCGAACGAAACGGCCAGACAAGAATTGCTATTCATCCGGTCTACCCGTGGAGCCGATGCGCAGGGGATTCGGACACCGGAAGGATTCGTTGTACTGAAAGATTCCCGAATCGCAACGGAAATGACCAACTCCTATGCCGAAAACTACCGGACCATGCGAGAACGACTACTTGCCGATCATACGATCATTGCTGACGGAAACGGGTTGCGACTGACCAAGGACATGCTGTTTTCCAGTGCATCGACGGCCGCGAGTATCGTAATGGGACGCAGCGCCAACGGACTGACCGAATGGAAAACGCAAGACGGGCGAATTCTGAAAGCCTTGGAAACAAACTGAAAGCGGCCGAATGGCCGCTTTCAGTTTTATAGAAATATCTGCCGGATTCGCTACATCCGCTCGGGGACGTCAATGCCGAGCAGGCCCATGCCGTGGCGGATGACGCGGGCGACCAATGCGGCCAACTGCAAACGCAGGCGGCGCACCTCGGCGTTCTCCTCTTTGAGAATCGAATGGTCGTGGTAATAACCGTTGAACTGCTTGGCGAGCTCGTAGACGTAGGCGCCGATGACCGAAGGCGCGAAGCTGTCGCCGGCGGACCGGACAGCAACGGGATAATCGACGAGCATCTTCACCAAGTCGATCTCCTCGGGCAGCCAACCGGCCCGGACGGCGCCCCCGAAGTCGATGCCGGCCTCGGCGGCCTTGCGCAACACCGACCGGATACGGGCGTGGGTATACTGGATGAAGGGCCCCGTATTGCCGTTGAAGTCGATGGACTCGCGCGGATCGAAGAGCATGGTTTTCTTGGGGTCGACCTTGAGGATGAAGTATTTCAGAGCACCGAGCCCGACCATCGTCGAAACGGCCTCGGCCTCCTCTTCGGAACACCCGTCGAGCTTGCCCAGTTCGGCGGACATTTCGCGCGCCGTACCGACCATGTCGGCGATCAGGTCGTCGGCATCGACTACCGTGCCCTCGCGCGACTTCATCTTGCCCTCGGGCAACTCGACCATGCCGTAGGAGAGGTGGGTGATGTGGTCGCTCCAGTCGGCATAACCCAACTTTTTGAGCACGAGTTTGAGCACCTGGAAATGGTAGTTCTGCTCGTTGCCGACGACGTAAATCATATCGTCGAGCTTGTTGTCCTCGAAGCGGCGGAATGCGGTGCCGAGGTCCTGCGTCATGTAGACCGACGTGCCGTCGCCGCGCAGGAGCAGTTTTTCGTCGAGCCCGTCGCCCGTGAGGTCGATCCACACGGAGTTGTCGTCGCGCCGGTAGAAGACCCCCTTGGCGAGTCCCTCCTCGACGAGCGACTTGCCCAGCAGGTAGGTCTGCGACTCGTAGTAGACCTTGTCGAAATCGACGCCCAACGCCTTGTAAGTGACGTCGAAACCCTCGTAGACCCAGCCGTTCATGGTCTCCCACAAGGCGTAGACCTCGGGGTCCTTGGCCTCCCACTTGCGCAGCATCTCCTGCGCCTGGAGCATGACGGGGGCGTTTTTCTTGGCCTCCTCCTCGCTTTGACCCTGTGCCATGAGCTCCTTGACCTGAGCCTTGTAGTGCTTGTCGAACTCGACGTAGTATTTGCCGACGAGGTGGTCGCCCTTCATGCCCGACGAAGCGGGCGTCTCGCCGTTGCCGTAGAGCTTCCACGCCAGCATCGACTTGCAGATGTGGATGCCGCGGTCGTTGACCAGGTTGGCCTTGATGACGCTGTGACCGTTGGCGGCGAGGATGCGGGCCACGGAATAACCCAGCAGGTTGTTGCGGATATGGCCCAGGTGCAGGGGCTTGTTGGTGTTGGGCGAAGAGTACTCGATCATGACCGTACGGCCCGAAGGAGCGGCCTCGCCGAACCTGTCGTCGGCCGCGATTTCGGCGAAGCGCGCCGCCCAGAACGAAGCGTCGAGCGAGAGGTTGAGAAACCCTTTAACGACGTTGAACGATTTGATTTCCGGCACGTTGGCCGTCATATGTTCGCCTATCTCGGCAGCGGTGGCTTCGGGCGACTTGCGGCTTCGTCGCAGCAGCGGGAAGACGACGAGCGTATAATCGCCCTCGAACTCCCTGCGGGTCTTCTGAATCTGCAACTGCTCGCCGTCAAGCGGACCGTAGAGCGCCTCCGCCGCACGGCGGACCGCCTCCGAAAGAAAGGTTTCGATATTCATCTTTTCTCTGTGGGATTTGATGCGCAAATTTAACGCTTTATTGCCAAATAACAACTACCTTTGCAGCCAAAATCGCCCCCTGCCATGAAGATTGCCGACATAGACCTCGGAGAACGCCCGCTGCTGCTGGCCCCGATGGAAGACGTGACCGACCCCTCGTTCCGCTACATGTGCAAGCGTTTCGGGGCCGACATGGTCTACACGGAGTTCATCTCGTCGGACGGACTGATACGCGATGCGGCCAAGTCGCTCAAGAAACTGGAGATAGACGAAGCGGAACGCCCGGTGGGCATCCAGCTGTACGGCCATCTGATCGAACCGATGGTCGAGGCGGCCCGCATGGCCGAAGCGGCGAATCCGGACGTGATAGACATCAACTTCGGGTGTCCGGTGAAGAAGATAGCGGGCCGCGGCGCCGGGTCGGGGATGATGCGCGACGTGCCGTTGATGGTCGAAATGACGCGCCGCATAGTGGAAGCGGTGCGCAAACCTGTGACGGTGAAGACCCGTCTGGGCTGGGACGACGAACACAAGAACATCGAAGAAATAGCCCTGCGGCTGCAGGACGCAGGCATTGCGGCGCTGACGATTCACGGCCGCACGCGGGCGCAGATGTACCGCGGCGAAGCGGACTGGACGCTGATAGGCAAGGTGAAGAACAACCCGCAGATACGCATCCCGATCATCGGCAACGGCGACGTGGACTCGGGCCCCCGGGCGGCGGAGATGTTCGACCGCTACGGGGTGGACGGCGTGATGATAGGCCGTGCGACCTACGGCCGGCCGTGGATATTCCGCGAAGCGAAACACTACCTTGAGACGGGCGAAGTGCTGCCGCAGCCGCCGGTGACGGAACGGGTGGCGATAGCGAAGGAACACCTGCGCAAATCGCTCGAAATCAAAGGCGACTATGTGGGCATACTGGAGATGCGGCGCCATCTGACCAACTACTTCAAAGGGCTGCCGAACTTCAAGGAGACACGGCTGAAGCTGGTGACGTCGCTGGACATCGACGAACTTTTCGCCACGCTCGACCTGATCGGCGAACGCTGGGGCGATTTCGACGTCAGCGCTGCCGTGCCTGCCCCGCTGTCGCACAATCTCTGACACCGTCTGCGGATACCTATATATAGATAGGGCGATTGCCGGAAACAACCCGGCCGGCGACGGCAATAAATTCGGGAAAAGTGCGTTAGCAAAGCGAACAGAATCCCGAAACCCCATGAAAATCATCCTCCTTGCGCTGCTGCTGCCGCTCCTCGCCGGCACGGCCGCCGCACAGAATCCGGAACCGGACAGCGTGAACCGCACACCCGGCCGATCGGTACGCATCGCCGACCGCAGCTTCGCCATTTTGGACTACAAACTCCCCCGCACGCGCATCGGTCTGGAAAGGAACCTCCACCGCGTCCCGCGTCATCCGGGGATCGACTCGCTGCTCTCCCCCGCCGAAAAGGCCGAAGTGCTGGCCGAGATAAACACCCGCTGCGATGCGCTGGGCAAAGACTCGCTGCTGACCTCCGACCTGTTCTGGGTCATGCGCCCCTATTTCGACCGTCTGCACCACGAAGACCCGCACTACCGAATCGTTGCAGTGGCTTGTCTGGACAGTACCGTCTATCCCAAACGCGGAGAACGCCGCAAAGTGCTCCGCCAAGTGCGGATGCCGGCTTTCTCGCTGCTGCAAATCAACGATACGCTCGTCGTCGACCGCTCGCTCGACCCGCAGTTCCGGCGCGGCGATCAGGTGACAGCCATCAACGGCATCCCGGCCGCCGAATACCTCCGCTATGTCTACGACGATCGCCACACGGAACCTGCGACCCTCCTGGCCAACTGCTTCTACAATATCCTTACCGAACGATTCCGCATCGACCTGCGCCGCGAGGGCGCGCCGCTGACCGTCGAGACTCGGGGACTACCCTACCGCGAAGCCCTGTTCCGGCTGACGAAAGCCGAGGAGACCGATGCCAACATCCGCACCTATGCCGATGCCGGAGCGGGCTACATAGCCATTCCCAAGTTTTTCCCCATCAACGACCGGCTGATACGCATCGTACACAAGGCGATCGTCGACTTCAAGAAACAGGGACTGCGCAACGTGATTCTCGACCTGCGGCGCAACCCGGGCGGCAACGGCCACGCATTCGACGAACTGCTCTCGATATTCATCG
>JAIDUZ010000073.1 GCA_029059935.1 Alistipes sp.
CTCTGCGAGTTGCAAAACCCGACGAAGCCCGGCAAAGCACAGCCCATCAAAAGGCCGCGCTGAGCCACTGCGAGCAAGCGACAAAACAACAAACTCCTTTTATAAAATCCGCTTCTTAAGCGGGCAGCGGATTGCTGAATCTGCGAACCTCACTGACGGAAGCCGTGGCCGCCGTCACTCCGGGCCGAGGACTGCCTGTTGTAAAAAACGCAGCGGCAAGTGACGCAACTCACCGTTCTTCACACGATGAAGAACAAAAAAACTACCGCTGCACATCTTACCGACTGCATCCGGCAGGAGCCGAACAGGAAGACGCTGCCGGATTATTACTTTGAGGTTCTGGCAAACCGTTGCCTATAAAACAGCACACGCCCTCCTGAGAGGGTCGAGTGCATCTTAGGCAATAAAATTTACCAGATTTCAAAGACCCAAGATACAATCGCTTATGACGATAATATGTAAAGAACGCGTCGTTGATTCTTATTGTGAAGATAGCGAAACTTTTCGGAATATGCAATAGGCTTCCGCATGCAGCGTCCCGCTTTTTCGGCTCCGCCGGCCCCTCTCTCCCGCCATTCCAAGGAGCGGCGGCACCCAAATCCGCCCCGCCGTCATGCCGGCTGCACTCCCCTCCATCATTGCAAGGAGGGCCCGCAGAACCTCTCCCGCCGCACCCTCGCAAAGCAGCGCGGGCATCCTTTCTTAGGATGCCCGCGCAGAAAAACGCCCTCCGGCGACAGCGTGCCGTTATTTCTTGGACGCATCTACCTGGCAGGCCTTCGAACCGTCGTAGGCCCACTTGACGTAGATGGCACCCCAGGTATAACCGCCGCCGAACGCCGACAGAATAAGGTTGTCGCCCGGACGCAACTCCTTCTCGTAGTCATACAGACACGTCGGGATGGTCGCGGCCGTGGTGTTGCCGTTGCGGTCGATGTTAATCATGCACTTATCCTGCGTGATGCCCATGCGGCGCGCCGTGGCGTCGATGATGCGCAGGTTGGCCTGGTGCGGCACCAGGTAGCGGACGTCGTCGCCCGTAAGATTGTGGCGCTCCATCATCTCCACCGACACGTCGGCCATCTTCGAAACGGCAGCCTTGAACACGGCCTGGCCGTCCCACATGATGGTGTGCCAGTTGTTGGCCAAGGTCTCGGTCGAAGCGGGATAGCGCGAACCGCCGGCCTTCATGTAGAGCTGCAGCTCGCCCGAGCCGTCCGAACGCAGCATCGAATCGATGACGCCCAAGCCCTCGGTGTTGGGCTCCAGGAGCACGGCGGCAGCGCCGTCGCCGAAGAGCGGGCAGGTGGAACGGTCGGTGTAGTCGACGATCGACGACATCTTGTCGGCACCCACGACGATTACCTTCTTGCCGCGGCCCGACTCGACGAAAGCCGCACCCGTCGTCAGTGCGAAGAGGAAGCCCGAGCAGGCGGCCGAAACGTCGTAGGCGAAGGCGTTCTTGCACCCGGCCTGGTCGGCGATGAGGTTGCCCGTCGAGGGGAAGAACATGTCGGGGGTGATGGTGGCGCAGATGACCGCGTCGACCTCCATGGGGTCGATGCCGGTCTTGTCCAGCAGGTTCATCACGGCCCGGGCGCCCATGTAGGAGGTGCCGATGCCCTCGCCCTTGAGGATGTGACGCGTCTTGATACCGGTGTGCGAGACGATCCACTCGTCGTTGGTGTCGACCATGCGGCTCAACTCGTCGTTGGTGAGCAGGTAGTCGGGCAGATACTGGCCGACGCCCGTTATCGCAGCTGTAATTTTAGCCATTGTGTTCGTTGGGAATTTGGATTATTCGGTGAAAGCCTGCCGCAACCTGGCCGTGAAGCCGGCCCGGATGCACCGCTCGGTGGTGAGAATCATGTTCTTGATGGCCAGGGGCGACGAACAGCCGTGTCCGATGACCACGGGTGCGTTGACACCCAGCACGGGAGTGCCGCCGACGCTCTCGTAGTTCATGGCATCCCAGAAAGCGTTGCCGCCGCCGAGCGCCTTGTTGATGCGGTAGAGGCCTTCGGCCATCTTCAGCACCGTGTTGCCGACGAATCCGTCGCAGACGATGACATCGGCGACCTTGCCGGAGAAGATGTGCGAGCCCTCGATGTTGCCGACGAAGTTGATGCGCTTCTCCTCGCGCAGGAGGTCGTGCGCAGCCTTGACCTGGGCGTTGCCCTTGGTCTCTTCCTCGCCGATGTTGAGCACGGCCACGCGCGGCGCGGCGATGCCCAGGACGCTCTCGGCGAAGATCGACCCGATAAGGCCGTACTGGGCCAGCACCTCGGGTTTGCAGTCGACGTTCAGCCCCACGTCCAGCAGCAGGGCCGGACGGCCCGACGCCGTGGGTACGAGCGACGAGATGGTCGGACGGATGACTCCCTCGATGGGTTTGACGGCATACATCGAGCCCACCATCATGGCACCGGTCGAACCGGCGCTGGCGAAACCGTCGACGGCGCCTTTGGCCAGGTAGCCGAAACCGACCGTAATCGACGAATCGGCCTTGGCCTGGAACGCCTTGGCGGGGTGGTCGCCCATCTCGATGACTTCGGTCGTGGCGACGATGTCGAACTTGTCGGCGGGGCAGTTCTCGGCCGCCAGGACGGCACGGATGCGGGCCTCGTCGCCGAACAGGACGATGCGGCTCTCGGCGCCCACGGCATCGAGGGCCATGACGGCGCCCTTGACCGCAGCCTCGGGAGCGAAGTCGCCGCCCATGGCATCAACACCTATCTTTGACATGACTTGTTACAGGTTAGGTTCAACAAACTCCGGCTCCGCAAAATACGCCGCACCGGGCGGCAGAAAAAGCCGTCCGTTCCGCAGCGGGCGGAATACGGAAAACGAAAGGAGGGCACCTCCGGGGTAGGCCCTCCGCAAGCCGCACTATTCGGCAGCCTTCTTCTCGATGGCCAGCTTGCCGCGGTAGAAACCGCACTCGGGGCAAACCCGGTGGTAGAGCGTAGCGGCACCGCAGTTCGAGCAGGTGACCACCGTCGGAACCACCGCCTTGTAGTTGGTTCTTCTCTTGTCGCGTCGCGTCGACGAGACTTTGTGTTTAGGATGTGCCATGTTGCAAAATGATATTTAGTTCAACATTATTTTACTTTTCGTCGTCCCGGGCATCGGCTTCCATGCGTTCTTTCAGTTCGGCGAGCTTGTCCCAGGCCGTGCCCTCGGATTCCGTGCCGGCGCGGTCCTCGATTTCGGCGAACTCCTCGCCCGAGACAATGCGGAAGCGCCGCAGCATCTCGGGGTCGCACCCGCCCTCGGGATGCACCCGCTGGTAGGGCAGCGACAACACGATGCTCTCATAGATATACTGCGTCAGGTCGACGACGTCCTCGCCGGGCAGAAGCCACAGCACCTCGCCGTCGTACTCGCGGACTTCGTCGCAGAACCTGACCGGCAGGCGCCCCTCGAAATCAATGGGCACGCGGCAGTCCTCCAGACAGCGGTCGCAGGCCACGACCACGCTGCCCCGGATCGAGACGTCGGCCACAAGCTGCGTCTCGGCTTTGTCGAGCTTCACTTCGACATCGCACTCGCCGCCCTTGATTTCCTCGCTGCCATAGGCTTCGAAAAGGGCGCCGCCGACTTCGAAACGGAAGTCGTGGATGCCGTTTTTCAACCCTTTGTAGGCAATGGAATATCCTTTCGTTATATCCATTCGAGCACAAATAGTGCGCAAAGTTATGAAAAAATAAACGAATTGCAAAGAAATCGGCAGGATGTTTCACGTCGGATGTTCCGCCGAATCCCGGAGAGGAGACGCCGGGCCGGGCACAGAGCCGAACCCGTCCGGGCTCTCCCGAGGCAGGAAAACCCGCCCGAAAGAAGCGCGTTTTTCATCCGGTTTCATTATCTTTGCCGCATGGCAGCAAATTCGCAAGCCACGGCAAGAAAACCTGCATGAACATATGGACCAAGGATTCACGGTGGAGGTAAGCAGCCGCTACGAAGGGTGGTGGCGCTACAATGCGGCACTCATGTGCGGCTGTTTCGATGCGGAGGAGCAGCGGACCGGATTCGCATCGGCTTCGTCGCATATCGCCGACGTGGGCGCCAATCTGCCGGAGCGGCCCGCCGATGCGGAGCCCGGGCGCAAAATAGTGCTGGAGACCGCGCCGTGCGACCACCTGCTGCTCTACGTCTACATCATCCCCCACACGCTGCCCGCCGGCAGCGACATCGACGACACGGAGCCGTTCGACATCGACATCTCGGTCGCCTGGGCAGGCCGCAGCATCCGGAAGTCGCGCCACCGCATCAACCAGTGGTCCGGCGCCTCGATCGAGCTGCGCATAGAGAAGGAGGATTCCCATTGAACCGCAGCACGGCACTGCATTTGTTTTTTCCTTGCCGCCCGCCCCGTCAAGAACGAGGGTTCTATTATTTTTGTCCGCCGCAAACAATATCCCGGAACCAATCACAAAACCTTGTTCTGAGCAGGGTGTCATTCTGAGGAGCGCAGCGACGAAGAATCTTGCCCCGTCATCCCGACTGCGCCACCAGGAACCGCCGTCCCAAAGAATTTATCTCGTCAAAATACTTGTTCCTGAATCGCTGTTTTCCCTCGGGGGCGGCTCGCACCAAAGGTGCGCCCCCCGCAGCCGCCCCAGAAGAATCTTTCCGTCCAATGCGACATCGCCCCCATCCGCTCCGTCAAAAATGTTTTTCTACGCAAACACTATCCCCGGACCCAATCGCGAAACCTTGGGCGAACGAATCAACAGAAAGGGATTCTCGACTTCCCATTTTCAACCGCCCAACTCTGCTCCCGGCAAACAAAAGGTCCGGCGCTCGCAGGAGCGCCGGACCTTACATATGGGTCGAAGATCGACTACTTGTTGTTGTAGGCGGCCATCTTCTCGATGAGCATCAGCACCTTGTTCGAGTAACCCCACTCGTTGTCGTACCACGAAACGACCTTCACGAAAGTGTCGGTCAGCGCGATACCGGCAGCCTTGTCGAAGATCGACGTGCGGGCGTCGCCCAGGAAGTCGGACGAAACGACAGCCTCCTCGGTGTAACCCAGGATGCC
>JAIDUZ010000074.1 GCA_029059935.1 Alistipes sp.
CACGATAGTCGCCTTAGTCGCGTGGGCTCGGAGATGTGGATAAGCGACAGCCACCAGATCACCCAGGAGATGAAGAACCGCGGAGGACGGGAGCAATAAAAAATTAAAAATGAAGCGTTGAAAATCGGGATTCCGGCATTCGGAGAAAGATGCGGCTGCCGCTCCGGCAACGAATCTTCGCCGGCATGCGGAACGGCACAAACAGGAGACCCGATTCTTCATTTTCCATTTCTTGATTCTTAATTCGGAAAAATGGACATCACCTTACCTCCGGGGCGCGTCGCAGGCGCGCTGACGCCCCCCTGTTCGAAGAGTTACGCCCAGCGCGCCCTGGCGGCATCGCTCCTCTCGGAGGAGACTTCGGTGCTGCACAACGTCGAATTCTGCGACGACACCCGTTCGGCCATGCGCTGCATCGAAGCGCTGGGAGCCCGCACGGAGCGCATCGACGACCGCACACTCTCCATACGCGGAGGACTCGCACCCCGCAGCCGCACGCTCCATGTCGGCGAATCGGGACTCGCGGCACGGCTCTTCGCCCCGATAGCGGCTCTGTGGCACGAACCGATCCGCATCGAAGGCGAGAAATCGCTGCTGCAACGCCCCATGTCGACGATGATCGGCCCCCTGCGGCAGCTCGGCGCCCGCGTCGCCGATAGCGACGGACACCTGCCTTTCGAGGTGTGCGGCCCCCTGCGCGGCGGCACGGCCGAGGTCGACGGCAGCGTCTCGTCGCAGTTCGTCACCGGACTGCTGCTGGCGCTCCCTCTGGCGGCCGACGACACCACGCTCCGCGTCTGCGACGCCGTATCGGTCCCCTACCTCGACATGACCGTCGACACGGCCGCCCGCTTCGGCGTGGAGATATGCCACAACGACTACTCCGAATTTTACATCCCCGGCGGACAAAAATACCGCGGCACCGACTTCGCCATCGAGGGCGACTGGAGCGCCGCAGCCATGCTCCTGGTGGCGGGCGCCACGGCCGGCGAGGTGACCGTGCGCAACGTCTCGGTGCTCTCCCGCCAGGCCGATACGGCCGTGTGCGAAGCCCTCGTGCGGGCCGGCGCATCGGTCATCGACGAGCCGCACTCCGTCACCGCGGCCCGCAGAGAGCTGCGGGCTTTCGAGTTCGACGCCACCCACTGCCCCGACCTCTTCCCGGCGCTGGCCGCCCTGGCCGCCGCAGCCGAGGGGGTCAGCATCCTGCGCGGCACCTCGCGCCTCCGCCACAAGGAGTGCGACCGCGCCGAAGCCATCCGCGAGGAGTACGGCAAACTGGGCATCGAGGTCGACCTCTCGCAGGAGGACGTCATGCGCATCCGCGGCGGCGCCGTCCGCCCGGCCGTCGTGCAGAGCCACGGCGACCACCGCATGGCCATGTCGCTGGCCGTCGTCGCACTGCGGGCCGGGGGCGACGTGACGATCGAGGGGTGCGAATGCGTGGCCAAAAGCTATCCCGATTTCTTCCGCGACCTCCACAACATCCGCATATGAACCGTTTCGGCAGCCGCTTCCGTATCGCCCTGTGGGGCGAGTCGCACGGGCCGCAAATCGGGCTGGTGCTCGACGGCGTGCCCGCCGGTCTGCCGCTCTCGGAAGAGGATTTCGCCGCCGACCTGCTCCGCCGCCGGGCCGGAGCGCCGGGCACCACGCCGCGCCGCGAAGCCGACGTGCCGCAGCTCGCGGCGGGGGTCTGCCGGGGCCGTACGACCGGAGCCCCGCTCACCATTGTCTTCGCCAACGAAAACACCCGTCCGCAGGACTACGCCGACCTGCCCGACCGCCCGTCGCATGCCGACCGTGCGGCCCGCGAGCGCTTCGGCGGATTCAACGACCCGCGCGGCGGCGGCCACTTCTCGGGCCGGCTGACGCTGGCACTCGTGGCAGCGGGCGTCGTGGCCAAAAAGATGCTGCCCGAGGGAGTGACGTTCGCCACCCGCATCGCGGAAATCGGCGGCTGCACCGACCCGGCCCGCTTCGGCGAGGTGCTGCGCGCAGCCGAGGCCGCCGGCGATTCGGCGGGCGGCCTCGTCGAGTGCTGCGCCGAGGGAGTGCCCATGGGCTGGGGCGAACCTTTCTTCGACTCGGTCGAAAGCCTCGTCGCCCACCTGCTCTTCGCCGTGCCGGGCGTCAAAGGAGTGGAGTTCGGCAGCGGATTCGCCGCCGCCCGCATGCGCGGGTCGGAGCACAACGACCCCATTCTCGACGCCGAGGGCCGCACCGCGACCAACCATGCCGGCGGCATCGTCGGCGGACTGACCAACGGCAATCCGCTCGTCGTCCGCGCCGCATTCAAACCCACGGCCAGCATCGCCCGCGAACAGCGGACGTTCGACCGCACGACCGGCAGCGTCGGCCCCCTTGCCATCCGGGGCCGCCACGACATCTGCATCGCCCTGCGCGGCGCCGTGGCCGTCGAAGCCGCCGTGGCCATCGCCCTGGCCGACCTGATGAGAAGATGAACACCCGCCGCAACATACTCGACCGCATAACGGCGGCCCTCGTGCCGCTCTACGATGCCCGCGAAGCCCGCAGCATCGCACGCTATTATGTCGCGGAGGCGGCGCGGCTCCCCCTCTCGGCCCTGCTGGCCGACCCCGATGCGGAGGTCCGCATCGAGCATTTCGACGAAGACCTCGCCCGGCTGGCGGCAGGTTGTCCCGTGCAGTACGTCGTCGGCGCAGCCGATTTTTTCGGCCGCCGCTTCGCTGTCCGGGAAGGGGTGCTGATTCCGCGCCCCGAGACCGAAGAACTGGTCGCATGGATACTGGCCGACGAACCGCAGGCCCGCCGCATCCTGGACATCGGCACCGGCAGCGGCTGCATCGCCGCGACGCTGGCCCTCGAACTTCCTGCGGCCGAGCTCTTCGCCGCCGACATCTCGGAGCGGGCGCTGGCCGTCGCTGCGGAAAACTGCCGCGCGCTGGGTGCGAAGGTCGTGCTCCGGCAGGCCGACGCCCTGACCGACCTGGCCGAGCGTTTTCCCGAACGCTTCGACCTGCTGGTCTCCAATCCGCCCTACGTACCGGAGTGCGACCGGGCGGCGATGCATCCCAACGTCCGCGACCACGAACCGCCCGAAGCCCTCTTCGTTCCGGACGACGACCCGCTGCGCTACTACCGGGCCATCGCCCGGGCCGGGCGGCGGATGCTGGCCCCGGGCGGCAGACTCTACTTCGAAATCTACCACCGTGCGGGCGATGCCCTGGTGCGGATGCTCTCCGACGAGGGCTACGGCGCCATCCGCCTGCGCAACGACATGAACGGCAAACCCCGCATGCTATGTGCCCGACTCGCATGAAACCCGACAGCCCGAAGCGGCCCCGCCGCGACAAGACGCCCGAGCAGGCCCTGGCCCAGCTGATGCGTCTGTGCGCCCGCGCCGAGAAGTCGGAGAGCGACGCCCTGCGGCTGATGCGCGGCTGGGGCGTGGGCGACCGCGAAGCGGCCGAAGTGCTGGCACGCCTGGTCCGCGACCGCTTCATCGACGATGCCCGCTACGCCGGTGCCTTCGTGCGCGAAAAGATGCGGCTGAGCGGCTGGGGCGAATACAAAATCCGCGCGGCGCTCCAGCGCAAGGGCATCGCGCCGCAGACCGTGGAAGAGGCGCTCGGCGAAGCCGACCGCACGGGCATGGGCGAACGCCTGCGCACGCAACTCGAACGCAAAACCCGCCTGACCCGCTATTCGACCCGCTACGAACTGAAAAACAAACTCATACGCTACGGACTCGCTCTCGGCTACGACTACGCGACCGTACACGAAACGGTCGCCTCGATGGTGGCCGACACCGACCCATGCGACGATTTCTGACCACACTCCTTCTTGCGGCCCTGACGGCCGGCGCGCAGGCTCAGACGCTCGATCCTGCCGACTATGTCTACCCCATTCGCGGAGTCGACGGCTCCTGCTCCTCCAACTTCGGCGAGATGCGCCCCGGCCACTTCCATTCGGGCGTCGACATCCGCACCGGAGGCGTCGAGGGCAAACCGCTCGTCGCCGTGGCCGACGGCTACGTGTCGCGCATCGCCGTGACGCCCGGCGGCTACGGACGCGCCATCTACCTCACGCTGCGCAACGGCACGACGGCCGTCTACGGACACCTGCAACGCTACCGCGACGACATCGAGCGGCATGTGGCCCGCGAACGGCGCGCGCAGCAGAAAAACAGCGTCAACCTCTTCTTCGGGCCCGGCACCTGGCCCGTGCGGCAGGGCGACATCATCGGCTGCTCGGGCAACAGCGGCTCGTCGGGAGGTCCGCACCTCCATTTCGAAATCCGCGACACCCGCACGCAGCGGCTCTACAACCCCGTGCGCGAGGGAATCATCCGCCCGGCCGACACGCTGCCGCCGCAAATCGTTGCCATCCACTACGTTGAGATAGACACCCTCGCCAACGGCATCTGCGCCCAACGCCGGGGAACGAGCTGCGGCACCGTGCGTCTCGACGCCCACCGCTACCGACTGACGCAGAGCGGACCCGTCGGCGTAGGCCGCAAGGGCTACTTCGTGGCCGAAGTCACCGACCGCCGCAACGGCGTGCAGAACCGCTTCGGCATCTGGCGGCTGACGGCCTGGCTCGACGACGAACCCTACTTCGAATACCGCATGGACGGCTTCACGTTCGACCAGAACCGCTATTGCGACGCGGTGAGCTACTATCCCCTGCAACTCGTCGTGCGCACCGAAGCCATCCGCCTGGCGCAGACGGCCGCCACGCCCGACCGTTTCTACCCGTTCATGGCCGACCGCGGCATCGTCCGCACGCTTCCCGGCGAGACGCACCGTCTCCGCATCGAAGCCGAAGACGACTGCGGCAACCGCTCGCACCTCGAATTCGACATCTGCGGCCGCGACGACGAATTCCGCGGCCAAGTCGACAGCCTGGCCGAGGTGGTGCGCCCCTCCGCCGCGGCGACGCTCCGTGTCGGCGGCCGCATGACGGCCCGGATTCCTGCCGGGGCGCTCCACGAAGCCGTGGCCTGCCGCCCGACGCAGGTTGCGGCGCCCCAGGTCGACAGCGGCCTTGTCGTGCTTTCGCCGGCCTACAAAGTGCTGCCCGACGCCACGCCGCTGCTCCGCACCCTGACGGTCTCCGTGCAGGCCGACATCCCCGCGCGTCTGCAACCGCATGCACGGCTGGCGCGCCGCACGGCCAAAGGCACCGCCGCCTACGTAGGAGGTACCTGCAAAGACGGCACGGTGACGGCCTCGACCTACACCGTCGACCCGCTCTTCGTGGTGGCCGACATCCGGCCGCCGCGCATCACGGCCCGCTTCAAGTCGGGCGCCGACCTGTCGCAGAGCGCCTCGCTGAGCTTCACCGCCGCCGACAACTTCTCGGGCATCGCCTCCTACACGCTCCGCATCGACGGCCAGTGGACGCCCTGCGACCGCTACCCCATGACCGGGCGTCTGGTCCATGTCTTCGACCTGCCGGCCACCCGCAGCAGCCACACCGTGGAACTCACCGTCCGCGACGGCGCCGGCAACACGGCCCGCTGGCAGGGAACGTTCTACCGGTAGGAATCGCAGCACCGGGAGCGGCACCGGAACGGAGGGTCCCGAACGCCGCCCGAATCTCTTTGCCGGCCCGGCCGAACGTATTTTGAAAAATTTTTCGTACCTTCGCGCTCGCAACGCGGCCCGCAGGCCGCAGAGCGGACGGTTCCGTAGCTCAGTTGGATAGAGCAACAGCCTTCTAAGCTGTGGGTCTTGGGTTCGAATCCCAACGGAATCACTCCCGACGACGGACGGCACTTCCGCCGGCAACTCCGCCGTCATTTTTCTGCGATTTATTTTGCCGCGAAGAATATTTTGCCTACATTTGCAGGCTTAATGGCCCGAAAGGGTGAGCGTTTATTAACCAAATTAACAATTTTCATAGCAAATGGCTGTTAAAATTCGTCTGGCACGCCACGGTAAGAAAGGCTACGCTTTCTACCACATCGTTGCCGCAGATAGCAGAGCGCCACGTGATGGTAAATTCATCGAGAAGTTGGGCACCTACAACCCCAACACGAATCCTGCTACGATCGACCTGAACTTCGAGCAAGCCCTGGGTTGGTTACAGAAAGGCGCACAACCGACCGACACCTGTCGGGCCATCCTCTCCTACAAGGGAGTACTCTACAAGAAACACCTGCTGGGCGGCGTAGCCAAGGGTGCATTCACCGAGGCCGAAGCCGAAGCCCGCTTCAACAAGTGGCTGGAGGCCAAGAACGGCAAGATCGAGGCCAAGAGCAACAAGCTCGCCACCGACGCCAAGTCGGCCGAGAAAGCCCGCCTGGCCGCCGAAGCCAAGGTGAACGAGGAGCGTGCGAAGGCCATCGCCGAGAAGAAAGCCGCTGCCGAAGCCGCCGCCAAGGAGGCCGAAGCTGAAGCCGCCGCCGAGAACGCCGAGGAGGCACCGGCCGCCGAAGAGGCCGCCGCAGAAGCCGAAACCGAAGCGCCCGCAGCCGAATAAGCAAGGGGTGCACGAGAAACGATCCCGGTAAATTTCCCCAGCGACGGGAGATTTACCGGTTTTTTCTTGTTCCGGCCGGCGAGGGGCACCGCAAGCGTGAAGCCGCCGAAAAGCGCGACGCTAAAGTGCGGGAGGCGAAGGCCTGCAGCGGCTAAAGCCGAAAACGCAGCACAAAAGCCCCGCGGCAACCTACAGAGAACAAAAATCATCCGAACCATGACCTCTTCCGCAGGCAGAATCAACAGACTTTTCGGCACCGACGGCGGTGTGATGCTCTCGCTCTACGCCGCATTCCCGGCCGATTTCGACCCGCAGACCATGCCCCTCCTGGTGACGATCGACGGACTGGAAGTGCCCCTGTGGTGCGAACGCTTCGAACGGCGCGGACAGACGGGTGCCGTGGCGGCTTTCGCCGACCTCGACACCGACCGCCGGGCAACGGAGCTGCTGGGGCTGGAGTTCCGCATCGAACAGAACGCCGAACGCGACGACGACGAATTCTACCTGGAAGACCTGATAGGATTCGCCGTCGAAGCCGAAACGGTGGCTGCGGACGAAAACGCGGCGCACCGGACGGTCGCCGGCACGCTTGCCGACTATTACGACAGCGACGCCAACCCGCTGTTCGAACTGGAAATCGACGGCCGCAGGGTGCTGATTCCCGCCGTCGAGGAATTCATCGCACACATCGATTTCGAGGGCCGCACGATCCGCTTCGTACTGCCCGACGGACTTTTGGAACTGGAATAGCATGGCACGCGTAGTGATAGGACTTTCGGGCGGCGTCGACTCCTCGGTGGCGGCATGGCTGCTCAAGCAGGAGGGCCACGAAGTCATCGGGCTCTTCATGGTCAACTGGCACGACACGACGGGCACCCTGGAGGGCGACTGTCCGTGGCACGACGACCGCGTATTCGCCGAGCTGGTGGCCCGGCGGCTCGACATCCCGCTGCATGTGGTCGACCTCTCGGCCCACTACCGCACGCGCGTGGTCGACTACATGTTCGCCGAATACGAACGCGGCCGCACGCCCAATCCCGATGTGCTGTGCAACCGCGAAATCAAGTTCGACGTCTTCCTGCACGAAGCGCTCAAGCTCGGTGCCGACTACGTAGCCACGGGCCACTACTGCCGCAAGGCCGAAGAGAGGGACGCCGACGGCACCGTGCGTTACAAACTCCTGGCCGGCACCGACCCCAACAAGGACCAGAGCTATTTTCTGTGCCAGCTCTCGCAGGAGCAGCTGCGCTACGCCCTGTTCCCCGTCGGCGGACTCCTCAAACCCGAGGTGCGCCGCATTGCCGAGGAACAGCACCTGGCCACGGCCAAGCGCAAGGATTCGCAGGGCATCTGCTTCGTGGGCAAGGTCGACCTGCCGGTATTCCTGCAACAGAAGCTCGCCGCCAAACCCGGCAACGTACACGAAATACTCCCCTCGTGGCCCAAATTCGCCCTGCGGCCCGCCGCACCCGGAAACGGCACGCCCGCAACCGAGGAGCTCGCCGCACTGGCGGCCCCGTGGCGCTACACCGTGCGCGACGGCAAGAAAATCGGCACCCACAACGGCGCCCACTTCTACACCGTCGGCCAGCGCAAGGGACTTGGCATCGGCGGCCGCAAGGAATCGCTTTTCATCCTGGCCACCGACGTGGAGTCGAACACCCTCTATGTCGGCGAGGGCGACGCCCACCCGGGGCTGTGGCGCCCGGCGCTGCGCATCGAACCGCAGGAGGTGCACTGGCTCGACCCCACGAGTGCCGTCGCAGTCGGCGGGCAGGCCCGGTTCCGCGTGCGCATCCGTTACCGGCAGCCGTTGCAGGAGGCCACCCTGTTCGTACGCCCCGAGGGAACGTTCCTCCTTTTCGACCCCCCCCAGCGCGGCATCGCTCCGGGGCAGTTCGCGGCGTGGTACGACGGCGACGAACTCGTCGGCTCGGGCGTAATAGCCGAGTGACGAAAGCCGTCCGGAAGCGGTTTTCCGCTTCCTCGCTTCCGCCTTTCATTTTCCGCCTTATCGGAAACAGCCCTTTCACGACCCGGAGCGGTGCGTGCCACGGTGCGTACCGGAGCGGTCGGCAAATTCAGCGGTCCGCCGGCAAGAAGTCACCGACGCTCTTGCCGGCTGTGCATCCCAGTCTGCCGCAGAACCGGAAACAATGAATAATTAATAATGGATAGTGAATAATTTTCTGCAAGAGGGTTGAAGAGCAGGGGCGCAGTTTGTTCTGTCATTCTGAGGAGCGTAGCGACGAAGAATCTGTTTCTCTTCTCCCGTCATTGCGAGGAGCGCAGCGACGCGGCAATCTGAATAATTGTTGTGACGTAGCATTATCATCTTCCATCTCTTTGGCGGGTGGGCCTCCGCTGCCGGAGGCCCGCAAGCGTGCCCCGCAAGCTGCGACCGACACTAAAAGCAGATGCCAAGGGTGAAAACCTTGCGCCCGGGGCCGGCTCGCGCTGAAAGCGCGACCCCCGCAGCCGGCCCGGGCGAGAACGCAGGAAACAGGTTCTTGCAACCTCACAACAAGTGTCATGTTGAACGAAGTGAAACATCTGTTCAGCCGATTCGAGAAGATTCTTCGCTCTGCTCAGAATGACAAATTCTGAATTAATCCCCCGTACGGGTCGGCTTGATGAATAATTGGTAAGACAAAAAAACAATTATTCACTATTCATTATTAATTATTCATTGATAAAATTCTCTTCGGCATTCAATCCAGCGACCGCTTCGCCTGCTTCGGGCTACCGCCACACGTCGACGGGAGCCTTGGGCGGCATCGGCATCGAGGGCACGGCCTTGTCGTCGTCACCTTTTGCTTCCGACCACAACAACGCAAGCCGGCTGCTCTTCAACGCAGGCAGCGTGGACCCGTTCAACGGCACCAACCGCGCTTACGCTCTCTCCGTGCGCTGCGTCCAGCATCTGCCGGGCTGCCTTCCGATAAGGCGGAAAATAAGTTTTCCGGGTTCGGCATCGGGCGGTTCTTCACCATGTTCAGAACGGCAACCCGCCCTCTCTTCGACACCCGACTCCTCAACAAATCCTCCGCAGGCTCCTTTCCGCTGCGTCATTCTGAGGAGCAAAAAGCGACGAAGAATCTGTTTGTATCCTGCGATTTCCGGCCCGAATTTATGATTTCCGGTCTTCGGCAGTTCGGACCAAAAATACGCCCTCGCAGTCACCGAAAATAAAACCTGCCTAAGAGACAGGCAGGCCGGAGTCTCGCCCCGCGAAAGTCCGCCCCGAAAATCCCGCATTCTGCCCGCCACAATCCGAAAAAACAGCTCTGCTTAGTTATAACTAAGCATTTGTCAGGTATACCGAAGCGATAGGAATTGCATGTTTCTTAGCTTTACCAAACATAAAAAACATGTTGTGATTTCTGCTATCGACCAATACGTTATCGATGCTGTCCGGAAAAAACGCCGGGCCGAACATATCTCCCAGGCCACGTTGGGCGCATGGATTGGTGTGGGCAGAAGTTTCATCGGACAAGTCGAAAGTCCGAAATGCGATGTGAAATACAGTCTGACCCATCTGAATGCCATCGCCAAAAATCTGAATTGTTCGCCCCGGGATTTTCTTCCCGAAAAACCGCTCTGATTCCGCCGCCATGCAACTCTTCAAGGCGGCATTTCTTCTGCTCGCCCTCCTCTGCGGGCCCTGCGTCGCTGCCCGGACCGCGACGCAAACCTCCGGGCAGCCCCGGCCGGAACGATTGCCGACGCCGAGGTCGGAAAGGCCCCGCCCGTTCGGCATCGCCTACTGCGACGCCGACCATCTCTGCGACACCGTCCCGTCGCCTTTCTACGATGACTCGGACTTCACGCCGCAAGGCCGTCTGCGCTGGAACACCGAACGTTACCGCCGCAAAATCGCCCGCACGGCGGCGATGATCGATTCGCTCGGCCTGCCCGTCGTGGCGCTGTGGAGCGTGGAGAACGAGCAGGTCGTGCGCGACATCGCCGCGGCCAGCCGGGGCGACTACACCTATCTCCACCGCACGCTCAACTCGCTGGACGGCATGGATTTCGCACTGCTCTACCACGCCGACCTGTTTTTCCCGCTCTGCGTCGACTCGGGCCGCCGCTACCTCTACGTCGAAGGCGTCCTGCGCCGTCCCGTCGGCAGCGGCCCCGGACAACGGTTCCGGCGCGACACCGTCGGACTGGTGCTGTGCAGCGAACAACGCATGTTCCGCTGGGTGGTCGGGGAGCTGCGCGACGAACGGCCCGGCGTCAAGCTGGTGGTCATGGGGCGGCTGCCGGCCCGCGAAATCGAAGATTACGGATTGCAGGACGTCCACGCCCGGGCCGAACGGGCAGGGCGCGGCAACATCCGCGGCCGGGCAGGATGGGCCATGCGCGACCGGATAGCGGTCGACACGGCCCTGCGCGTACGGACGGGCGACGTCTACATCCGGCGTTTCCTGCTCGACCCCGCCGGAACCCGGCCGCTCCCCGCCTACGACCGCCGCCGCTACTGCGGCGGCGTGAGCTACGCCCTGCCGGTCTACGTCTATCTGGAATAATCCGGAGCAGGAAAAGGGTTCGGGACAAGGCCGAGGCACGGAACGAAGCGCCGCCGGAACAAAGCGAACGCCCGTATGAAAAGCGGCCCGCGGGCCGCATTCCGACATTGAACAATTATTTGGAAAAACGGGAAAATTTCGTTATATTCGCAATCCCGACAATCGGAGCAAAATCGAACGAACAACATAAAACACTAACAGACAACATTATGGCAGACGTTAAACGAGTCTACACTTTCGGCAACAAGGAAGCCGAAGGCAACGGCAAGATGCGGGAACTGCTCGGCGGCAAGGGTGCCAACCTCGCCGAGATGAACCTCATCGGCATTCCCGTCCCCCCGGGATTCACCATCACCACGGAGGTGTGCACCGAATACTACCGGCACGGCAAGCAGGCCGTCATTGAGATGCTGCGCCCCGAGGTGGAGAAGGCGATGAAGAACATCGAACGCCTCACGGGCATGCAGTTCGGCGACAAGGAGATGCCGCTGCTGGTGTCGGTGCGCTCGGGCGCCCGCGCCTCGATGCCCGGCATGATGGACACGATTCTGAACCTGGGCATGAACGACCAGGCCGTCGAGGCCGTGGCCAAGCGCACGGGCAACCCGCGCTTCGCATGGGACTCCTACCGCCGCTTCGTGCAGATGTACGGCGACGTGGTGCTGGGCATGAAACCCGTGTCGAAAGAGGACCACGACCCCTTCGAGGAGATCATCGACGAGCAGAAGAAGAAGCGCGGCGTGAAGAACGACACCGACCTGACGACCGACGACCTGAAAGACCTGGTCCGCAACTTCAAGGCCGCCGTCAAGAAGCAGACCGGCGAGGAGTTCCCCGCCAACCCGTGGGACCAGCTGTGGGGCGCCATCTGCGCCGTCTTCGGCTCGTGGATGAACGAACGCGCCATCCTCTACCGCAAGCTCAACAACATCCCCGCCGAATGGGGCACGGCCGTCTCGGTGCAGGCCATGGTCTTCGGCAACATGGGCCAGAACTCCGCCACGGGCGTGGCCTTCTCGCGCGACGCCGCGACGGGTGAAAACATCTTCAACGGCGAATACCTTATCAACGCGCAGGGCGAGGACGTCGTGGCCGGCATCCGCACCCCCCAGCAAATCACCGTCGAGGGCTCGAAGCGCTGGGCCAAGGCACAGAACATCAGCGAAGAGGAGCGCAAGGCGAAGTACCCCTCGCTGGAAGAAGTGATGCCCGAAGTCTACAAGGAGCTGGACGACATCCAGCACCACCTGGAGAAGTACTTCACCGACATGCAGGACATCGAGTTCACCATCCAGGACGGCAAGCTGTGGATGCTCCAGTGCCGCAACGGCAAGCGCACGGGCGCCGCGATGGTGCGCATCGCCATGGAGATGCTGCGCGAGGGTCTGATCGACGAGAAGACCGCCGTGCTGCGCTGCGAACCGGCCAAGCTCGACGAACTGCTCCACCCCGTATTCGACAAGAAAGCCATCGCCGGAGCGCAGGTCATCACCAAAGGTCTGCCGGCATCACCCGGCGCCGCCACGGGTCCCGTGGTGTTCTTCGCCGATGATGCGGAGAAAGTGCTCGCCAAGACGGGGCAAAAAGCCGTGCTGGTGCGTATCGAGACCTCGCCCGAGGACCTCAAGGGCATGCTCGACGCTGCCGGCATTCTGACGGCCCGCGGCGGCATGACCTCGCACGCGGCCGTCGTGGCCCGCGGCATGGGCAAATGCTGCGTCTCGGGCGCCGGCGAACTGGAAATCGACTACAAGGCCCGCACCATCAAGGTCAACGGATTCACCGTGAAGGAGGGCGACTGGATTTCGCTCAACGGCTCGACGGGCGAAGTCTACCTGGGTCAGGTTGCCACCAAGGCCGCCGACCTGAGCGGCGACTTCGGCAAGCTGATGGAGCTGGCCGGCAAATACTCGGTGCTGAAAGTCCGCGCCAACGCCGACACGCCCAAGGATGCCGCCCAGGCATTCGAATTCGGCGCCGAGGGCATCGGCCTCTGCCGCACGGAACACATGTTCTTCGAGGGCGACCGCATCAAGGCCATCCGCGAGATGATTCTGGCCGACGACGAAGCCGGACGCCGTGTGGCACTGGCCAAGCTGCTGCCCATCCAGCGCGGCGACTTCGAAGGGCTGTTCAAGGCGATGAACGGCTACCCCGTGACCGTCCGCCTGCTGGATCCGCCCCTGCACGAGTTCGTGCCCCACGACGAGAAGGGGCAGAAGGAGATGGCCGACGAGATGCACGAACCGCTCTCGAAAATCGTGGCCAAGGTCGAGTCACTGGCCGAATTCAACCCCATGCTGGGTCACCGCGGCTGCCGCCTGGGCAACACCTATCCCGAGATTACGGAGATGCAGACCCGCGCCATCATCGAAGCGGCCATGAACGTCAAGGCCACGGGCCTGCCCGTCCATGTCGAGATCATGGTGCCGCTGGTGGGCAACCACAAGGAGCTGCGCTACCAGAAGAACATCATCGACCGCACGGCCGAGCAGGTCTTCACCGAGCGCAACGACAAGATCGAATACATGGTCGGCACGATGATCGAGGTGCCGCGCGCCGCCGTGACGGCCAACCAGATCGCCGAAGTGGCGCAATTCTTCTCGTTCGGCACCAACGACCTGACGCAGATGACGCTGGGCTTCTCGCGCGACGACATTTCGAAGTTCCTGCCCGTCTACCTCGAAAAGGGCATTCTGAAAAACGACCCGTTCCAGATTCTCGACCGCAACGGTGTGGGCCAGCTCATCCGCGAAGCGGTGTTCAAGGGCCGCGGCACACGCGAAAACCTCAAATGCGGCATCTGCGGCGAACACGGCGGCGAACCCTCGTCGGTGGAGTTCTGCCACTATGCGGGTCTCAACTACGTGAGCTGCTCGCCGTTCCGCGTGCCCATCGCACGCCTGGCCGCCGCCCACGCAGCGCTCAATCAGAAGTAGGTTTCCGACGGCGAGGGGGCTTCCGCATCTTGCGCGGGAGTTCCTCTTCCGTTCGTCTTTCGACGCCCGGCCTTGAATGGCCGGGCGTCGTTTTTCCATTTCCCGCCGGCAACCGGCTCTTTTGCCGAATGCAACTTCACTATGCCCGGAGTGACGGCAGTTACGGCTTCCGTCAGCGTGGTAATGTAGATTCAGCAGTCCACTGCCCCGTTA
The DNA here is from genome assembly GCA_029059935.1 of Alistipes sp. Classification (GTDB taxonomy): domain Bacteria; phylum Bacteroidota; class Bacteroidia; order Bacteroidales; family Rikenellaceae; genus Alistipes. Next base: position 14,156 of record JAIDUZ010000074.1, read on the forward strand.
AGAACGAGGATTCATAAACCGATACTTCAAGGGGCAGTTGTATATCCCAGTCTGCCGCAGAGCCGGAAAACAATTCACAATTCAGAATGCAAAATTCAGAATTCACAACTTCGCGATTAAGCGAGGGCAGAGACTGCTTGCAGGCTTTGCCGAGCAGGAGCGAAATCAAGACCCCGTAAGGGGGATTAATTCACAATTAATCCTTTTCTGTGAGGGCGATTCGAAGAATCGTGCGGGCCGCCCCGTTAAGAACGGGGATTCGTAATTTTGCTCGCCGCTACAAGAGAAAGAGGTTTTAGGAACCAATCGTAAAACCCTGCTCTTAGCAGGGCGCAGGCTGCGACCGACACTCTGGTACAAAAGAGCAAATGTCAAGGTTGCAAACCTTGCGCCCGGGGCCGGCTCGCACCGGAGGTGCGACCCCCGCAGCCGGCCCGGGCGAGAACGCAGGAAACAGGCTCTTGCAACCTTACAACAAGCGTCATGTTGAACGAAGTGAAACATCTGTTCAGTCGATTCGATAAGATTAGATTCTTCGCTCTGCTCAGAATGACAAATTCTGAATCAATCCCTCGAAAAGGATTTATTAATTGTGAATTAATCCCCCTTACGGGGTCTTGACTTCGCTCCCGCTCGGCAAAGCTCGAACAAGTTCGGCTTTGCCCTCGCTTAATCGCAAAATTGTGAATTCTGCATTCTGAATTGTGCATTGTCTTGTTCCCCTCTCTGCGGCATTCAATCCAGCGATTGCTATTGAGCGCCTGCTGCGGGCTACCGCAACATATCGGGAGACTTGCGGAACGTCGGCACGCACGGCTACGCCCTCTGCTCGTCCCCCTTCGCAGCCGACGGGTCGCTTGCCAATCGCGCCGGTTTTCTGAACTTCAACTCGGGTAACGTGAACCCGATAACCAACGCCTACCGGTGCGAGGCCTTCCCCGTGCGCTGCGTCCAGCATCTACGCGAAGTTGCTTTTTATCTATGCCGAAAAGGGCCCGGGAGAGCGGAAACAGCCGCGAACACCCGAAAAACATGCCGCCGGGACATCTCTTTCTGCCGGCGCTCCGGCTTCCGCCCCTGACTTTTCATCTTCGGTCCTCAAAAACGTCGTTCGCGGCACGAGTGTTGCGATATTGCCGATTCGTTGACAAAACCACCCGCTTCGTTGAATTTGCTTGGGCGGCAAGGGATTTTTCCCTATATTTGACAGGCAAACAGGCAAAAGCACACTTTTGTAGAATTAAAATAACCGGAAATGAAAAAGATTCTTCTGACGGCCATGGCCGCACTCTTCGCCGTGGGGGCCGTCTCGGCCCAGGACAAGGGCAAATGGGCTCTCGGCCCGCAGATCGGCGTCTATACCAACACCGGCGCCGACGGCGCCGTCTTCGGCGTGGGCGCCTTGGCCCGCTACTCGTTCACCGACCGCTGGCGCATCCAGCCGGCCGTGACGTTCCTCTGCAAGAAATACTGCTCGGTGGACATCAGCGCCGACGTGCAGTACCTCTTCCACCCGGCACGTTTCTGGTCGCTCTATCCGCAGGTTGGTCTGAGCGCCAACGACATCGGCGACTGGTCGTGCGGCATCAACCTCGGCGCCGGCACCGACTTCAACATCACGCGCAACTGGGACATCTCGGCCGGATTCAAGTGGATGGTGCAGACCCACAAATACTGGAAAAATCCCATCATCATCAACGTCGGCGCGACCTACAAGTTCTGACGCTCCCGACGGATTCTGTCACAAAGTAAGCGGCTCCTTCTGCAAGGAGCCGCTTGTTGTTGCGGTATACACGAGGCCGTATTCGCAAGGCGTTCTTCGCCCCGGCACCGCAAGCCGTCAGCGCGTCTTGTAGCTGCAGCGATACTTGCCTTTGGCCAGGTTCAGCAGCTTGCCTTTCAGCAGATTGCGGCGCAGGGGAGCCACCCGGTCGACGAAGACGCGCCCCTCGGTGTGGTCGTATTCGTGCTGGATGACCCAGGCCTTGTAGCCCGTGAACTCCTCGTCGTGGGGCTTGAGCTCCTCGTCCAGGTAGCGGACGCGGACGGACAACGCCCGCGGCACGTCGGCATAGATGCCGGGGAACGAGAGACAGCCCTCGTTGTAGGTCTTGGTTTCGGGCGACAGAGCGTAAATCTCGGGGTTGACGAACGCCTGCTTGAAGTCGGCGCACGACGGGTCGTCCTCGCCCCACGGGGTGGCGTCGACGATGAAGAGTTTCAGGCTTTTACCGATCTGCGGAGCGGCCAGCCCGACGCCGCCGGCTTCGCCGAGGGTCGAGAACATGTCGTCGATGAGCTTTTTCAGTTCGGGGAAATCGGCAGGGACGGGCTCGCAGGGCTTGCGCAGCACCTCGTCGCCATAGATGACAATCGGATAAATCATTTGCGGAACTCCATGTAACTTTGTAAAATAATCGTGGCGGAAATCTTGTCCACCAGCGCCTTGTCGCGGCGGGCCATCTTGCCGATACCGCTTTCGAGCATCGCCCGGTGGGCCATCACCGACGTGAAGCGTTCGTCGTAAAAGACCACCTCCTTGTCGGGCCAGGCGCGCCGCAGCCGGGCCGCCAGGGGCTCGATGAAGCGCCACGTCTCCGACGGCGTACCGTCCATCCGGGCAGGTTTGCCCAGCACTATCGTACCAACGTCCTCACGGGCAAAATAGTCTGCAAGCCACTTTTCGAGCTGCCGCGTCTCGACCGTCACAAGCCCTCCCGCAATCAACCGCAGGGGGTCGCTCACGGCGATGCCCGTGCGCTTGGTACCGTAGTCTATGGCCAGGATGCGCGACACTTCGAAAAGATGAAAAGTGAAAGGTGAAAAGTTAAAAGTTTCGGCAAGCGGCCTTTCACCTTTAACTTTTCACTTTTCACCTATATTAAAGGTTCAGTTTCTTGAACAGCTTGCGGTACGAGCACTCCTCCCCGACCATCGAGTGCAGAGCGTCGATATGGACGCGCTCCTGCTCCATCGAATCGCGGTGGCGCACCGTCACGGTGCCGTCCTCGGCGGTCTGGCCGTCGAC
>JAIDUZ010000075.1 GCA_029059935.1 Alistipes sp.
CGTGACGTTGACAAGATACACCGTCCACCACCGAAGCCCCATAAACCTGCGGGCCCTGACCGTGTTTTACCCCCCCCCCCCTCAAATTTTGGGCCGATGCGGTGAGCGCAAAGCCCATGCTCAGCACCATCGTGAAGAGCAGTTTGAGAGAAAAGTTTTTCATTTAAGAAAAAATTGGTTAATAATTAGGTTGAGACAGCTTTTTTTGTACGTCGTCTTTTCATGCGGCGAAGAGCCCGACGTTCGAAAAGTGTTACACAAATGTAATTTATTCTCGCATTCGTCGAACACGGGAGAATCGAAAAAATGGTCTCTTCGATTATTTTTACTACTTTTTTGAATAAAAATCCAACTTTCGGGGAGGGTTATTTAAAAATTTTTTAATCATTCTTTTGTTTTCAATACTGAAAAAAATGATTTGCGGCGGCATGCATCGTCGTGCCGGCAGCGCGGAATTCGGCGTCGTTTTCGACTTTGCGGCCCGCTTCCTTTCCGAAAGGCGGGGCAGCGGAGGTCTCGCTTCGTGCCGCTGGGGTGTTCGGATTCCTTGCTCCAGCGATTAATCCGCACTTCGTGCCGCTGTGTTGGGGCGTCCGTGCCCTTTGTTCCAGCGAACGGTCCGCACCTCGTACCGCTGTGTCTCGGCCTCCAGCCCTTTGTTTCGGTGAATAATCCGCATCTCGTTGCGCATTTCGGGGTGTCCGGCCCTTCTTTTGGCGAGCAATCCCGTTTCTTGCCGCATTTCGGGGCGGGGCGGGTGCGGTTGCCGGTCGACAGTGCCGTTTTTGGCGGTCTGAAAACCGCAAGCCGCGAACTGCAACGTTCGCGGCTTGTGACTGATGATGAAGAACCGGGATGCGAGATGCTTTGCGCTTTCTATTTCTTCCACAATTTCGACATCTCCTCCAACGTCTTGCCCTTGGTTTCGGGTACCCAGCGCCATACGAAGATGGCCGAGGCGAGCGATACGAGCGCGTAGAGGCAGTAGGTGCCGCCGATGCTCCATTCGCTCAGCGAGTGGAAGGTCGACGAAACGGCGAAATTCGAAATCCACTGTGCCGCCACGGCGATGGCCACGGCCTGCGAGCGGATGGTGTTGGGGAAGATTTCGGCGATGAGCACCCAGCAGATCGGGCCCCACGACATCATGAACGATGCGGTGTAGATGATGATGAAGACCAGGGCCGCCATGCCTATCGTGTCGGTGAACGAGAGGGCCGCCAGGGCCGCCATGCCCACCATCATGCCCGCCGAGCCGATGATGAGCAGCGGTTTGCGTCCCACCTTGTCGACCGTGAAGATGGCCACCACCGTGAAGATGATGTTCACCACGCCCATCACCACCGTCTGCATCATCGAGGCGTCGCCCGTGGCGCCCATGTTCTCGAAGATGCGGGGTGCGTAGTAGAGCACCACGTTGATGCCCACGGCCTGCTGGAAGAACGAGAGCAGCACGCCGATGACGATGACCGCCGCACCGTAGGTGAGGAGTTTCTCGCGTTTCTCATGAATCGTGCTCTTGATTTCGTTCAGAATCGAGCGGGCTTCGGTCGCACCGTTTATGCGTTCCAGGATGCGGTAGGCCCGGTCGTCGTTGCCTTTGAGCGCCAGGAACCGCGGGGTCTCCGGCACCAGCAGAATCAGCAGGGCGAACGTGCCGGCCGGGAAGGCTTCGCTGAGGAACATGCGGCGCCAGCCGATGGTCTCCATGGCCACGCGTATGGCTTCGGCCGTATCGCCCAGCGAGTTGCGTATCAGGTAGTTGACGAAGTACACCACCAGCATGCCGAAGATGATGGCGAACTGGTTGCACGACACCAGCGTGCCGCGGATGCGTGCCGGCGATATTTCGGCAATGTACATCGGCACCACGGCCGAGGCCAGGCCCACGCCCACGCCGCCCAGGATGCGGTAGAGGTTGAATATCACGAGCAGCGTGGTCGTCGCTTCGCCGTAGGGCAGGATGCCGCTTTCGGGATACCACGAGCCCACGGCCGATACGAAGAACATGACGGCCGCCGCAATGAGCGAGCGGCGGCGGCCCAGGCGCGAGGCCATGAATCCCGAGATGGCACCGCCGATCACGCAGCCCAGCAGAGCGCTCGACGCCGTGAATCCGTGCCAGCCTTTGGTGTAGGCGTCGCCCAGTCCGTTGCGGAAGAAGGCTTCGAGCGCCTTTTCCGCACCCGAGACCACGGCCGTGTCGTAGCCGAAGAGCAGGCCTCCGATGATGGCTACCAGCACGATCGAGAAGAGATAGAGCCGGCTGCCGTTTTGTTGATTGGTCATTTTGTCGGTTGGTTTTTAGGTCGGTTCGGTAGGAAACGCCCGGGGCGGGGCGTGTCGCACCCGCCCCGGACGGAAGGAGGTTTAGATGTACATGTTCACGATCGCTTCGTACAGCTCTTGTTTGCCACTGTGCTGGGCGGGTTCGTGCTTGCGGGCATATTCGGCCACTTGTTCCAGGGTCAGCTTGCCTTCTTCGAATGCCTTGCCTTCGCCGGCGTCGTAGGAGGCGTAGCGTTCCTTGAGCATCTTTTCGTAGGGCGAGTTCTCCAGCAGGTCGGCCGCAATGAGCAGCGCCCGGGCCATCACGTCCATCGCTGCGATGTGGGCGATGAAGAGGTCTTCCGGGTCGGTCGAGTTGCGGCGCGTCTTGGCGTCGAAGTTCGTGCCGCCGCCCTGCAGGCCGCCGCCGCGTACGATGACCATCATCGCCTGCACCATTTCATAGAGGTCGATGGGGAACTGGTCGGTGTCCCAGCCGTTCTGGTAGTCGCCGCGGTTGGCGTCTATCGAGCCCAGCATGCCGGCATCGACGGCGCACTGCAATTCGTGTTCGAAGGTGTGGCCCGCCAGCGTCGCATGGTTCACTTCGATGTTCACCTTGAAATCCTTGTCCAGACCGTGGGCGCGCAGGAAGCCGATGACCGTCTCGGTGTCCACGTCGTACTGGTGCTTCATCGGTTCCATGGGCTTGGGTTCGATCAGGAAGTTGCCCTTGAAGCCCTTCGAGCGGGCATAGTCGCGGGCCATGGTCAGCATGCGGGCCATGTGTTCCTTCTCGCGCTTCATGTCGGTGTTCAGCAGCGACATGTAGCCTTCGCGGCCGCCCCAGAATACGTAGTTCTCGCCGCCCAGTTCGATCGTGGCGTCGATGGCGTTCTTGATTTGCAGCATCGCGCGGGCCGCCGTGTCGAAGTCGGGGTTCGTCGAGGCTCCGTTCATGTAGCGGCCGTTCGAGAATACGTTGGCCGTGCCCCACAGCAGTTTGATGCCCGTCTCTGCCTGCTTCTGCTTGGCGTAGGCTACGATTTCGCGCAGGTTGGCCTCATATTTGGCCGGATCGGGGTCTTCGTCCACCAGGTCCACGTCGTGGAAGCAGTAGTATTCGATGCCCATCTTCTGCATGAATTCGAATCCCGCGTCCATCTTCGCCTTGGCGCGCTCGACGGGGTCGGCCGCTTCGTTCCAGGGGAACTTCTTCGTGCCGCCGCCGAACTGGTCGCCGCCTTCGGCGCAGAGGGTGTGCCACCAGGCCATCGAGAAGCGCAGCCAGTCTTTCATCTTGCGGCCTTTCACTACGCGTTCGGGTTCGTAGTAGCGGAATGTCATCGGGTTCTTCGAGGCCGTGCCTTCGAATGCAATCTTGCCCACGGTGGGGAAATAGGTCTTTGCCATTGTCGTAAGAGTTTTAGAGTTGTTTTATTAAAAATAGTTCACATTCACGCAGGTTCTTTCGCAGGTCCTTTCATGAGCCCGGCTGGGGCGGTCGCGCTGCAAGCGCGAGCCGGGCCCCGCGCCCCGGTGGAACCGGGGAACGGCAGAAGCCGTCGGCGTTTTGAACCTGATTTTTGATGCTTAATTTTTCAGTCGGGCTTCCAGCGCTCTCTTCCAGCGTTCGTACCCGGCTTCCAGCGCTTCGCGGTCGGCTGCGTCGGGTTCTATCGTCTCCAGCCGGCGGAGCGAGGCGAAGGCTTCTTCGCGCGTGCGGTAGAGCCCGGCTCCCAGCGCAGCTCCGCGGGCAGCTCCCAGCGCACCGTCGGTGTCGAACAGTTCGATGCGGGCCCCGGTCAGCGTCGCCAGCGTGCGGCGGAACAGCGGCGAGAGGAACAGGTTGGCCCGTCCCGCGCGTATCACGTCGGGGCGCAGTCCCAGCGTGCGCATGATGTCGATTCCGTAGCGGAACGAGCAGGCTATTCCCTCCTGCGCCGCCCGCAGCAGATGCGCCGTGGTGTGGCGGTTCAGGTCGATGCCTTCCACGGCGGCTCCCGTGCAGCGGTTTTCCAGCATGCGTTCGGCTCCGTTGCCGAACGGCAGCATCAGCAGCCCCTCGCAGCCCGCCGGAGCCTGCGCCGCCAGGTCGTTCATCTCCGCATAGCTTATCTTCTCCTGCGCTATGTGGCGGCGCACCCACGAGTTGAGGATGCCCGTGCCGTTGATGCACAGCAGAATGCCGTAGCGGGGGTTCTGCGGCGTGTGGTTCACATGCACGAAGGTGTTCACGCGCGACTTGGGGTCGGCTTTCGGCGTGTCGACCACGCCGTATACCACACCGCTCGTGCCGCCCGTCGCCGCTATCTCGCCCGCTTCCATCACGTTCAGAGAGAACGCGTTGTTGGGCTGGTCGCCCGCACGGTAGCTGATCGGCGTGCCGGCCGGGATGCCCAGCAGGGCTTCCGTCTCCGCGTTGGTGCGGCCGCCGATGCCTATCGAGACTCCGGCGTCGGGAATCATCGCGTGGGGGATTCCGTAGCAGTCGGCCACGAAGTCGGCGCGGCGCTCTTCCTTGAAGTCCCACAGGATTTGTTCCGAGAGTCCGCTGACCGTGGTCGATATTTCGCCCGACAGGCGGTAGGCCATGTAGTCGCCCGGCAGCATGAAGCGGTCGATGCGGTCGAAGAGCTCCGGTTCGTTGCGCTTCACCCAGGCCAGCTTCGAGGCCGTGAAGTTGCCCGGCGAGTTGAGCGCATGTTCCAGACAGTAGTCGCGGCCTATGCGTTCCAGCGCTTCGGCACCTATTTCCACCGCGCGCGAGTCGCACCAGATGATGGCCTTGCGCAGCGGCTTGCCCGCCTTGTCCACGCACACCAGGCCGTGCATCTGATAGGTGATGCCGATGGCCCGTACGTCGCTCATCGGGTGCTCCGCGGCTATCTTGCGGATGCCTTCCGTGGCGTAGTGCCACCACATTTCCGGGTCTTGTTCGGCCCAGCCCGTTCGGGGGGCGTCGATGCGCATCTCCTGCGAGGGGTTGGTCGACGAAGCGACGCAGGCTCCCGTCTCCACGTCGAGGAGCGAGACTTTCACCGACGAGGAGCCGATGTCTATGCCTAAGGTTTTCATGATTTATTCGGTTGTTTCGGTTGTCGGAGTCGTGGCCGGAGGGCGGCGGTTCCCGGAATGCGGTTTGCCGGGGTTCGTACGGCTTGCTGTCCGCCGGCCGGTTTATGTTTGTCGTTTTTCAATATCGCCAGTTGTTGATGAATCCCAGTCGCAGCTTCTCTTTCAGCGCCCGTTTGTAGGCCGTCTTGTCGAAGGTGTAGTAGCGCGCCGGTTTGTGCGACACGCCCTTTTCGCGTTCGTCGGTGGGGAGCAGGAAGCCCGAGCCGAGGATTTTCTTGCGGAAGTTGCGGTTGTCGATTTCGATGCCCAGGACCGCCGCATAGAGGTTTTGCAGCTGGCGGATCGTAAATTTGCGCGGCAGCAGTTCGAACGCCGCGGGCGATTGCAGCATCTCGCGGCACAGGTGGCCCAGCGCCGTCGAAAGAATCTGTTTGTGGTCCATCGCCAGGCGTTGTATCGACTCCACCTCCACCCATTGGGCCCGTTTTTCCGAGGTGTAGGCCATCATGCGGCGGTCGAGTTTCACCAGGGCGTAGTAGCCCACCGTCACCACGCGTTCGGTGCGTATGCCGTGGCTGCGGTTTATCCAGGCCAGTTCTTCGCCCGTCACGCGGTCGGGGTCGGAGAATATCTCCATCTGTTTGAGGTAGATTTCTCGCAGCCCCGTCGCTTCGGCCAGCACCCGGTTCGCCGCTTCGGGCAGCGTCTCGTTTTCCTGAATCATGGCTCCCGGCAGTTTCATCCGGTCGAGATGCGTTTCGGGGTTGTAGTCGCGGCGTTCGATGAGCAGCACCTTGAGCGACCGGCCGTCGAATCCGAAGACGGCGCAGTCGACCGAGAGCGATTGGTTCGTCTGTACGGACATGGTCGGGAGTTTGGCGGTCGGGGTTGTGATTGTAAAGTTAAGCAATTCCGGCCGGAAAAACAATCCTTACAGTCTTTTTTACGCTAACTGTTCCGCCGTCTGTTCTGCGTCGTTTTTCCCGGTGCTTCCGTTTTGTCTCCTTTCTTCCCGCTCCGCAGTCTCTTCGTCTTCCGTCCCTTTCCTCTTTTTCCGCCCGTTCCTCTCCGGTTATCTTATTGTAATTTTTACGCTAAGTCCGGACCGGCCTGCGGCAGCGAGTGAAAATAATAAGACGTTTATATACATTGATGTACCGACGGTTCGAGGATTCGAATCCTTCGGCACTCCGACCGAAGCCCCTCCCAA
>JAIDUZ010000076.1 GCA_029059935.1 Alistipes sp.
TCCGGGTGTCGTTTCCGTCCTTTTCCGGCTCTTTTTTTCACTTTTTGCACCCCCTCCTCTCTTCGCTCCCCTCCTCTCTTTTCGCTTCGCCCCGCCATCCGTCGGGAGCCTCTCTCCCGCCTTTTCTCCGGCGGGGTCCCGTCTTCCCCGCAACAGCCGCAAGGGCAACCGATGGTAAGGGTGTCGTCCGAACAGCGAGGAGCGCCGGCTGTTGCCGGCGCTCCTCGCTGTTCCGCCCCGAAAATGCGGGCGGTGTTTCCATCGGTTATCGTTGCTTCACATATTTGTCCAGCCAGCCGAAGAATTCGCGGTTCCACACCAGCGAATTCTGCGGTTTGAACACCTGGTGCGCTTCGTCTTCGAACTCCACCAGCCGCGCCGGAATGCCGCGTACGCGCGCCGCCGTAAAGGCTTCGAGCGACTGGGTGTAGGGGATGCGATAGTCCTTTTCGCCCGTCACGATAAGTATCGGCGTGTCCCACTTTTCCGCATATTTGTGCGGCGAATGGGCGTAGGAGCGCTGCGCCACCGCGTTGCGGTCGTCCCAGTAGGGGCCGCCGTAGTCGTTGTTCACGAACCACAGCTCTTCCGTCTGGCCGTACATCGAGTCGAAGTCGAAGATGCCGCAGTGGGCCACGAAAGCCTTGAAGCGCTTCTCGTGGCAGCCCGCCAGGTAGTAGACCGAGTAACCGCCGTACGAGGCGCCCACGCAGCCCATGCGGGTCTCGTCGGCCCACGGCTCGCGGGCCACGTCGTCGACGGCCGCGAGGTAGTCGCGGATGTTCTGACCCGAGTAGTCGCCCGAAATCTGGTCGAGCCACTCCTGCCCGAACGAGGGCAGGCCGCGGCGGTTGGGCGCCACGACGATGTAGCCCTGCGCCGCCATCAGCTGGAAGTTCCAGCGGTAGCTCCAGAACTGCGACACCACGCTCTGCGGACCGCCCTGGCAGTAGAGCAGCACCGGATATTTCTGCGTCGGGTCGAAGTCGGGCGGCAGAATCACCCACGTCAGCATCCGCTTGCCGTCGGTGGTCGTCACCCAGCGTTTTTGCACCTCGCCCATCTTCACGGCATCGTATATCGGGTCGTTGATTTTCGAAATCCGCGTCAGCGCGCCGTCGGCTCCCGCTTCGAAGAATTCGGTGGCCATCGAGATGGTGCAGACTTCGGCCACCGTCCGGCCCCCGGCCGTCGTAAAGGCGTTGATGTCGTGGTCGCCGCGGGTCAGCACCTCGACCTCGGACGTGCCGCACGTGGCGCCCGGCTCGGGCAGCCGCACGCGGCATATCTGATGCGTCGCTTCGATCGGGGCGATGAAGCGGAGCGTGCGGTCGTCGTCCCACACCACGTTCAGAGCGTTGTAGTCGAACGTGGCGGTCAGGTCGTGCATTTCGGCCGTGCGGCAGTCGTAGACGAAGAGGCGTTCCTTGTCCGATTCGTTGCCCGCACGGCGCATCGAGCGGAAGGCGATGTGCAGGTCGTCGGGCGACCACACCGGATATTTGTCGTAGCCCGGCATTTCGACCACGAGCTCGCATATGTCATCCGTACACTCCGTGCGGTTGCCCGTGCGGGGCTTGCAGATGTTCGCGGTCTTGCCCGTCGTCAGGTCGTAGACGAAGATGTCCGAGTCGGTCGATTCGGCATACTCCGTTCCCGTCAGCGGTTTGCAGGTGTAGGCCAGCATCGTGCCGGCATGGTTCCAGGCAATCTCGGCCATGTCGAAATAGGGGGCCAGCGGGGCGTCCCACGCCGCGTCGGCTCCGATGATGTCCGTGCCGCCCGTCACCAGACCGCCGCCCAGCTCGGCCACGAAGATGTGGCGGTAGTCGCCTTCGTCCCAGTAGTCCCAGTGGCGGACCATCAGGTCGTCGTAGATGCGGGCTTTCGACTTGGGCAGGTCGGCATGGACGTCCGACGACTTGCGCGCCGCCACATGTACGGTCTGCACCCACCAGATATGTTTGCCGTCGGGGCTCACGCCGAAGCCTTCCACCTCGGGTATCCCTTCGCCGTCGCCGCTTCCCGTCACTTGTTCCGCTCCCGTGCCGTCGGCTCGCATGCGCCACACCTGCGTCGTGCCGCTGCGGTCGGAGAGGAACCACACGTGCCGGCCGTCGGCCGACCATTGCGGCGAGTGGTTGTTCGACTCCGGACCGGTCAGCGCCCGGCATTCGCCCGTCGCCATCTCCTGGGTCCACAGCGACGTCACGCCGCGGTTTTCGGTCATGTCGTAGTCGGTCGCAGCATAGAGCAGCCGCCCGCCGTCGGGCGAGAGCGACGACGACCCTGCGCGCCGCATCTTCCACATCACTTCGGGCGTGAGGCGTCCGGCCGCAATTTCGTCGGCCGTCAGCGCGTTGTCGATGGTCAGGGGCGCCGGACGCTTGCCGCATCCGCCGAGCCCCGCAGCTGCCATAGCCATAAGGAGGATGATTTTTTTCATTTCGGTTGAGGTTTCCTTATTTTATTGCGTATCTTCGTCCCGCCCAATCCTCCCTGTCATGCAGCATGCCGTCCATTTCGCCGACAAGTCGGTGTTTTTCGTCGCCGAGCCGCCCGTTCGCGACGCTTTCGTCTTCGCGCCGGCCGAGACCGGAGAGGTTAGTCGTGACAAGATAGTCAATTTTCTCGAAACAAGCAACACGGTCTTCATCGTTGCGCCCGACCCCGATGCGGCGTTCGCCCGCTTCGCCGCCGATTTCACCGTGGTTGAGGCGGCCGGCGGCGTCGTGACGAATGCTGCCGGCGAAAGGTTGATGATTCGGCGCAACGACCGTTGGGACCTGCCCAAAGGGCATATCGAGCCCGGCGAGGAGCCGGCAGCGTGCGCCGTGCGCGAGATTCTCGAAGAGACCGGCGTGGAGGCCGAGGTCGCCGCGTCCCTCTGCGCCACATGGCACGCCTATTGGTTCCCGAAGACCAAGCGCTGGGAGCTCAAACGGACGCACTGGTTCCTCCTCCGCACCCGGGGCGGCCGTTCCCTCGTGCCGCAGACCGAGGAGGGCATCGAACAGGTCGTGTGGTGCGCGCCCGGGGAGTTCGCCGCCCGCGCCGCATCCTCTTTCCCCACCATCCGCCGCGTCGCGGAAACGCTTCTCGAAGTGAAAGGTTAAAAGGGAAAAGTGAAAGGCATGCAACCTTTCACCTTTCACTTTTCACCTCTCACTTTTCAGGAGTTCATCGCCTTGGCGATTCCCTCGGCGATCTGGTCTACGGCGCTTTGGAGTTTGCTGCCGATCATCATCTTCATCATCATGTTCAGTTCGACGTGCAGCACCAGCCGCAGGCGCGTGTCGGTGTCCGACACTTTGTGCAGCTGAATCCAGAAGGCGAAATCGACAGGTACGCCGCCCTCGTCGCCCACTATCTTCACATGTTTGGGTTCGACGCGTTCCGCCATGCGGAGCTTGACCGTGAAGCCTTTGGCCTTGAACGAGCAGTGCTCTTCGTCGGCCTGCCACTCTTCCACCCGGTCGGCCACCGCCGGCGTGAGGTTGTCGAAACGGCTGACGGCCGCAAAAATCTGTTCTGCCGGGCGCAGAATCCGTTGTTGTTTGGAGATGTATTCTTGCATGGGGCAATATGATTCAAAATTCAAAATTCAAAATTCACAATTCAGGTTCATGTCCGGGGCGGACGGTTTGCGGGGCCCGGCCGGGGCGCCCCGCTAAGAGCGGGGTTTTACAAACGTTTTCGATAAGCCGAGCGCAAAGCCCGACTTGTTCGAGCTATGCCTTGGCGAATTGCCGAGCCGCCACAGCAGAAGCGGAACTTGTTCCGCTGTTCCGTGTCCGTCGCAGAACGCCGATTTTAATTTCACTCTATCTCGAACGTCCGGGCCGTGGGGCCGTCCGCCGTGATGCGTACGCGTATGGTGTCGTCGGGCAGCAGCGCTTCGATTTTCTCGGGCCACTCTACGAGACAGATGTCGCCCGAGTAGAAATATTCTTCGTAGCCCAGGTCGAAGGCTTCGCGCGGGTCTTCTATGCGGTAGAAGTCGAAGTGGCAGATGCGGCGGTTCGCTTCGCCCTTGTATTGGTTGACGATGGCGAACGTGGGGCTCGTCACCGTGTCGGCGCTGCCCAGCTGGGCGGCTATTTCGCGGACCAGCGTGGTCTTGCCGGCGCCCATTCCGCCGTGCAGCGCCACCACGGTGCGGCGGCCCAGCAGTTCCACGACGGCCCGGGCCGCCTGGGGCAGTTCTTCCTGCGAGGTGATGTGTATGGTTTTCATTGCTTGGGTTTCAATACCAGATAGGGCACGAGCATCTCTTCCATCGATATGCCGCCGTGCTGGAACGTGTTGCGGTAGTAGCGGATGTGGCGGTTGGCATCGTTGTTATAGACCAGGAAATCGGTGTTGTAGGCGAATATGTAGCTCGACGTCAGGTTGCTCGACGGCAGCTGGATGTCTTCGGGACGGTGCACTTCGTACACTTCGCGCGAGTTGTAGGCCAGGTTGCGGCCCGTCTTGTAGCGCAGGTTGGCCGATGTCTCGCGGTCGCCCGTCACGCGCACCGGGTTGTCCACGCGGATGGTGCCGTGGTCCGAGGTGATGACCACCGTGTGGCCCCGTTCGGCCAGCAGCTTCAGTATCGTGTAGAGGTCGGAGTGTTCGAACCACGAGCGCGTCAGCGAGCGGAAAGCCGCTTCGTCTTCGGTCAGTTCGCGGATGATGTCGGTCTCGGTGCGGGCGTGCGAAAGGATGTCCAGAAAGTTGTAGACGATGACCGAGAAGTCGGCATCGTAGACCTTCTGTATGTTGTCCACCAGGCGCCGCCCCTGTTCGGGCCGCACCAGCTTGTCGAATGAGAACTTCCATTGTTTGCCGTTCTGCGCCATCAGGCGCCGCAGGAATTCCTCTTCATATTGGTTCTTGCCGCCCTCCTCGTTGTCGTTGAGCCACTTGTCGGGCATCAGCCGGTCGATGGCCAGCGGCATCAGCCCCGCGAATATGGCGTTGCGGGCATATTGCGTCGCCGTGGGCAGGATGGCGCAGTAGAAGTCTTCGGCCGCCACGTCGTAGTGGCCGTGCAGCAGCGAGGAGATGGCCCGCCACTGGTCGTAGCGGAAATTGTCGATGAGCAGCAGCGTCGTCTTCGCGTTCTCGTCGGCCACCGGGAATATGCGCGAGCGCATCAGCGTGTGCGACATCACGGGGGTGTCGTCCGAGCGGCGGTTGATCCAGCCGTAATAGTTGCGCCGCACGAATTTCGAAAATTCCTGGTTGGCTTCGGTCTTCTGGTAGGCGAGCACTTCCTTGATGCTCCGGTCGGTCGAATCTTCCAGTTCGAGCTCCCACGACGTGAGCCGCCGGTAGAGCGAGCACCAGTCCTGGAACGTGTCGGCCATTTGCAGCGACTGCGAGATGCGTCCGAACTCCGAGCGGTAGTCGGCTGTGGTGCGTTCGGTCACCAGCTGCTGCGAGTGCACGATTTTCTTGATCGAGAGCAGCACCTGATTAGGGTTGACCGGCTTGATAAGGTAGTCGGCTATCTTCGAACCCACGGCCTTGTCCATGATGTTCTCCTCCTCGCTCTTGGTCACCATGATGACCGGCGTGGTGGGGCGCACGTCCTTGATTTTGGGCAGGGTCTCAAGTCCCGTCATGCCGGGCATCATCTCGTCGAGGATAATCAGGTCGTAGGCTCCTTCGGCCGCCATGTCTATGGCGTCGTAGCCGTTGTTGCAGGTCTCGACTTCGTAGCCCTTTCCCCGCAGAAAAAGAACATGCGGACGCAGCAGTTCGACTTCATCGTCTACCCAGAGTATTTTGACCATAACGTTCGGTTTGTATGCGGGTTTCCCGCCCCGGCAGTTCCCCGCGTCTCCCGGCCGGTCTTCCGATCCGCTCCCGGAAAGGTCCGGGCCCGAATGAAATTCCTTTTTTTCGGTCCGCGGGTCCGATTCCCTCGGTCCCTGCCTTCGGCTCGACGGAAACGGGTGCTTCCGTATCGCAAAATTAGTGTTTTACATCCAAAACGCAAAATGCACGGATTTATTGGGCCCATATCAAAAATCATTCTCACAAACCCATCCCATCCATATGTTTTCGGTGTTCCTGCGTCCAAGGAACGCATCTCTAATCGGAGCGTCACACTGGCAATCCGGCCATACATCCCCCTCATCCCCCGACACGGCATCCCCAATATTATATGTTTCCTCGTTGCCCGGCTCGCGCTTTGCGCGACCGCCCCCAGCCGGGCAACAAAAGGACACACCTTAATCAAACGAATGTTG
>JAIDUZ010000077.1 GCA_029059935.1 Alistipes sp.
GTGCTTGTTGGCGTCTCCTTGTTACAAGGTGTGTTCAGATTAACTGCGCTTCGCTTGTTTTCCTCCTCCTTGCGAGGTATGGCTTGCTGGAGGCCTTTACGCTTATTCAGATTGCCACGGGCCTGCGGCCCTCGCAATGACGCCCGGCTAAGAGTCGGGTTTTGCGATTAATCATATTATAGATTTTTGACTGCACTACGCTTGTCGTTCTCCTCCTCTTATTGTTTGCCGCTTTTTGTACCGGCAAAAAGCGGCGCAAAAACCTCTCCTTCCGACTGTCTTCGCCTGCTGCGGAGGTCCTAACGCTGCTCCGGGCGCCTATTCGCGGGTTTGTAAACAAACCGGCCCCTGCGCTGACGCTTTTAGTCCCTCCTCCGCTGACGGCTTCGACATCGGGGCGGAATTTCTTTTTCTTAAGACTAACCAATTCTTTCGTTGCCCGGCTGGGGGCGGTCGCGCAAAGCGCGAGCCGGGCAACGAGAAAAAAGACAAGTGCGGTGTGGCGCGAAAAAGGCGGGAAAGAAGAAAAACTCCTTGGAATGGAGAGATGGGAAACAGATTCTCCGTCGCTATGCTTCTCAGAATGACGCCCCGTTAAGAACGGGGTTTTGATATTGCAAGTTACAGATTCTTCGTTGCCCGGCTCGCGCTTTACGCGACCGCCCACAGCCGGGTGACGAGGAATTAATCCCTATTGAATATGTGTCGGGGTGCCGCACCCGGAATGGTGCGGGTTACGCCCGGATTATTCCAAGGGCCGGATGCGTATTTCGGTGAGATTGAGGGCCTCGACCTCGCGGACGAGCCGCTCGATGTCGGTCTTCTCGTCGACCTGACCGTAGTGGTAGGGATAGAAAATCAGCGGTTTCATGACGCGGACGACCTCCACGGTCTGGTCGACGGTCATGGTATAGGGCTGGTTGACGGGCAGGAACGCGATGTCGATGTCGCGCAGGGCCTTCATCTCGGGCGTGGGCTCGGTGTCGCCGGCGATATAGATGCGTGTGCCTCCGACCGTGAGCAGATAACCGCAGTCCTCGCGCATCTTGGGGTGGAACTTGAGGCGGCCGTCGGTGGTGTTGTAGGCGGCGACGGCCTCGATGCGGACGTAGTCGCGCGGTGTGGCGATGCTCCCGGGCCGCATGACGTAGCACTCCATGTCGAATGTCTCGGCGACGGTGCGGTCGCAGAGGATGTCGGTTTTGGAGGTGGCGAGCCGCTCGATGGCGGTCCGGTCGAAGTGGTCGTCGTGCGAATGGGTGACGAGAATAAGGTCGGCCTTGGGCTGCGCCGAATAGTCGGCCAGCGACCCGACGGGGTCGATGTAGATGCGGCGCCCGGGCCCGGCGTCGATGGCCAGCGACGCATGCTTGAAGAACGTGAAAGTCACCTCGCTGCCGTCGCGTGCGGTGAAAGTATCGGTAGGGTAGGCGGGCTTTTTGGAACGGCCGCCGCCGAAAAACGAGAATACGGACATAAGAACGGTAACGCTTTGGTGTGATGCGATTCTTCCGAATCGAGAAGTGAAGATACGAAAAAAACGGATGCGAAACAAATTTATCGCAGCCCGAATTTCGGGAATCGCCCGGGAGACCGGAGCCGATGCGGAACGACGAACTGCTTTTTTTCGGTCGGCAGGCGGAAAAAAGAGGCCTTTTCCGATTGCGGAATGTGAAATTTTTCGTACTTTTGCGGGCTATGTTTAACTAATTAACTGTTTACGACAATGCCGAAAATGAAAACCAATGCCGCAGCGAAGAAGCGTTTTACCTTCACCGGCACAGGAAAGATCAAGCGTAAACACGCTTATCACAGTCACATCCTGACCAAAAAGACGACGAAACAGAAGCGCAACCTCTGCTATTCGGGTACCGTTTCTGCGGCCGACGAGGCCAAAATCAAGAACCTGCTCGTAAAATAATCCGGGCGGAATTTTATCAACCGGAGCGAATCAGCCCCGAAGAACGCGGGAGAACCGCGTCGCTGACAGCTCTCAAAAACATTTCAGACTATGCCACGTTCAGTCAATGCCGTTGCGTCCCGCGCACGTAGAAAGAAAGTGCTGAAACTTGCCAAAGGCAATTTCGGCTCCAGGGGAAACGTTTGGACCGTAGCGAAAAACACGGTCGAGAAGGGCTTGCAGTTTGCCTATGCACACCGCCAGCTCAAGAAGCGGACGTTCCGTTCGCTGTGGATCACGCGTATCAACGCCGCTGTCCGCGCGCAGGGAATGACCTATTCGCAGTTTATCGGCAAGCTCAACACCAAGGGTATCGCTCTGAACCGCAAGGTTCTGGCCGACCTGGCGATGAACGAGCCGAAGGCATTCGAAGCAATAGTTAAAGCAGTTAAATAAGCGGGCGACCGCTTGGCCGGCCGGGACGACGCGAGTTGTCCCGGCTGTTTTTTTGTATGTTAGCCGGAAAACAACGGCTTATATGGGCGAGTGTGGTTTTTGAGCGTGCGGATGCGGTTTTCCGGAGCTCCTTGCGGCGCAGGGGGGGGGAATCCGTCGTCCGCTTGTTATTGCAGGGATGGCGCCGACCCGGGAGCCGGTGAAGTTGCGTGGGGCATACCGATAAATTGGGGAGAGGGCAGCGCGAAGTGGGTGGCCTGTTTCGGAAGAGGGTGGTTTCGCTGCGCTTACAAGGCAACCGGCATTTGGGCCGGTGCTTCGGGATGACATTTTGTGTTTTGATACTTCGGCGTCTTTTTGCCGTTCGGTGTGCTTTTTGACGGAATAATTCCTATTTTTGCATAAGGCCGGTTTCGGCCCGCCAAAACAATCGGTTATGGAGTGGAATTTTGTCTGGCGGCTCTGTGTGGCCGGGCTGTGCGGCACGGTCATCGGACTGGACCGCGAATACAGAGTGAAGGATGCGGGTTTCCGGACCCATTTTCTGGTGGCGCTGGGCAGCGCGCTGATGATGGTCGTATCGCAGTATGGTTTTGCGGAGTTGCTCGCGACGCACGGCGATGTGCGCTTCGACCCGGGCCGCATCGCTGCGCAGGTGGTGAGCGGCATCGGTTTCATCGGAGCCGGAACCATTATTCTGCACCGTCAGCTGGTGCGCGGACTGACCACGGCGGCGAGTCTTTGGGCCACGGCCGGCATCGGTCTGGCGGCCGGCGCCCACATGTATGTGCTGGCGGGAGCGGCGACGCTGCTGACACTGTTCGGACTGGAGGCGCTGACCTTGTTTTTCGGCGGGCTGGGCCGCAAACGCACTTTGATAGTCTACTCGTCGGCGCGCCGGGAAGCGGTCGAAGCCATGTTCAACCGTCTGCGGACATCGAAATATACGGTAATCTCCTATGAAGTGGAGACCGGGCGCCAGGATGCGGTGACGGTTTATCGGGCTACGCTGGTGATTCGGGCCAAGGGTGCGGCCGAAGAGAACGAATTTGTCGACCTGCTGCGCGAGGCGCCCGACATCACGGTCGAACGGATTGTCTGAATCGCTGGCGGATTCGGAGCGGGGCCGGGGTATTCGTTGTGTCGGAGCGCTTCGGAGACCGTCAGAACCAACGACAGATTTCGGTCAAGGTGCTGTCCCGTGCCATGTCGTTGGGGTTGGTGCCCGGGACGCCCTCGGGAATCTCTTCGCCCAACCGGCCGAACAATTCGGTCCAGAACCGGGGCATCGACCCGTCGGCGGCGCAGAAGTTCATGGGCCGGGCCGGGAAGATGCGGACGCCGTCGGAGCCGAGGTAGCTTTCCCACACCAGCTCGCTGCAATACATGCGTCCGTTGTCGGGACGGTAGGAGTAGTCGTAGGGCTGTCCGAGGAATGTGCGGGCGCGGCGGACGGAGGCTGCGATGCCGGCAGTGTCCTTAAGACGCTTTGCAACGACCAGGGGCCGGCCGTCGATGCGACCCGATTTGTCCAAAAACTCCTGCAACGCAGTCATGCGCACGCCGCCGTCGGAGGTGGCCTCCAACACGGAGTCGGCCCGGTCGCCGATGACGGCGATTCCTACGTGGGTGAATTTCAACTCCTCGTTCCTGCCAGTGGCAGCAGCGATGGCGCCGCTCATGGCCGACTCCTGTCCGACCTGGAACAAGAGGTCGCCCGAACGGAGCGGCTGCGCGCTGCGAACGCATGCGGACAAGCCGAAAAATATACCTATATATAATAAGGATTTCATCATATCGGTTCCTTGTGTGCGATTTCGCGGTCGATCCGCAGTGTCGGCTGCGGCTGCGGGAACAAAGATAGTAAAAATTTTTTGTAATTAACTTGCTGACTTATAGCCGGGTGTAAAAACGAACGGAAAAGTGTTGTAAAAAAGTGCCGGAAATATTTGGAAATAACGTTTGGAAACGCTTATCTTTGCACCCGCTTCGAGAGAGAAAGCAATGCTCCGGAGCGACGACAGGTTCTGAAAAAGTTTTGAAAAAAGGTTCCGGATTTTTTGGAGTTTCCGAAATTTGATTTACCTTTGCACCCGCTTCGGACAAGGCCGCTCAGGCCGGGAGCGAAGCAGCGACAGGTTCTGAAAAATTTTCGAAAAATCTTCCGAAAAGATTTGGTGGTTTCAAAAAAGGTTCTTACCTTTGCACCACTTTCCGCTCTGCGAAAGCGGCGGTCGGAACCGAGAGGGGCGACCCTCCGACAGAAACAGAATAGTTCTTTATAGCAATATATCGAACGGCGTTCTTTGAAGTATTTGAGCAGCTAAAGTTTTCCCACTCTCTTCGGAGAGTGATTTCAAACAATACCTTTGAGATTAGAGCTAAAGATTTAAAACAAAACATTTT
>JAIDUZ010000078.1 GCA_029059935.1 Alistipes sp.
GGGCGGAGTGTGTCTCGTCTTGTAGTTTGGGGACCTGGCTTCCGATGTGCTCCGTTGCGGCCGGGTGCCGGCTGTCTTGGGGCGGGCTCCTTTTCGCGGAGTTGGGCGGTGCGGCGGAGGATTCGGCCGCGCCGAAGATGGAATTGCCTTTTTCATTTTAAATGCTTAATTTTGCATCCCAATACTACAATTGTTATGGATGCCAGAACTTTGCTCGAACCGATGGGCTCGTGGGCGTGGTGGCGCTCGTGGATACTGATTTTCGTGGGCTGCTCGATCATGGGCGCCGGTTTCGTGCTCTTCATCAATCCCTACAACTTCGTTCCGGGCGGTGTCTACGGCATGGGCATCGTCCTGCACAACATCTTCCCCTCGATTCAGGTCGGTACGTTCGGCTACATGTTCGACGTGCCGCTCATGCTCACGGCCCTGCTCGTCTTCGGCGGGCAGTTCGGCATGCGCACCGTGATGGCGGCGCTCTATACGCCCGGTTTCATGAACATCCTCACGCGGCTGGTCTATCCTACGGAGGAGGCCGTGCGGTCGCTCGACCCCGCGCTGCTTTTGAACGGTCACCTCGACCTCTCGAACGACCTGCTGCTGACCTGCATCATGGGTGCCGTGCTGGTGGGCGTGGGGCAGGGCATCGTCGTGCGCCAGCAAGCCACCACGGGCGGCACCGACATCGTGGGCATGCTGTTGCAGAAATTCTGCGGCATCCGCTTCTCGACAGGCATTTTCCTGGCCGACGGATTCGTCGTGCTGTCGGGTCTGGCCGTCATCGGCTTCGGGCTCGGTACGGGCGCAGCGTCGTCCAGCGGCTGGATGCTCACGCTCTATTCGCTGCTGATGATTTACGCTTCGTCGCGCGTGGTGGCCTACATGCTCGACGGTGCGTCGTACGACAAGCTGCTCTTCATCATCAGCGACCACCACGACCAGCTCAAGAAGTTCATCATCGGGGACCTCGACCGCAGTGCCACCTACATCAAGTCGCGGGGCATGTACACCGATGCCGCCCGCGACATGATTTTCCTGGTCGTCAGCCGCAAGGAGGTGCGCCAGGTGCAGCACAAAATCAAGGAGATCGACCCGCGGGCCTTCGTCGTCGTGACCGATGCCTACGAAACGTTCGGCGAGGGCTTCAAGCAGTTCCCCGACAAGAACGAGATACAGGCGGAGTAACACGGCTGCGTGTCATTCCGAGCGAAGCGAAGAATCTGTCAAAACGTTTAATCCTCCTTTCACCTTTCACTTTTCACTTTGAACTTCAGTGTAAATTCTTTGCGTCCCCTTTCGGGTGCCGGCCGCAGGCTCTATGTCGAGACCTACGGCTGCCAGATGAACGTCGGCGATTCGGAAATCGTGGTGTCGCTCATGCAGCAGGAGGGGTATGTCCATACCGAACGGGCGGAGGAGGCCGATGTCATCCTCATCAACACCTGCTCCATCCGCGACAATGCCGAGCAGCGCATCCGGGGCCGGCTGGCCGAGATGAAGCGGCTGCGGAAAGACAAGCCGTCGCTCGTCGTCGGTATCCTCGGCTGCATGGCCGAACGGCTGAAAGAGGAGCTGCTCGAAGGACCTGCGGGCGTCGACGTCGTCGCCGGGCCCGATGCCTACCGCGACCTGCCGCGCCTGGTGCGCGAGGCCGAGGCGGGCGGCAAGGGGGTCAACGTGCTGCTCTCCACCGAGGAGACCTATGCCGAAATCGCTCCCGTGCGGCTCGACAAGAACGGCGTCAGCGCTTTCGTCTCCATCATGCGCGGGTGCAACAACTTCTGTTCCTACTGCGTGGTGCCCTACACCCGCGGCCGCGAGCGCAGCCGCGACCCCGAGACCATCCTCGCCGAGGTGCGTTCGCTCTTCGACAACGGTTACCGCGAGGTCACGCTGCTGGGGCAGAACGTCAATTCCTACCGCTCCGGCGAAGTCGACTTCCCCGAGCTGGTGCGGCGCACGGCCGAGGTTTCGCCCCTGCTGCGCGTGCGCTTCGCCACGTCGCATCCCAAGGACATGAGCGACCGCCTGCTGGAAGTCATGGCCTCGATGCCCAACATCTGCCGTGCGATCCATCTGCCGGCCCAGTCGGGCGCCACGTCGATGCTGGAACGCATGAACCGCAAGTATACGCGCGAGTGGTACCTCGACCGCATCGCCGCCATCCGGCGCTGGATGCCCGACTGCGCCGTCACCACCGACCTCATAGCCGGATTTTCGGGCGAGACCGAGGAGGAGCACGCCGCGACCCTTTCGCTCATGCGCGAGGTGGGCTACGACTTCGCCTTCATGTTCAAGTATTCGGAGCGGCCCGGCACCTTCGCGTCGAAGCATCTGCCCGACGACGTGCCCGACGAGGTGAAGTCGCGGCGCTTGCAGGAGATCATCGCCTTGCAGAACGAACTGGGGCGCGAAAGCTATCTCCGCGACGTGGGCAAGGAATTCGAAGTGCTGGTCGAGAGCGTTTCGAAACGCGACCCCGGCCAGCTCTCGGGCCGCACGTCGCAGAACAAGGTGGTGGTCTTCGACCGCGGCGCGCACCGCATCGGCGACTATGTCCGTGTGCGCATCACGGGCTGTACCTCGGCCACGCTGTTCGGAGAAGAAATAAAATCAGAAAACTAAATATTCAGTTATGCGATTCGACGAACTCGACCTGGAGGATGAAATCCTCGACGGTCTCTACGATATGAATTTCAGCGAGATGACTCCCGTGCAGGAGCACACCATTCCGGTCATCCTCTCGGGGCGCGACATCATCGGCTGTGCGCAGACCGGTACGGGCAAGACCGCGGCCTATACGCTGCCGCTCTTGAACCGGCTGCTCATCGAGGGCAACCCCGACAACGTCATCAAGTCGGTCATCATCGTGCCCACGCGCGAGCTGGCGCAGCAGATCGACCAGCAGTTCCAGGGCTTTTCCTACTACCTGCCCGTTTCGACTACCGTCGTCTACGGCGGCGGCGACGGCAAGGGCTGGGACGTGCAGAAGCGTGGCATGCTGCTGGGGTCGGACGTGGTCATCGCCACGCCCGGGCGCATGATTTCCCACTTGCAGAACAGCGGCATCGACCTCTCGCACGTGGAGTGTCTGATTCTCGACGAGGCCGACCGCATGCTTGACATGGGTTTCAGCGACGACATCATGAAAATCGTGTCGTACATGCCCAAGGAGCGGCAGACCGTCATGTTCTCGGCCACGCTGCCGCCGAAAATCCGCGAACTGGCCAAGACCATCCTGCGCAATCCCGCCGAGGTCAACATCGCCATCTCCAAGCCCAACGAGGCCATCGACCAGTCGGCCTACGTCTGCCACGAGAGTCAGAAGCTGGGCATCATCCGCGAACTCTTCGCCGAGCCGACCGATTCGAAGACCATCATCTTCTCGTCGTCGAAACTCAAGGTCAAGGAACTGGCCCACACGCTCAAGCGCATGAAACTCAACGTGGCGGCCATGCACTCCGACCTGGAGCAGGCCCAGCGCGAGGAGGTGATGCTCGCTTTCAAGAACAACAAAATCAACATCCTGGTCGCTACGGACATCGTGGCGCGCGGCATCGACATCGAGGACATCGGTCTGGTCATCAACTACGACGTGCCCCACGACCCCGAGGACTACATCCACCGCATCGGCCGTACGGCCCGCGCCGCGGCGACGGGCAGCGCCATTACGTTCGTCAGCGAGGACGAGCAGGGCAAGTTCCACCAGATAGAGAAGTTCATCGAGCGTGAAATCCGCAAGGCCGACCTGCCCGAGTCGGTGGGCGAAGGTCCCCGCTATGCGCCTGCCGAGAACCGCGGACGCGGCGGCAGGGGGCGCGGCGGCCGTTCGGGTTCGGGAAGCGGTTCGGGGCGCGGAGGCCGTGACCGGGGCGGTCGCAACCGCCGGCGGGGCGACAAGAATCCGGAGAACGCACCTGCCGCAGTACCGGTCGAGGCTGCTGCATCGGCCGTATCTGCCGACAACGACCATGCTTCGGGCCGCGGCGAGGGCAACCGCGGTTCGCGCGACCGCAAACGACGCCATCGCGGCGGCCGCAACCGTCGCCGCGGCAACAAGCCGCAGGAGGGCGGAACCCCGCAGCCGGCCGAATAGCCGGCCGGGCCGTACCTGCGTCTGCTCCCGTCCGGTTAGGAAAATCCGTTGCCGAAAGCCCGGAGTGACGGCGGCCACGGCTTCTGTCAGAGAGGTCGGTAGATTCAGCAATCCGCTGACAGCTTGTTTAAGAAGCGGGTTTTGAAAAAAGGAATTCTGTTGCTTTGTTGTTGGCTTGCAGTGGCTTGGCGCAGCTTTTTGGTG
>JAIDUZ010000079.1 GCA_029059935.1 Alistipes sp.
TTGGCCAAACAGACCGCCGTCTACGGCATCAGCACCATCGTGGTCAGGTTCCTCAGTTACCTGCTCACGCCTTACTATACCCGTATCTTCGGGCAGGCTACCTACGGCATCGTCACCGACGTCTATGCCCTCATCCCCTTGGCGCTCACGCTCCTCACGATGGGCATGGAGTCCGGCTATTTCCGTTTTTCCGCCAAGGCCGACCAGGCCGGCGGCGACATCGCCGCCGCCAAACGGCGTCTCTTCGCCACCACTTGGGGCATCACTTCCCTGGCCGCTTTCTGTTTTTGCGGCGCCATCTTCTGTTTCCGCAGCGCCGTCGCCCGGTGGATGGGCCCGGCTTATGTCGCCCATCCCGAGTATGTCGCGTGGGTCGCCGCCATCATCCTCTTCGACGTCTGGGCCTGCATCCCCTTCTCGCGTCTGCGCGAGCAGGGCCGGTCGCTCACGTTCGTCGGGTTCAAGGCCTTCAACGTCGTGCTCAACGTCGCCCTCGCTTTCGCTTTCGGGGCTGCCGGATTCTTCGCTTCCGACTTCGGCGTCGGGTGGGTCTTCGTCGCCAATTTCATCGCCAGCGCCGCCACGTGGCTGCTCATCCTCTCCACCGTCGACGGCACCGTGCCCCGCATCGACCGACGGTTGCTCGCCGCCGTCTTCGTCTATTCGTTGCCGTTGCTCCTCGGCGGACTCGCCGGCACGGCCAACGAGTTCATCGACCGCCAGCTCATCAAATACCTCGTTCCTGCCGGGGCCATGGCCCAGTTGGGCGTCTACGGCGCCATCACCAAGATCGCCGTCGTCATGATGCTCTTCTACCAGATGTACCGCCTCGCCGCCGAGCCTTTCTTCCTCTCCAATTTCAAGAAGTCTGACTTCATCGGGATGAACGCCGCCGCCCTCAAATACTACGTCATGGCGTCGATGCTCATCTTCCTCGGCATCGCCCTCTTCCGCGACTTTTTCGCCCTCATCGTCGGGCGCGACTTCCGCGAGGGCATCCGTATCCTCCCCGTCGTCCTCGGGGCCAACATCCTCGCCGGCGTGTGGCTCAACCTCTCGTTCTGGTACAAGCGCGAGGAGCGCACGTCGCTGGCCATCGTCGTCACGGGCGCAGGCCTCGTCGCCATGCTCGGCTTCGGACTGTGGTTCATCCCCGTGTGGGGGTACTTCGGCGCCGCCTGGGCGCGCCTCGCCAGCGAGTCCGTCATGGTCGCCGTTTCGTGGTGGCTCAACCGGCGGTTCTTCCCCACGCCCTATCCGTGGGCCCGCATCGGCGAGTTCGTCTTCGTCGCCCTCGGGGTCTTCTTCGTGGCCGAATTTTTGTCTTCCCGCGTCGGCAGTGCGTTCGCGGGTCATGCGTTCAACATCGCGTTGTTCGCCGCCTATGCCCTCTACCTCGTCCGCCGAGAGCGGATCGACGTCGGGGCTCTGGTGCGGGCCGCGCTCAAAAAATAATCGAAAGTGCGTTTCGCTGACATCATAGGACAGGAGGAGTTGAAACGGCATCTCGCGCAGTCGGTCGATGCCGGGCGTGTCAGCCATGCCCAGCTCTTCACCGGCAGCGCCGGCTCCGGGGCGCTGGCTTTGGCCGTCGCCTACGTGCAGTATCTCTGTTGCCGCCACCGGCACAACGGCGATTCGTGCGGCGAGTGCCCCGACTGCAAGCAGATCGAGTCGTTGGCCCATCCCGATTTCCACCTCGTCTTCCCCGTCAACAAGCAGGGCAAGAAGTCCGGCGAGGCCATGCTCAGCGACGAGTTCATGCCCCTCTTCCGGCAGTTGTTCGCCGAGCGCCGGGGCTACGTCTCCCCGCAGGACTGGTACGACCGCCTCGACCTCGGCAAGACCCTCAAAGGGATGATTTCCGCCCGCGAGGCCGACGAAATCATCCGCAAGCTCTCCTTCAAAAGTTTCGAGGCCGATTACAAGGTCATGCTCGTGTGGCTTCCCGAGGCCATGAACGAGGAGGCTGCCAACAAGATTCTCAAAATCCTGGAGGAGCCGTGGGAGCGTACGCTCTTCGTCCTCGTCTCCGAGCGTCCCGACCGGCTCCTGCCTACCATCATCTCCCGGACGCAGGAGGTCGCCGTGCCGCGCATCGCCCCCGAGGTCTTGGAGCACGTCGCCGTCGAGCGCGGCGTCTCCGACCCCGTCCAGGCCCGCAACATGGCCCGGCTGGCCGGAGGCAGCCTTTTGGAGTTGCAGCACCTCGCCGCCGGCGAGAACGACGCTCTGAGACACGACAATTTCGAGCTCTTCTGCAACCTCATGCGTCTGAGTTACAACGACAAGCACCTCGAACTCGTCACCTGGGCCGAGGAGGCCGCCCAGCTCGCCCGCGAGCAGCAGCGCGCTTTCCTGCTCGACGCCGCCCGGCTCCTGCGCGAAAGTTACATGCTCCACGCCGGCATCCCGCAAATCGGATACCTGTGGGGCGAGGAGCTCGCCTTCTGTTCGAAATTCGCTCCTTTCGTCGATTCGGCCAACATCGAGGCGCTCATCGCCCAAATCGAGTCGGCCGCCGCCCAAATCGCACAGAACGGCAACCCCACCATCGTCTTCACCCATTTCGCCCTCGCGGTGAGCAAACTTATCAAGCATTTGTAACATGGCACGCGTCATTCTCCTTGCCGGCGGCAACCTCGGCGACGTCAAACGGACGTTGCAGTGCGCCCAGCAGTCGGTCAATTCCCGCATCGGCGCCGTCCTGCGTTGTTCCCACCGTTACGAGAGCGAGCCGTGGGGTTTCCGGGCCGACGGCCGTTTCTTCAACCAGGCCTTGGAGGTCTCCACCGACCTCCGGCCTGAGGAGGTGCTCGACGCCGTCCAGCAGATCGAGCGCGAACTGGGCCGCAACCGCGCCGCCGAAACCCTCGAAAAGGCTTCTTCGGGTGCACGCTATGTCTCGCGTCCCATCGACATCGACATCATCTTCTACGACGATCTGGTCATCAACAGCGAGCGGCTCACCGTGCCCCATCCCCGTCTGGCCGAGCGCGAATTCGCCCTCGTGCCCCTTTGCGAAATCGTCCGCGGGCGGCGCCACCCCGTTTCGGGCCTCACCGTCGGCGAAATGCTCGACGCCCTGCGTGCAAACCAAATTCCGGATTCATGCGAAAAGTAGGTCACATACTCCTCGCCGGCATCGTTCTCGTCCTCCTCGGGTCGTGTTTCAAGGAGGTCGCTTTCCGAACCCTCTACGTCATCCGGCCCCAGCGGCAGGCCACTTCCGACGACAGCGCCCCGGGTCTCATCCCCGGTGCCGTGGCCTACGCCTTCGACGCCGATACGGCGTTGTGGACCGTCGCTTCCTACGACGACGCCCTGGCCGGCATCATCACTTCGCGCAGCAACCCCGACGAGAAGTTCTCCGTCCCCGTCGCTTCGTCCGTTCCCCATGGCGACTCGGGCGAAATAAGCCTCGACCTCGACCGCGAATGGCAGATGGTCGTCGTCGTCGACCCCGTCGACCGGCTCTATGCCCTTACGCGCCAGCAGCTGCCCGTCAATCTGTCTCCGCTCACCGTCTCGTTGGTTTTCCAGCCGTGGAAGACCGGCAAATCCTACAAGTACGGCTCCTGGCTCTTCTTCAACGATTTCTACGTCGAGCCCGCGCAGGTCACCTGTTCCGTCGAGGTCCTCGCACAGGCCGAGCCGGACGCCCAGCCCGGTTCCGTCGCTTCCTGCAAGGTCTACGCCTACGCCGTCGACACCACCGGGTGGTACATCGCTTCCTACGAGCATGCCGTCGAGGGCATCATCACGTCCAGGTCTTCCGGCGTCACCCGCACGACTCCCGACTTCCCCGGTTATCGGGTCGACGACACCGACGTCTTCGGCCTCGAAGTCGCAGCTTCGCCCGTCATGCTGGTGGCCGTCGACCGCACCGACCGCATCTACGCCTATACCGAGACCGCGGTCGACCTCCAGGGGCCCGACCCCGCCTTCGCCGTCCTCTTCCGGCCTTGGCAGAAGCAGTGGATCGCCGAGCAGGAGGGGTGGTGCTTCGTCGACGAGCGCTATGCCCCCGACCCGGAGGACAATTCAACCGATACCGACCGATGAACCGATTCAAGAAACATATCCTCGCCGTGCTGCGTCCGGCCGTCGCACTCTTCTTCGCTTCGGCGTTTTTGTGCCGGTGCGCCAGTACGTTGGTGCCTACGGGCGGTCCGCGCGATTCGCTGCCTCCCGTCATCGTCGGCATGACGCCCGACAACTTCTCCACCGGCCGGCCCACCGTCGGCCACGACCGCATCTACATCGAGTTCGACGAGTTCGTCCAGCTCAAGGACCAGCAGAAGGAGTTCTTCACTTCGCCGCAGATGAAGAAGAAGCCCACCCTCACGGTCCGGGGCCGCGGCATCATGATCCAGTTGCGCGACACGCTTCTGCCCAATACCACCTATGCGCTCAACTTCGGCAGCGCCCTGCGCGACAACAACGAGGGCAACCCGCTGCACTCCATGCGCTACGTCTTCTCCACCGGCCCCGAAATCGATTCCATGATGATGTCCGGTTATACGGCCGACGCCTACAAGGCCGATTCCGTCTCCAAAAGTTTCATCTGGTTCTTCCCCGCCGATTCCGTCGAGGATGTCGCCGAGTACGATTCCACCCTCTTCAAGTACAAGCCCGCCGTCATCGCCCGCGCCGAGAACAACGGCATCTTCATCGCCCAGAACCTCAAGCCCGTCCCTTATCGCGTCTACGCCGTTCAGGACACCAACGACAACCAGATGTACGAGCCCGGCACCGACCGCGTGGGATTCCTCGACGGTTCGTTCAACCCCGCCGGGATGCCCGATTTCGCCATCTGGTACGATTCGCTCCGGCAGTACGTCTCCGCCGAGCCGCAGCTCTACCTGCGCATGTTCACCGACCGCGCTTTCCGGCGCCAGTTCCTCTCGCAGGGCGAGCGGCCCCGGCAGCACATGGCCATGCTCTACTTCTCCGCCGCGCGTCCGCAGATCGATTCCATCCGCTTCGACGGCATCCCCGACGACGGCTTCATCATCGAGCCCCAGACCGTCGGGCGCGATACGTTGGCCGTGTGGTTCACCGTCCCTTCGGCTCAGTTGCCCGACACCATCCGCGGGTCGGTCACCTACTTCCGCCACGACTCCGTCAACGTTTTGCAGCGCGTCACCGAGCCGTTGAAGCTCCCCTGGCGCCTCGTCGAGACCAAGGAGCAGGAGCGCGAACGCGAGAAGCTCGAACGCCAGCGCCGCAAGGCCGAGGAGGCGGGCGAGGAGTGGGTCGAGCCCAAACAGCCCAACCCCTTCGGCTTCAAGCTCTCCCTGGCCGGCGAGGTCAACCCCGAGAATCATCTCGCCGTCGACTTCGACTACCCCCTCGCCCGGGTCGATTCCGCCGCTCTGCTCCTCACCGTCACCTTGCCCGACAACTCCGTCGAGGACCGTCCCGTCCGCCTTGTCCGCGATACCGCTTCGTTGAGGCGTTGGTACCTGCGCGCTCCCTGGAAGCCCGAGGGCAAGTATACGCTCACCGTTCCCGCCGGCGCCATTACCGACATCGCCGGGTTCTCCAACGACTCCATCGTCGGCAAGTATACCGTCCTCGACCCCGAGAAGTTCGCCACGGTCAGCATCGACGTCCGGGCGCGCGACAGCATGCGTTACATCATCCAGCTGCTCGACGGCAGCGGGACGCTCAGGCAGGAGCGCCGCGACGTCGGTTCCGGCTCCGTGCGGTTCAACTACGTGGCGCCCGGCGAGATTCGTTTCCGCATCATCGAGGACGCCAACCGCAACGGCGTGTGGGATACGGGCGACGTCGTGCTCCGGCGGCAGCCCGAGCGCACCGCGATGTTCGTCGACGAGTCCGGACAGGAGACGTTCTCCACCAAGGCCAACTGGGACATCGAGTTCACCATGGACATGAACCGCATCTTCGCTCCCGTCACCATGGAGTCGCTGTCGCGTCTGTTGGACGAGCGCGAGCTCCGGCGCCTGCAGCGCGAGGAGGAGAAGCGGGCCAAGGAGGGACCCCGGAAGAACGACCGCAGCAACGACCGCCGGCAGAGCGGCACGGGAGGTTTCGGCAGCACTGCCCGCATGGGGTCGATGGTCACTACGCGTTAACGATTATGAAAACAAACAACATCCTCTTGCCGGCGCTTTGCCTCTTCGTCGCGGCCGTCGCCTGGCAGCCGGCCGCCGCACAGCATACGTTCGGCGTCCTGGCCGGTTACGGCATGGGCAGCGGACGGTTCGAGCCCAGGCAGGAGTCCCGGGCCATGTGGGGCATGTACAACGCCGGCCTTTCGTGGCGTTACTACGGGCCGCAGCGCGTCGTGGGCGGCTTCGGCATCGACCTCGAATTCTTGCAGCGGGGTTTCTCGCATGCCCTCAATACATCGCAGGTCGACGACAAGGCCGACTACCTCTACTACCGGCGCCACGTCAATTCCGTCGTCTTGCCCGTCGTGTGGCAGCCCCACGTCTATGTCGCCAAAAAGCACCTGCGTATCTACCTCGAAGCCGCCGCCACGTTCTCCTACAACTTCTCGTCCACCTACGAGAACGAGTTGGCCCGCGAGCAGGGCCGCGAGCCTTGGCGCGGCGACTACCGCTTCCGCCTCGCCCGCGACAACCGGTGGGGCTACGGACTGGCCGGG
The DNA here is from genome assembly GCA_029059935.1 of Alistipes sp. GTDB lineage: Bacteria > Bacteroidota > Bacteroidia > Bacteroidales > Rikenellaceae > Alistipes. Next base: position 6,641 of record JAIDUZ010000079.1, read on the forward strand.
GGCGGCGGCGTGGCCATCCTCGTGCAGCGTTTCGAGCTCAACTTCCGCGTGCGTTACTACTTCGGTTATTCCGACTTGCTCCGCAACCGTACGCGCTACGCCGACAACGCCACCGACGGCCCCGAGAATCCTTTTTCCGCCACTCCGCTGCGTTCGCCGCTCGACAACCTCACCGTCGGCGTCGGACTCAGTTTCCGGTTCAACAAGGAGGGTTTCGAGACCTGGAAGCCCCGCCCCAGGCGCGAGAAGCACCGCGAAGTCTTCAAGTACGAATTGTAAATAACCTCAGCAGTCATCCCGAACCAGCCGTTGGTTCTATAATTTCTCAATATGGAAAATACCCGTCAGCAGAAAGTCGCCAAGCAGATACAGAAGGACGTGGCCGAAATCTTCGCCAAGGAGGGCGCCTCCATCGTCCGCGGCATGTTGGTCACCGTCACCGCCGTGCGCGTCTCCCCCGATTTCGGTTACGCCAAAATCTACGTCAGCGTCTTCCCCTTCGAGCGCAGCCGGGAGCTCATGAAGGAGTTGGAGCGCAACAATTGGTTCATCCGCCGGGCCCTCGGCCAGCGCATCCGCAACCAATTGAAGAGCGTGCCCGAAATCCAGTTCTTCCTCGATGATTCGCTCGAATACATCGACCAGATCGACCAGGCGCTCAAACGTTGATCCGCAATCCGGAGTTCACAATTCAGCATCGACGATGGCCTTTCACCCGGATTATCCGTAATTGTGAATTCTGAACTTTGATTTGAGTCCATGCTCTCCCTCTTCTTCGCCCGTCGTTACTTCTTCTCGTCCGCGTCGCGTTCGGTCATCAACCTCATCTCCGGGTTGAGCGTCGTCGCGGTCGCGGTTCCCGTCGCGGCGATGATCATCCTCTTGTCGGTCTTCAACGGATTCGAGACCCTCGTCCGGCAGAATGCTTCCGCTTTCGATGCCGACCTCACGCTCTCGCCCGCCGAGGGGCAGAGTTTCGACATCGCCGCCCTCGACACCACCGCCCTCGCGCGCGTTCCCGGTGTCGCCGCCTTTTCCTTTTTTTTCGAGCAGAGCGTCTTGTTGGAGTACAGGGGGCGCCAAGCTGCGGCCACCTTGCGGGGCGTCGACGACCGTTACACCGACATCTTGCCGTTGGACGGACATCTCACCGCCGGATTCCCTGTCGTCCGCATCGGCGACCTCGAACGGCTCCTCATCGGCCAGTCGTTGTCCTATGCGTTGGGCATACGGTCGTTGGCCGATGCCGACATCAGCCTCTATGCGCTCCGGCGCGGGTCTTTCTCTTCGTTGTTGCCCGTCGCCAACTACTCGCGCCGCTGCGTGCCCCTCGGCGGGGTCTTCGCCGCCGATCTGGAGAGCGAGCGTTCTTGCGTCCTCGCTTCGTTGCGCCTCGCCCAGGAGCTCTTTTCTTCGCCCGGACGCGCTTCGGCCCTCGCTTTCCGGCTGGAGCCCGGCGCCGACCTCTCCCGCGTCCGGGAGCAGGTCGCCCGCATCGCCGGCGAGGGATTCCGCCTCCGGTCGCAGGCCGAAATGCGGGCTTCGTTCTACCGCATCATGACCTACGAGAAGTGGGGCATCTTCTTCATCGCCCTGCTGGTCCTCGTCGTCGCATCGTTTTCCGTCGTCGGGGCCTTGGCCATGTCCGTCGTCGACAAGCGCCGCGACATGCGGACGCTCGCCGCACTGGGGGCCGACCGGTCGTTCGTCCGCGCCGTCTTCCGCGCCGAGGGCCTGTTGATATGTTCCGTCGGGGCGGTCGCCGGTCTCCTCGTGGGGGTCGGCGCCAGCCTCGCCCAGCAGCATTTCGGTTTCATCCGCATGCCAGCCGGCACGTTCCTCACCGACAGCTACCCTGTCGAGTTCCGTTTCTCCGACCTCGTCGCCGTCGCCGTCGCTTTCGCCGTCGTGGCGTTCGCGCTCTCCGGCATCACCGTGCGCAGTATGATCAAAAAGAACCTCTTGTCATGAAACACCTCTTCCGTTTCTTCGCATGTGCGGCGTTCGTGTTTGGCGGCGTCTCGTGTTCGCGCCCCAAGACCATCCCCGACAACGAGTTGTCCATGATTTTCCACGACGCCTTTCTCGCCAACGCCTACCTCGGGGGCCGCAGCGTCACGGCCGATTCGCTCAACGTCTACGAGCCCATCTTCGCCCGTTACGGCTATACCACGCGGGACGTCCAGTATACCATCGGCAACTTCTCCCGACGCAAGAGCGCCCGCCTGGGCAACGTCGTCGAGCGGGCCATCGGAATACTCGACGCCGAGGGGCGGGTCTACGACCGCGAGGTCGCCATCCTCGACACCGTCGACAACGTCGCACTGCGGTCCGCCCGCCGCATCGTCCGGGCCGACTCGCTCATCCGCGTGCGGACGCTCGCCGACACCGCGCGGCTCCGCTTCGTCTTCGACGTCGTGCCGGGCACCTACGACGTGCAGCTGACCTACCTGGTCGATTCGCTCGACCGCAATACGGCTTCCGCCCCCCGTTCGCGCATGTGGCTCGAATCGGCCGACGGGAAGCAGTCGCAGAACTACAACATCATCCTGCGGCGCGGCAGCGAGGGTTTCATCTCCCGGCGGTTCACCGCCGATTCCGCCCACCGGCGCCTGCACGTCGATTTTTTCTCGTTCACCGCCCGGCCGCAGCGTCCTTCCGTCACCGTCCGCGACTTCAGGGTAGAGTTCACTCCCTCCAAGCCGCAGGCCGTCGACGAGCTCTACGAGCGCCAGCTCGGCCTGCGTATCTTCGCCGATGAGTTTTTCCGTGCCGCACAGAAGGATAGCATCTAATCTGCTCTGGACTCCGCAGGGCATCGTCCGCCGGCCGCTCGTCGAGCTCGACCCTTGCGGGCGGGTGCTCTCCGTCGTGTCGTGCCCCGACCCCGACCGGCTGCCGTTCGTCGAATTCCGCTCCGGTCTGTTCGTGCCCGATTTCCCCGCCGATTTCCGTGCGGCGTTCGCCGCCTTGCCGCCCCGTCTTCCCCTCTCCGAATCGCTGCCCGCTCTTCTCACGCCCGGCCGGGGTGTTCCGGTCGTCATCTCCGGCATCGACTACGACACCCTGCGGCTTACCCCGGCCGCAAGAATCGAAAGAGTATAGGTGCCTTGCCGCCCCGGCATCCGTAGCCTCAATCGCCTCTCAGGGGCAGGTGTTCTTCCACCGTGCGGCGCAGGTGGTCGTTGTCCAGATGGGTGTAGATTTCCGTCGTCAGGATGTTTTCGTGGCCCAGCATCTCCTGCACCTGGCGGATGCTCGCGCCTCCTTCCAGCAGATGCGTCGCAAACGAGTGGCGGAAGGTGTGGGGGCTGATGCGTTTGTCGATTCCTGCCCGGCGGGTCGCTTCCTTGATGATCGTGAATACCATCACGCGCGTCAGCTTCGCCCCGCGGTTGTTCAGAAAGACGATTTCGTTGTCGCGGCCTTTCGTGCTCATCGTCCGGCGGTCGTCCAGCCAGCATTGGATGCGGTCGCGCGCCGTCGTGCTCACCGGCACCAGGCGTTGTTTGTCGCCTTTGCCGGTCACACGGATGTAGCCTTCGCCGAAAAAGAGGTCCGACATGCGCAGCGACGTCAGTTCCGTGACGCGCAGTCCGCACGAGTAGAGCACTTCCAGCATCGCGCTGTCGCGGCGTCCCTTGGGCGTCGAGCGGTCTATGACACCGATGATGCGGTCGATTTCCGCCGTGGTCAGTATGTCGGGCAGGCGGCGCCCGAATTTCGGTGCTTCGATGAATTCGGCCGGCGAGGTCTCGATTTTCTCTTCCAGCAGCAGGAAGTTGTAGAAACTCCGTATGCCGCTCAGTTGGCGGGCTTGCGAGGTCTTTTCGCGGCCGCGTTCGTAGAGCAACCCCAGGTAGCGCTGGATCATTTCGCGCTCCACCTTGTGGGGCGCCACGTCCCATTGGCGCAGGATGAAGTGGGCGAACTGGCGCAGGTCGCGCATGTACGACTCCACGGTGTTTTCCGAGAGCCGTTTTTCCAGTTTGATGTGGGTGCGGTAGCGGCGTCCCGCTTCTTCCCATTTTTTCGTGTTTTCAGCCATCGTCGCGCGTTTTTTTCCGGATTCGTCCGGACCTCTCCCGCAAAGTTACGAAATTTTACATAATGTTTCGCATTGGACCGTTCCGCGTCGACGCCCGGGGGGCTTGCGAATGTCGTCCGCAAAATATCCGCGGCTCTCGGAGCCGTCCGGGCCGCCCGCTTCCCCAAAATGCGGCCGCCATGTTGGCTTTCGGCAAAAAAGCCGTATCTTTACCGACTCCAATACTCGCCCGACCATGAATTCTTTCAGACTCTTTTTCGCGGCTTGCGCCTTGTCGCTGTCGGCCGCTTCCGCCGTCGCCCAACCCGCTTCGCAACCCCGGAAAATCATCGTCATCGACGGTCGTTTCTTCAGCGAGATGCCCGTCGCCGCACATTTGGTAACCAAGATGCACCTGTTGTCGACTCCTTCCGGAGCGTCGGCCGTGGGATTCGAGCTCTCCGAGCCGTTGCCCGACGCCGCCTTGCAGTATGCGATACCGGCGGAGCAGATTCCCGAGGCTTCCGTGCTCCTGGAAGAGTACAACAAGGCGAAGGCCCTCGGCAGCGGCACCACCCTCTCTTTCGTCAGAGAGCCGCTGTTGGAGGTGGGGAGCCGGTTCCCCGATTTCTCGGCCACCGACCTCGACGGCCGCACCTGGACTTCCGCCGACATCGCCGGCAAGGTCATGGTGCTGAACCTTTGGTTCACCGGCTGCGGTCCCTGCCGGGCCGAGATGCCGGAGTTGTCCCGGTGGAAGGAGGAGATGCCCGACGTGATGTTCTTCTCGTCCACCTACGAGAGCGCCGGGCGCGCCCGGCCCGTGCTCGAAAAGCAGGGTTTCAACTGGATTGCCCTCGTCGGCGACACGCAGTTCCGCAAGTTCGTCGGGTCGAACGGCTATCCCGTCACCATCGTCGTCGACAAGCAGGGCATCGTTTCGCGGGTCGAGTACGGCACCTCTCCCGTGCAGCGCGACGCTTTGAAAGCCGCGATACAGGCGCTCCGTTAACAACGTTTTTCCGCACCGATTCCCATCACGAACATTCCGATTCCATGGATTTTGTCGCATTGAACATTCCCGTCGCCGACGAGGCGCAGGCCGAGATTCTCACCGCCGAGCTGGCTGATTTCCCGTTCGAAAGTTTCGAGACCGAGCACAGCGTCCTCAAGGCCTACATCCCCCAGGAGCGCCTGGCCGACTGCAAAACGGAGGTCGACGCTCTGCTGACCCGTTACGGCGTCTCCGGGCGTTATATCTCCATCGAGGCGCAGAACTGGAACGCCCTCTGGGAGCAGAATTTCCCCGCCACCGACATCGAGGGGCGCCTGCGCATCCGCGCCCCCTTCCACGAGCCCGCCCCCGCCGGCGAGCCCGAAATCGTCGTCATGCCCAAAATGTCGTTCGGCACCGGACAGCACGCCACCACCTGGCTCATGGCCCGCGCCGTCCTCGACCTCGGCGTTGCCGGGCGCCGCGGCCTCGACATGGGCAGCGGTACGGGCGTCCTCTCCATCGGCGCCGTCAGGTGCGGCGCCGCACACGTCGACGCCGTCGACATCGACGACTGGGCCGATGCCAACTGCCGCGAGAACATCGCCGCCAACGGGGTGGCCGCCTCCGTCGAGCCGATTCTGGGCGACGTCGCATCCGTCGCCGGCCGTTCCTACGACTTCATCCTCGCCAACATCAACCGCAACATCCTGCTCCGCGACATGCATGCCTACGGCGCCGCGCTTCTTCCCGGCGGCGACCTCCTTATGAGCGGATTCCTCGAAGCCGACGTCCCGGCCGTCGTCGCTGCGGCCCAAGCCGAGGGTCTGCACCTTGTCGCCACCGCCTCGCGCGACGGGTGGATGATGGTGCACGTGCGCAAATGAAGTCCTACAAGGGGCGCGGGGTAGTCCTCCACACGCTCAAATACGGCGATTCGTCGATGGTCGTCTACCTGCTCACCGACGTCGGCGGGCGACGCAGCTACATGGTGCAGGGGGTCCGCAGCCGGTCGGGCCGCGGTTCCAAGCTGGCGCTCTTCCAGCCCATGTTCCCCGTCGAATTCGAGGGGCTCGAATCGTCGCGCCAGCAGATGCACCGTTTCCGCGAGGTCCGCGCCGCCTTCCCCTTGCAGGGGGTGCCGTTCGACGTCCGCAAGTCGACCATGGCGCTCTTCATGGCCGAGGTCCTCTACCGGCTCGTCCGCGAGAGCGAGCCCAACCAGGCGCTCTTCGACTTCGTGTGGGGGTGCGTCGGGGCCCTCGACACCATGCAGGAGGGGGTCGCCAACTTCCACCTCTGGTTCCTGGCGCATCTCAGCCGCTTCCTCGGCTTCTGCCCCGGCAACGACTACATGCCCGGTGCCTGGTTCGACATCCGCGAGGGGCTCTATACCCCCGTGCAGCCCGCCCATACGGGGGTCATGTCGCGCGAGTGTTCGGCCATCCTCCGCGACCTGATGGCGTGCGACGTCCGTTTCCTCGCCGACATCGCCCTCAACCGCGCCCAGCGCGTCGAGTTCCTCAATGCCATGCTCGTCTACTTCGGCTACCACCTCGACGCCATCAGCGCCGTGCAGTCGGTGCGCATTCTCAAGGAAGTATTTTAGCAAGGTGAAAAGTAAAAGGTGAAAAGCCCCGCTAAGAACGGGGGTTCATGAAGAACTTCTCTCGCCCCGCACCTTTCCCCGGACATAGTCTGCGGCCTGCACGGCTTCGGTAGCCGCCGAAAACAGCAACGGGGTATTTTTGCGGATAAGTCCTCTCTTCGCTTTCGGCCTGCTTCCTTTTCTCTTTGATTTTACGTATTTTCGCGTATCTTTTTTTTGCGGATAATCCCGAACTTCGCACCGTCAACCCAATTCCTGTCCATCTTATGAAGAACCTCTTTCTCTTCGTCTCTCTGTGCCTCGGCGTCTCCGCATGGGCGCAGACTCCCGCGGCGTCCGCACCCGGAACTTCCGCTGCGGCCGAGGTCCGGCAGCTCGAATCGCGCCTCGACGAACTCGAATCCGAAAGTTCCGTGTGGCAGAAGATCGTCGCCCGGCTGCCCCGTTTCTCCGGTTACGTGCAGGCCGGCTACCAGTATTCCGACGATGCGTCGACTTTCTTTCTCAAGCGCGTGCGTCTCTCGCTCGCCGGCGACATCGCGCCGAAGCTCGACTACAAAATCCAGTTCGAGTTCTGCAAGCCTCAGCTGGTCGACGCCTTCATCCAGTACCGGCCTCTCGACCAGCTCAACATCCGGCTCGGACAATACAAGGTGCCTTTCTCCATCGAGAATACCGACTACGTTCCCACCAAGCTGGAGCTTATCGAGTACCCCATGGTCTTGCAGAAGCTGATGGGTTTCAGCGACGTCTGCGGCATCTCGGCCACCGGCCGCGACCTGGGTGCCACGCTCTACGGCGGTTTCTTCCGGCGCGACGGCTACAGCATCGTCAGCTACGACCTGGGCGTCTTCAACGGTGCCGGCATCAACACCAAGGACAACAACAAGACCAAGGACATCGCCGCCCGCCTCGCCGTCCGGCCCGTCCGGGGGCTCCTGCTCTCCGGGTCCTATTATTGGGGCGAGTACGGCGCTTCCTACTTCAAGCGTGAGCGCTATGCTGCCGGCATCTGCTACGACCGCGGCGCCGTCGTCGTCCGCAGCGAGTGGATCGGCGGCCGCACCGGCAGCGACCGCGGCGAGTTCGACAGCGATGGCTGGTACGTCATGGCCGGTTGGCGCGCTCCGCACAACCTCATGCCCGCCGTGCGGTTCGAGCAGTTCACGCTCGACACCGCCCGCCGCTCCGCTTCGCGGCAGAACAACTACACCGTCGGGCTCTTGTGGGCTCCCGTCAAATATCTGCGCTGCCAGCTCAACTACACCTACGAGGATTCCGCCGCCGGCGCTTCCAACAACGTCCTCTCGCTGATGTTCACCGGCATGTTCTGACGAGGCGAAAGGTCAAAAGCGAAAAGTGAAAGGTGAAAAGTCCGTTCGTTTTCCGCAGTCCGTCATCGTGCGGAGGGCCGAGGGCCCGACGCGGCAATCCGAACCGGCCTGCATCATTGCATGAATCCGCAAACAATACATAATCCATGAAAAACTTGCTCGAAAAACTCCGGACCGAGGACTGGGTCGTCGTCTGGGTCTCCATCCCGCTGCTCCTGCTGGCCATCTTCATTCCCAGGGAGCTGCCTTCCGTGCCGTCGACCCTCGTCGGGTCCGTCGCCTGGTACAACATCGCGTTGCTCTTTCTGATTTGCTTCGTCGTGCTCTGCGTCGGGTCGCGGCTCCTGCGGCGTCCCATGAAGGGGCTTCTGCTCTCGTTCGTCTTCGTCTTCGCCGTCTCGCTCCTCGCGCAGGTCGTCGCCAAGATTCCGCAGGTCGCCTACTACGGCTTCGAGTCGGTCTTCTTCTCGGTGCTCTTCGGCCTGCTCATCCGCAATTTGTGGCATCTGCCCGATTGGTTGAAGCCCGCCGTTCAGGGTGAGTTCTACATCAAGATCGGCGTCGTGTGCCTGGGTGCCACCATCCTCTTCTCCGACGTCATGAAGTCGGGCATCTTCGGACTCTTGCAGGCCGTGCTCGTCGTGGCCGTCGTCTGGTTCTTCGCGTTCTGGCTCTCGCGCCGTTGCAAGGTCGACGAGCGCACGGCCATGATTCTCTCTTCCGGCGTCTCCATCTGCGGCGTCTCGGCCTGCATCACGGCCGCCCGCGTGGCCGGCGGCGACGACAAGAAGCTCTCCTACATCGTCTCGCTCGTGCTCATCGTCGTGGTGCCCATGATCTACCTCATGCCGTGGCTCGCCCGCACCGTCCTGCCGCTCATCTTCTCCGACCCGCAGACCTTGCAGGAGGTCGCCGGCGCCTGGATCGGCGGCACCATCGACACCACGTCGGGCGTCGCCGCTTCGAGCACCATCGTCGGCGAGGTTGCCAACCAGCATGCCGTCATCATCAAGGCCGCACAGAACGTCCTGATCGGCGTCGTGGCGTTCTTCATCGCGCTCTACCTCTCGGCCCGCGGCGAAAAGGGCGCCGCACAGCGTCCGTCGCTCGGCATCGTGTGGGAGAAGTTCCCCAAGTTCATCATCGGTTTCGTCGCCGCTTCGCTCCTCTTCAGTCTCTGCCAGTCGGGCGGGGCTTTCACGCTCTCGGCCAAGGGCAAGCTCGTCGAGCCCGGCGTCGCCAAAATGTTCTCCACGGTCTTCTTCTCCTTGGCGTTCGTCTGCATCGGACTCGACACCCGGCTCAAGGAGATCGTCTCCAAGGAGAACCGCAACGCCTTCTGGGCATTCCTCGGAGCGCAGACTTTCAACATCGTCGTCACGCTCGTCATCGCATGCCTCCTGTTCGGTGTGCTGAAACCCATGTTCTGACAAGGTGAAAGGTGAGAAGTGAAAGGTGAAAAGGTGCAAAGCCCTGCTTTTAGCGGGGCTTTGTAATTGTGCACGGGGGCTAAGTCTGCGCTGCGAAGAACAGGGATTCAAAACAAGATTCTGCCAGGGAGGTTGCGGCCCGCGCAACCCCGAAAACAGCAAAAAACAGCCGAGGAGCGTTCGGCGGACAAGTATTCCGGAACGGGCTTGTCACCTTTCACTTTTCACCTTTTCCCTTTCACCTTGAAAAAGTAGCTTTTCTGTCTGCGTTTCTCCTCCTGCGAGCGGGCGACGCAGACTTTTTCGTGCGTATAGGGATTTTCGCCCGTGCAGAACATCACCGACGAAAGGGTCATCGGCGTCGGCGTCAGGTCCTGCACCTGCTCCAGCGTGAAGTGGAGTTTGCCCAGCACCTTTTCCGACAGCGCCCGCATGTCGCGCTCCGTGCAACCCGGGTGCGACGAGATGAAGTAAGGTATCAACTGGTAGGGCAGCCCCTTTTGCCCGCAGATGCGGCGGAAGTCGGCGTTCAGCCGTTCGAACATCGCGAACGGCGGTTTGCGCATCAGCTTCAGCACCGCATCTTCCGTGTGTTCCGGCGCCACTTTCAGGCGGCCCGACGTGTGGTGTTCTATCACCGTTTCCAGGTAGGGCGAATCGTCGAACAGGTCGTAGCGGATGCCGCTGCCGATGAAGGCTTTCTTGATGCCTTTCACGGCCCGTATCTTGGCATAAAGTTCCAGCAGCGGCCGGTGGTCGTCGTTCAGATTGGGGCACTTCGCCGGGTGCAGGCACGATGCCCGGCGGCATTTGCGGCACAGTTCGCGGTCGCGGCCGCCCAGGCGGTACATGTTGGCCGAGGGGCCCCCTATGTCCGACAGGTAGCCCTTGAATCCCGGCATCTTCGTGATCCGTTCCGCTTCGGCCAGTATCGAGCGCTCGCTGCGCGAGTGGATGAACTTGCCCTGGTGGGCCGAAATCGTGCAGAACGCGCAGCCGCCGAAGCAGCCGCGGTGGATGTTCACCGAGTGTTTGATCATCTCCCAGGCCGGGATGTCGCCCTTGCCCGCATAGCGCGGATGGGGCGCCCGTTCATAGGGCAGGTCGAACGAGCGGTCGAGTTCTTCGGTCGTCAGCGCCGCGTGGGGCGGCGTCACCACCACATAGCGGTCGCCGGTCTGTTCCACCAGCGTCGTGTCGGATTCCATCAGGTTGCTCTGCGTCTCCTCCGTCACGAAATTCTCGCCGAACGCCCGTTTGTCCGCGCAGCATTTTTCATAGCTGTGCAGGCGTATCGTCGTCGCCGGGTCGAGCCGCGAGACATAGGCTTCGTCGGCCAGGAACGCCACCTGCCGGATTTTGCGCAGCAGTTTGGCATTGTAGCCGTTGCGCATCGCCTTGGCCACCTGCTGAATCACTCCTTCGCCCATGCCGTAAATCAGCAGGTCGGCGCCCGATTCGGCCAGGACGGAGGGTTTCAGCGCATCGGTCCAGTAGTCGTAGTGGGTCAGCCGCCGCAGCGAGGCCTCGATGCCGCCCGCGACCACCGGCACGTGGGGGTAGAGCCGCTTGAGTATCCGTGTGTAGACCGTCACGGCATAGTCGGGTCGGAATCCCGCCTTGCCGCCCGGCGTGTAGGCGTCGTCGTGGCGCAGCCGCAGGTTGGCCGTGTAGTGGTTCACCATCGAGTCCATCGCCCCGGCCGTCACTCCGAAAAAGAGGCGCGGCGTCCCCAGTTTGGTGAAGTCGCGCAGGTCGTCGCGCCAGTTGGGCTGCGGCACGATCGCCACCCGGCAGCCCTCGGCTTCGAGCAGACGCCCTATCACCGCCGCCCCGAACGCCGGGTGGTCGACGTAGGCGTCGCCCGTGAAGAGGATGACGTCCGCCTGGTCCCAGCCCCGGGCCCGCATCTCCTTTATGGTCGTCGGCAGAAACATTTTTTTCAATGCAAAATTCTCAATTCGGAATTCCTGATTTTTTCCGGAGACGCATTATCGTGCCGCAGATGCGTCTCGCAACCCGTATGTTGCTGATTTTTAATTGCGAATTACGAATTGCTCTCTTCTTCCCCCTTGGTTATCAGGCTGCACATCTTCTCGCGCGCACGGTGTATCTGCGTCTTCACCGTGCCCAGGGGGAGTTCCAGTTTGGTCGCTATCTCTTCGTAGGAGTATCCGTCGAAGAAGCGCATGACGATCAGCTGGCGGTAGCGGGGCGTCAGCCGGTCCAGGTAGTGTTCTATCTGCGTGCGCTGCTGCAGGTTGATGACGCTCTCTTCGGGGTTGGGGGCACTGGAGGCCGGCGCCGCGATGCGGTCGTCGATGGACAGGTCGTCCTGCCGGCGGCGTACGTAGTCCACGAACGTGTTGCGGGCAATGGTGTAGATCCATTGGCCGAAGGTGTATTCGGGGTTGTAGCGGTGCAGGTTGATGTATACCTTGATGAAGGTCTCCTGCAACAGGTCGTCCGCATCGCCCGGGCCGCCCAGACGCTGGACGAACAGGCGGCGGATGGCTTCGTTGTAGCGGTCGAACAGATATTCGAACGCCGTATCGTCGCCGTCGAGCGCCAGCGCCGCCAGGCGCCGGTCGTCGGCCACGATGTAGTCGGCTATCTCCATACGCGCTCGTCTTTGCGCAGGAGGATGCAGCTCAGCAGCATCTCGCCGGGCATGCTCAGCAGGTCGTAGAGGAAGTAGCACCACGCAATGCCGCGTTCGCCCAGCCGGTTGGCGATGCGGCGCACCTGGAGCATCACGACTGCGTAGCGCAGCAGCACCAGCACCGCCGTCGCAATCCGGTATTCCGGCGGCATCACCGTCAGCGCGCAGAGCGCCGCCAGGAAGAAGAGGATGCGCGAGCCGATTTCCCATTGTACGTAGTTGCGGGCGCCGCGCGGGTAATGGCGGAACGCCGAGCCGAAGTAGCGCAGCTGGCTCAGCCCCCAGCCCATGCCGCCCCAGATTTTTTCGCGCAGCGTGGCGCGGGGCGAGAGGATGACGCTCACGTTGTCGCGGGTCATCACTTTTTGCAGGAAGAGGTCGTCTTCGCCGATGTTCATGTTCAGGTGCGTGAAGCCGTTGGCCCCGAAGTAGAGGCGCTTGGTGAATCCGAAGTTCTGCAGCATGCCGCGGTAGGGACGGCGCCGGACGGCGCGCCCCAGCCATTCGGCGGCATGCATCATGCGCCACGTGCGCATCAGGTAGTTCGTCAGGCCTTTCTTGTGTTCCAGGCTGCAGTATCCCACCACTATCTCCCCGCGGCGGAATCCCTTGGCCATCAGCGACAGCCACCGGTCGGTCTGGGGGCAGGCGTCCGTCGAGGTGAAAATCAGGTGTTCGTAGTGCGCCGACTTGATGCCTACGTTGAGGGCCATCTTGCGCGAGATGGGGAACCGGGGGTTGAGGTGTATCTTCGTCGTCGTGATTTGCGGGAACGATTGTCTCAGGCGCGCCAGGTCCTCATAGAAGTCGGAGTCGGCGCCCACGTAGACGATCACCACTTCGAACTTGGGGTAGTTCTGGGCCAGCACCAGCGGCAGGCGTTCCTCCACGAACATGTAGTCTTCGGCGAAGAGCGGCAGAATCACCGACACCGGAGGGTCGGCGTCGAGTATCTCCGGCCGGCGGTTGTTCTTGTAGTCCGGGATGCGTCCGTAGACGAAAACATAGTAGTAGAGCTGCACGCCCAGCAGCGTCAGCAGCACCCCTGCCAGCGCCGTTCCCTCCCAGCCGTACGCGGTCAGGAACTCCTGTGCCAAAGATTCGAAAAACTCCATAGGACCGAAATATGCGCAAAGGTACAAAACAATTCAGAATTCGGAAACCCATCCCTCCACTTTAATGTATGGGTGTCGGAAAAACTGCATCTCGAATCCGAACGTCGCAGCTCGCCGCCTATGGCGGCGTATTCAGTCTTGGACCCCACCCCGCACCCCTCCCTTGGGAGGGGCTTCGGTCGGAGTACCCAAAGGATTCGAATCTTCGCACCGTTGGTACGTCGATGTATACAAACGTCTTTAAAAATTCATAATTCACAATTATTTTCCCTATTTTTGCACGGATTATCCGGTTCCGGTTTCCGCGGCCGGCCGCAGGAGGCGGCCACAGGAAACGGCCGCCGCTTCCCGCCGGGCGCGCCCGGCTCCGGAAGAACCGACGCCCGGAACCCAGCCGACAGAGAATGCTGCCATGAAATTCACGCTCGAACATAAGGACCCCGCTTCGCAGGCGCGGGCCGGTCTGCTGGAGACCGACCACGGTCCCGTCCGCACCCCCATTTTCATGCCTGTGGGTACGGCCGCCACGGTCAAGGGTCTCTTCCACCGCGATGTGCGCGACGAGGCCCGGGCGCAAATCATCCTGGCCAACACCTACCATCTCTACCTGCGGCCCGGCATGCCCATCATCGAGCAGGCCGGCGGCGTCCACCGTTTCTCCACCTGGGAGGGTCCCATGCTCACCGACAGCGGCGGCTTCCAGGTCTTTTCGCTCGCCGCCTGCCGCAAGCTCAAGGAGGAGGGGTGCCACTTCCGGTCGCACATCGACGGTTCGAAGCACCTCTTCACGCCCGAAAGCGTCATCGACACCGAGCGCACCATCGGCGCCGACATCATGATGGCTTTCGACGAGTGCCCGCCCGGCGACGCTCCGCGCGACTACGCCGCCAAGTCGCTCGATCTCACCGAGCGGTGGCTCGGCCGCTGTTTCGAGCGCTATGCGCAGACGGCGCCCAAATACGGCCACTACCAGGCCCTCTTCCCCATCGTTCAGGGGTGCACCTATCCCGACCTCCGGGCCCGGGCTGCCGAGAACGTCCTGCAGTACAATGCCGACGGTTACGCCATCGGCGGTCTGGCCGTCGGCGAGCCCACCGAGACCATGTACGAGATGATCGAGGTCGTCAACGCCATCCTCCCGCACGACCGGCCCCGCTACCTGATGGGCGTCGGCACGCCGGTCAACATACTGGAAGGCATCGCCCGCGGCGTCGACATGTTCGACTGCGTCATGCCCACGCGCAACGGCCGCAACGGCCAGCTCTTCACGGCCGAGGGCATCATCAACATCCGCAACAAGAAGTGGGAGAGCGACTTCTCGCCCGTCGACCCCCAGGGCACGGCGTTCGTCGACACGCTCTACTCCAAGGCCTACCTTCACCACCTCTGCGTCTGCGGCGAGATGCTGGCGGCCGAAATCGCGTCGCTGCACAACATCGCTTTCTACCTCCGCCTGGCGGGCATGGCCCGCGAGCACATCATCGCCGGCGATTTCCGCGAGTGGAAGGAGGCGACGGTCCCCAAACTCCAACGCAGACTCTGATTCCGATGCGCGATATGAAACTCCGATTCCCGGGATTCAGGATTCTCGACCGTTACATTCTGGCCAAGTTCCTCTCCACCTACTTCTTCGCCATTGCCATGATTATCGTCGTGGTCGTGTTGTTCGACTACGTGGAGAAAATCGACGACTTCACCGAGCTGCACGCTCCGCTGCGCAAGGTGATTTTCGATTACTACCTCAACTTCATCCCCTTCTTCATCAACCAGTTCAGCGGCCTCTTCACTTTCATCGCCTGCATCTTCTTCACCTCGAAGATGGCCTACCAGACCGAGATCGTGGCCATGCTTTCGGGCGGCATGTCGTTCCGCAGGCTCATGTGGCCCTACTTCCTCGGCGCTTTGATTATCGGCGGGCTGTCGCTCACGCTCAACCTGTGGCTGATTCCCCTGTCGCAGCGCAAAATCGTGGCTTTCGAGTCGCAGTACATCAAGCGCAAGCAGAATACGCAGTACGACCGCCACATCTACCGGCAGATCGAGCCCGGCACCTTCGCCTACATCCGCGGTTACCGCGAGTCGGCGCAGCAGGCTTCGTTCTTCGTCCTCGAAGAGTACCGCGACGGGTCGCTGGTCCGGTCGCTGGAGGCCGCCGACATCAAGTTCAACCCCGAGACCAAGCGTTGGACCGCCCCGCGCTATACCCGGCGCGAGTTCGATTCGCTGGGCGTCGAGACTTTCGGACAGTACCGCAACCTCGACACCCTCATCAACCTTGAGGTCGCCGAGTTGGGGCGTATCAATGCCCTCATCCAGACCATGAACATCTCCGAGCTGAACCGCTTCCTCGCCCAGCAGCGGGCCAAGGGCTCCGACGAGATCAACCTCATCGAGGTCGAGCGGCACGCCCGCTACGCCTATCCGCTCTCCACCTTCATCCTCACGCTCATCGGCGTCTCGCTCTCGTCGCGCAAGGTGCGCGGCGGCACGGGACTCCATATCGGCATCGGCACGGCGCTCTGTTTCTCCTACATCCTCTTCAACCGTTTCTTCGAGGAGTTCGCCAAGAGCGGGTCGCTGCCTCCGTGGCTGGCCGTGTGGCTGCCCAACATCATCTATCTGTTCATCGCGGTCTACCTCTACCGGAAGGCCCCCAAATAATCCGAAGCAATGAAGAAAGCAGTGAAGCATGCAGGGTTCCGGCTCGACCGGCTCCGCACTTACCCGTTGCTCTACCACCTCGTGCTCATCGCCACGGTCATCGTCTCCCTGGCCATCGTCGCCCACGTCGCCATGCAGATCGGTACACGCCACCACGCCCGGCGCACCGTGCCCGACTTCTCGGGTGTTTCGCTCGACGAGGCCCGGCGCCAGGCCGCCGCACGCGACCTCAGGCTGCAGGTCAACGATTCGTTGTTCGTGCCCGCCTACCAGGGCGGCATCGTCCTCGAACAGCTGCCCAAAGGGGGCGTCGAGGTCAAGCCCGGACGCACGGTCTACGTCACCATCAATTCGTTCCGGCAGAAGATGGCCCCCGTGCCCTACGTCGCCCACCGGTCGCTGCGCCAGGCCAAGAACATGCTCGAAATCGCAGGGTTCGAAATCTCGCAGCTGGTCTACCGTTCCGACATGGCCACCAACTACGTCCTCGAACAGTTCGTCGGCGACCGGCAGATTACCTCCTCCACCCGTATCGAGGCCGAAATGGGTTCGGGCGTCAAGCTGTACGTCGGCGTCCAGCCGGGCCACGGCACCACCGTCGTCCCGCAGGTCATCGGCCTCCCGCTTAAGGAGGCCAAGAGCCGCCTCTGGGAGTCGGGGCTCAACATCGGCAAGGTCGCTTTCGACAGCGGCATCGACCTCTTCACGCAGAAGGACGCCTTCGTCTACATGCAGAGTCCCATGGCCGAACGCCACGCCGTGTTGGGGGCCAAGGTCGACTTGCAGCTGACGCTCGACGCCAAGAAAATCGCCGCGCGCCGCACCGAGGCCGAGCGGTTGGCCGAGGAGGCGTTCCGCGAACGCCAGCAGTCGGTATCGGACGATGCCGCCGGCTCCGATACTCCGCCGGCTTCCGCCCGTCACGACAACGACCCCGGTTTCTTCGATTGATGGACAGCTTGCACCATACCGGTTTTCCCGACGAGGAGTTCGTCGACGACTCCGCCTTCGCCGACGAGGAGGGCGAGGAGGGGGGGCTCTACGAGCACTTCTCCGTCGTGGCCGACAAGGGGCAGACCATGCTGCGGCTCGACAAGTTCCTCGTTGCGCGCATGGAGCATTGTTCGCGCAACCGCATCCAGGCGGCCGCCGACAGCGGCAACATCCTGGTCAACGGCACCCCCGCCAAGTCCAGCTACAAGGTCAAACCCCTCGACCGCATCCAAATCGTGCTGCCTTATCCGCGCCGCGACAACGAGATACATCCCGAGGATATTCCTTTGGAGATTCCCTACGAGGACGACGACCTGCTGCTGGTCAACAAGCAGGCCGGCATGGTCGTCCACCCCGGTGTGGGCAACTGGTCCGGCACGTTGGTCAATGCTTTGGCTTTCCACCTCCGGGGCACCGAAATCGCCGACAGCGGCGCCATGCGCGCCGGACTCGTCCACCGCATCGACAAGGATACGTCGGGGCTCTTGGTCATCGCCAAGAACGAACAGACCCACGCACGGCTGGCCAAGCAGTTTTTCGACCACTCCATCTACCGGCGTTATGTCGCCTTGGTGTGGGGCGATTTTGCCGACGACGAGGGCACCATCACCGGCCACATCGGCCGCAGTCCCCGCGAGCGGCAGAAGATGTATGTCTTCGAAGACGGTTCCGACGGCAAACATGCCGTGACCCATTGGCGCGTGTTGAGGCGCTACGGCTACGTCACCCTCGTCGAATGCCGCCTCGAAACGGGCCGCACCCACCAGATACGCGTCCACATGGCCTGGCAGGGGCATCCGCTCTTCAACGACGCCCGCTACGGCGGCGACCGCATCCTCAAAGGCACCACGTTCGCCAAGTACCGGCAGTTCATCGAGAATTGTTTCGCCGTCATGCCGCGGCACGCGCTCCATGCCCAGTCGCTCGGCTTCGTCCACCCGTCGACGCACGCCGAGGTCCGCTTCGAGAGCGACTTGCCCGACGACTTCCGCGCCCTGCTGGCCAAGTGGGACAGCTATAAAATTGAAAGTTGAAAGGTGAAAATTGAAAAGTATCCCGAAGGTGACGTTTCAACACCAATGTAGACTCCTGTCATTCTGAGGAGCCGGCCGGCGACGAAGAATCTGTCCGGACAAAACGTTCAAATTCTTGCACCTTTTCTCGCCTCGGTATAGCTCAAGCAAGCTTGGCTCTGAGCTCGGCTTGCCGAAAACGTTCATCAGCGGGCACCTGTTCTCGCCTCGGCATAGCCCGAACAAGTTCGGCTCAGCGCTCAGTTTACTTTTCACCTTTAACCTTTCACTTTTAACTTCAAGTAAATGGATTCGATTCTCAAATACTTTCCCGACCTCACTCCCGTGCAGCAGCAGCGGTTCGCCGCTCTGTGGGACCTCTACGCCGACTGGAACGCCAAAATCAACGTCGTCTCGCGCAAGGATTTCGATCAGCTCTACCTGCGCCACGTCCTCCATTCGCTGGCTATCGCCAAGGTGTGCAGCTTCGGGCCCGGCGCCCGGGTGCTCGATGTCGGGTGCGGCGGCGGGTTCCCCTCCGTACCCTTGGCCATCCTCTTCCCCGAGACGCATTTTACCGCCGTTGATTCCATCCGCAAGAAGATTTCCGTCGTCGAGGGTGTCTCCGCCGGGCTCGGGCTGACCAATCTCACCCCTCTTTGTGCACGCGTCGAGTCGCTCTCCGAGCGCTTCGATTACGTCGTCTCGCGCGCCGTCACCGCCATGCCCGAGTTCGTCGGGTGGGTGTGGGGCAAAATAGAAAAAGGGCAGCGGGGTTCGCTGCCCAACGGCATCCTCTATCTCAAAGGGGGCGATCTGGCCGAGGAACTGGCCCTCACACGCCGGCGCTGGACCCTCTACGACATCTCCCGCTTCTTCGACGAGGAGTTCTTCGAGACCAAGAAAGTAGTCTACACTTCGAAGTGAAAAGTTAAAGGTGAAAGGTTAAAGGTGAAAAGTAGAAGGTGAAAATATCGCGTAAGTATTCCCTTGCGGGCACCTGTTCTCGTCTCGGCATAGTCCGAACGAGTTCGGCTCAACTTATCGAAAACAGTTGTTTACTTTTCCCCTTTCACTTTTAACTTTTCCCCTTGTGTTCAATTCCTATCTTTTCAGAATTTTCCGTATCCCTTCCATCAGTTCGTCGGCCGGCGTGGCTCCTTGTATGCGGCCCAGCAGTTCGCCGTCGGTGTTGAATATCAGATAGAGGGGTATCGCTCCGTTTCCGTAGCGGTCCATCAGTTCGCGGCCCGTCTTCTGGTCGGTGTCGTATTTCGCCGCCACGAAGCGTTCCGCCATGAATTGGCCCACATCTTTGCGCGAGAATACCTGGCGCTCCATCATCCGGCACGGCGGGCACCACGAGGCATAGAGGTCGATGAAGACCAGCTTGCCTTCCTTGATTGCCATTTCGCGTACCGCGTCCGTCGATTTGGTCTCGAATTTCACTTGCGCCTCCGCTCCGGCGGCCGCCAGCACCATCGCCAGCATCAGCATCCATTTTTTCATATCGGTCTTGTTTTCGATTCGTTCGGGTCGTTGCAATTTCCGCACCTTTCCGCAAAGTGAAAGGTTAAAGGTGAAAAGTGAACAACCGTTTTCGATAAGTTGAGCCGAACTCGTTCGGACTATGCCGAGGCGAGAAAAGGTGCAAGAATTTGAACGTTTTGTCCGGACAGATTCTTCGTCGCCTGCCGGCTCCTCAGAATGACAGGAGTCTACATTGGTGTTGAAACGTCACCTTCGGGATACTTTTCACCTTTTACTTTTCCCTTTTCACCTCTTCCGAAGTGCTCAGCAGGCCGCAGGCCGCCTGTATGTCTTCGCCGCGCGAGGCGCGTATCGTTGTCTGTATGCCGCGGGCCGTCAGGGCGTCGCGGAAGCGGACCATCGCCGCTTCGTCGGGCGAATAATAGGGCGAGCCGGGTATCTTGTGGAAGCGGATCAGGTTGATGCGGCACCTGATGCCGTCCAGCAGGCGGCACAGCCCGCGTATGTGGCGCGGCGTGTCGTTCAAACCGCTCAGCACGATGTATTCGAACGATACCCTCCGCTGGTGCGTGAAGTCGTATTCGCGCAGGATGTCCGCCACTTCGGCGATGGGCCAGGCCCGTTCCACCGGCATGATTTCTGCGCGTTCGTCGCCGAAAGGGTTGTGCAGACTCACCGCCAGGTGCACTTTCGAGGTTTCCAGGAAGCGGCGCAGCTGCGGCACCACCCCCGAGGTCGAGAGCGTCACGCGCGTCGGCGACCAGCCGTAGCCCCACGGCGCCGTGATGATTTCCAGCGCCCGCAACACTTCGTCCGTGTTGTCCAGCGGTTCGCCCATGCCCATGAACACCAGGTTCGTCAGCCGCTCGCGTTCGGGCAGCGATACGATTTGATTCAGTATCTCGGCCGCCGACAGCGAGTGTTGCAGCCCCTGACGCCCCGTCGCACAGAAGCGGCAGCCCATGCGGCACCCGGCCTGCGACGAGATGCAGAGCGTCGCCCGGTCGCCGTCCGGAATGTAGGCCGATTCGACGTAGGCTCCCCGGTCCGTGCGGAACAGGTATTTCTTCGTCCCGTCGGCCGATTCCCATACCCGCTCCGGGGCTCGCAGCGCCGGCTCCGTGCGCGCCGCCAGCGCCGCCCGGTGCGCAGACGATATGTCGCTCATCTTCAGCGGGTCTTCTTCGTGCCGCACGTAGAGCCAGCGCGCCAGTTGTTTCGCGGCGAAACGGGGCATCCCCAGTTCGTCGCACAGGGCGCCCAGTTCGTCGGGCGTACGGCCGTAGAGGTGTTCCTTGTGTGCCATTCGTCGGTCGGGAAAATCGCGTTGTCTTCGCAAAAGTAGGCAAAAAACGAATATTTTTTCTGCGCGGCGGTTCGTTTTTGAAAATTTATCCATATATTTGTGGTGTAGTGCGCCTCTGCGGTGCATCGCCGACCGACAAACGACTAAAACAATTCATAGATGGAAATCAAAAAATCGCCCAAGGCAGACCTCCGGAACAAGCGGGGTCTTTTGCTCGAAATCGGCCTTGTCGTCTCGCTGTTACTGGTAATCGTGGCTTTCGCCTATACGCCGAAAGAGCACCGCATCGAACAGATCGACACCGGCGCCGCCATCGTCGAGGAACAGATCGTCGAGATCACGCGTCAGGACCAGAAGCCGCCCGAGCCTCCCAAGAAGGTCGAGGTGAAGGTCATCGCCGACCTCCTGGAGGTCGTGACCAACGACACCAAAATCGCCACGGACTTCAACTTCTCGGAGTTCGACGAGGACACCGAGATTCTCCAGCAGGTCGAGGTCAAGGAGGAGGAGGTCGTCGACGACCAGCCTTTCCTCATCGTCGAGACCATGCCCAAATTCCAGGGCGGCGACCTCAATACGTTCCGCAAGTGGGTGCAGGACAACGTCAAGTTCCCGACCATCGCCCTCGAAAACGGTATCTCGGGCCGCGTGACCTTGTCGTTCGTCATCGAGAAGGACGGCCGTCTGACCAACATCCAGGTTCTGCAGACTCCCGACCGTTCGCTCTCCGAGGAGGCCGTCCGCGTGCTCAACAAGTCGCCCAAGTGGACCCCCGGCAAGCAGCGCAACCAGGTGGTGCGCGTGAAGTATACCCTGCCGGTGGAGTTCCGCATGCAGCAGTAGGGTGTGCATCCCGATCCATGAAGGGTATCTTGCTTTCGGGCGGATACCCTTATTTATGATGGGTCGGTGCCTTTCGCCCCCTGCGCCCGAGTTTCCCACCGTTCAAACCCGTCATCATCTTGGAAGAGAACAGACATACGAATCCCGATTCCTCCACCCCCGAGCTTCTGCGCGCCGTGTTGGTCGCCGTCGTCCGCGACGGACAGGAGCCCCGCCAGACCGAGGAGTTCCTCGATGAGCTGGAGTTTCTGGCCGAAACCGCCGACATCCGTTCCGTGCGGCGGTTCACGCAGCGCCTGCCCCAGCCGTCGTCGCGCATCTACGTAGGGCCCGGCAAGCTGGAGGAGATCGCCGCCTTTTGCAGCGACAACGCTATCGACGTCGCCATCTTCGACGACGAGCTCTCGCCGTCGCAGACCCGCAACATCGAGAAAGCCCTCCCGTGCCGCATCCTCGACCGTACGCGCCTCATCCTCGACATCTTCATGTCGCGCGCCCAGACCGCCTATGCCAAGACGCAGGTGCAGCTCGCCAACTACGAGTACATGCTGCCCCGTCTCTCGGGTCTCTGGACCCACCTTGAGCGGCAGCGCGGCGGAACCGGAACCCGCGGCGGCGCCGGCGAGCGCGAAATCGAGACCGACCGGCGCATCATCCGCAACCGCATCGCCAAGCTCAAGGAGGACCTCAAAAAGATCGACCGCCAGATGGCCGTGCAGCGTTCCAACCGCGGGCAGCTGGTGCGCGTCGCCCTCGTCGGCTATACCAACGTCGGCAAGTCCACCCTGATGAACCTCATCTCCAAAAGCGAGGTCTTCGCCGAGAACAAGCTCTTCGCCACGCTCGACACCACGGTCCGCAAGGTCGTCTTCGACAACCTGCCGTTCCTCCTCTCCGACACCGTGGGTTTCATCCGCAAGCTCCCCACCGAGCTCATCGAGTCGTTCAAGTCTACGCTCGACGAGGTCCGCGAGGCCGACCTGCTGCTGCACGTCGTCGACATCTCGCATCCGCGCTTCGAGGAGCAGATCGCCGTGGTGAAGCAGACCTTGCAGGAGATAGGCGCCGGCAGCAAGCCCGTCTTCCTCGTCTTCAACAAGATCGACGCCTACACCTATGTCCGCAAGGACGACGACGACCTCACGCCCGCCACGCGCGAGAACCTCTCGCTCGACGACCTGCGCCGCAGCTGGATGGCACAGACCGAGTCGCCCTGCATCTTCCTCTCGGCACGTACGCGGGCCAACATCGAGAAGTTCCGTTCCGACCTCTACGGCATGGTCCGTGAGATACACGCCGGGCGCTACCCCTTCAACAACTTCCTCTACTGACACTCAAAATCCTTCTTCCCATGGAACTGCACATCCTCAGCCAGCAGAACACCGTCCTGAACAAGTTCATCGCCCAGATTCGCGACCGCTCCGTGCAGGGCGATTCGATGCGTTTCCGCCGCAACATGGAGCGCATCGGCGAAATCACGGCCTACGAGCTCTCCCGCGAGCTCAGCTATTCGCCCCGTACGGTCGAGACGCCCCTGGGCGAGGCCGTCGTCCAGTGCATCGACGACCGCATCGTCATCGCCACCATCCTGCGGGCCGGGCTGCCGTTCCACCAGGGTTTCCTTAATTATTTCGACGATGCGCAGAACGCCTTCGTCTCCGCCTACCGCAAAAGCACCAAGGACGGCAAGTTCACCGTCAAGGTCGAGTACATCTCCTGCGGCGACCTCGAAGGCAAGACCCTCCTGCTCGTCGACCCCATGTTGGCCACCGGTTCGTCGCTCGTCCTGGCTTACAACGCGTTGTGCGAGCGGGGCGGTACGCCGGCCCATACCCACGTCGCCGCCGTCATCGCCAGCGAGCAGGGCATTGACTACGTCATGAAGAACATGCCGCGGCAGTCCACTTCCGTGTGGGTCGCCGCCGTCGACGAGGAGCTCACGTCGCGTTCCTACATCGTGCCCGGCATCGGCGACGCCGGCGACTTGGCCTACGGCGAGAAGATTTGAGCCGAACATCAAGGATCGAATCGTTCTCGGCCGCCCGTCATCGCAAGAGCCGCAGCAGCGCGAGCCGGGCAACGGATAATATGCGATTGCAATATTCCAATCCCGACTCTTAATCGGGCGTCATTGCGATGAGCGTAGCGACGTGCAATCCGCACACACGTTGTAACAAGGAGGAGAACAACAGGCACAGCAACGAAGAATCTATAATAAAACCCCGTTTTTAACAAGACAGGCCGCAGCCTGCGGGGCACGCCCGGCGACAGCCGGATACTTGCGGGCCTCCGCTGCCGGGAGGCTGCGGCCCGCCCGCCTAAGAGGCGGATTTTGTAACTTCTGTTTGTTTTCGCTGGCTGCGCATTATGGAACAAATCACAAACCCCTACTCTTAGCAGGGTGCAGGCTGCGACCCGAAACAGTCACAAAACCTTGTTCTTGGCCGGGTGCAGGCCGCGTTCCAAGAATAATCAAGGTTCGACCTTGGCCCGGAGCCGGCTCGCACCATAGGTGCGACCCCCGCAGCCGGCCCGGGCAGCAATCCGACAGCGTCCCGATTGGAAAGCTCGATTTTTAATCAACCGTTCCCTGCCCTCTGAAATCATTCCCGTCTGAAATGAAGCGCAAACTCCTTTTCCTCTTCGCCGTCTTCGCCGCCACCGCGGCGTTCATGGTGTCGATGAAGTTTTTCTTCCTCGTTCGTTACGTCGCCGGTCCCGGCTTCTCGGCCGCCGATTGGTGGCAGGTCGTCCGGCACGGCTTGTCGCTCGATTGCACCATCGCCGGTTACGTCTCCGTCCTGCCGTTGTTGTTCGTCTTCGCGTCGTTGTGGTGCAGGGTCTCCGAGCGCGTCACACGATGGGTCTTCGGTATCTATTTCGGGTGCGTCTCCGTGTGCTCCGCCGCCATCTTCGCCGTCGATTTGGCGCTCTACGAGCACTGGGGTTTCCGCATCGACTCCACCCTCCTCATCTACCTCGCCGACCCCCGCGAGGCCTTGGCCAGCGTCGATTTCTGGCTCGGTGTCCGGCAGACCGCCCTCTTCCTCTGCTATGCCGCCGCCATGTTCTGGACTTACCGGCGCATCGGCCGGCTCTTTGACGGCCGGCCCCTTCCGTGGCAGGCCGCCTTGCCTTGGAGTCTGGGCGTGTGCCTGCTCGCGGGGTTCGATTTCCTCGCCATCCGCGGCGGCGTCCAGGTATCGGTCGCCAACGTCTCCAAGGTCTACTTCAGCACCGAGATGTTGTTGAACCACGCCGCCGTCAACCCTGTCTTTTCGTTCCTCTCCAGTCTCGGCAGCAGGAGCGACTACGCTTCGCAGTATCCTTTCTTCGATGAGGAGACCCGCGCGCAGAATTTCGATGCGCTGCGCGGCAACCGGCCCGATGCCGTCCCGGCCGAACACCTCCTCTCCGGCTCCCGGCCCAACGTTGTCATCGTCATCCTCGAAAGTTTCGCCCGCACCGTCATGGACGCCGACGTCGACGGACGGCCCGTCATGCCGTTCATGCGGCAGCTCAAGGACGAGGGGCTGTGGTTCGAGAATTTCTTCGCCAATTCGTTCCGCACCGACCGCGGCGAGGTGGCCATCCTCAGCGGGTTTCCCGCCCAGACGGTCACTTCCGTCATGAAGCTCCCGACCAAGAACCGCAACTTGCCT
Organism: Alistipes sp.; assembly: GCA_029059935.1. Classification (GTDB taxonomy): domain Bacteria; phylum Bacteroidota; class Bacteroidia; order Bacteroidales; family Rikenellaceae; genus Alistipes. The sequence goes on from JAIDUZ010000079.1 coordinate 31,781, forward strand.
TCCGTCGCCCGTTCCCTCGCCCGCGAGGGCTACGACACGCGTTTCGTCTACGGTGGCGACCTCAACTTCACCAACCAGTCCTCCTACATGTACGCCACCGGTTGGCGCGAGTTGTTCTGGCTGAAGGATTTTTCGTTCGACGCCCCCACTTCCAAGTGGGGCTACGACGATCGCGTCATGTGCGAGTGGTTCGGCGACCGGGTCGTCGAGTGGAGCGAACGGGCCCGGGAGAGCGGGCGGCCGTTCCTCGCCGGGTTCCTCACGTTGAGCAGCCATGCCCCGTTCGAGGTTCCTTTCGACAAGTTCGACGACCGCGAACTCAACGCCATGGCCTTTTCCGACGAGTGCGTTGGCCGGATGGTCGAGCGGTGGAAAGCGTCGCCTGCCTGGGACAACCTCCTCGTCGTGCTCGTCGCCGACCATGGGTTTTCCTACCCCAAAACATTGGCTTATAACGAGCCGCTGCGCCACCGTATTCCTATGATCTGGACCGGAGGGGCGCTTGCGACCCCCCCCCGAACCGTGGAGGTCTATGCGTCGCAAATCGACCTCTGCGCCACGTTGTTGGGCCAGCTGGGCGTCGCGCACGACGATTTCGACTATAGCAAGGACATCTTCGCCCCGGCGCTTCCCAAGTTCGCCTACTATGCCTTCGTCGACGGGTTCGGCGTGGTCGATGCTTCGGGCCATGCCGTCTATGACGCCGCAGCCGACCGCATAGTCGCCGAAACAGCCCCCGGCCTGCTCGACATCGGCCGCACTTTGTTGCAGACCACCTACGTCGACATCGGGCGGCGCTGACGCTTTCGCTTCCCCGTTTCCGTTCCGCCGGTTCGGGCCATACCTAAAAAAAGGTATTGCCGGTTTGCGGCGGGCGGCCTATCTTTGCAGATGAGAATATGGGTACCATGTACAATTCGCGTTTTTCTTCCGACGAGCGGATGTGCGACCTCGTGTGCGGCCGCTATCCCGTCCTGCAGGTCATGAGCCGCTTCGGCATCGCCCTGGGTTTCGGCGACAAGACCATCGCCGAGGTGTGCGCCGAGCACAAGGTCGATACGGCCACTTTCCTGGCTGTCGTCAACCTCTCGGTCAATCCCGGCGGCAGTGCCGATGCGGACGACGTCTCCGTGCGTTCGCTGCTCGATTACCTCCACAATTCCCACGGCTACTTCCTCGATTTCCGTTTGCCGGCCATCCGGCGCAAGCTCATCGGGGCCGTCGATTGCAGCCTGAGCGACGTCTCGTTCGCCATCATGCGTTATTTCGACGAGTACGTCGCCGAGGTCGACCGCCACATGGCCTACGAGGAGCAGTCGGTTTTCCCCTACGTGAGGGCGTTGCTCGCCGGCGAGAAGAAGGCCGATTATTCCATCGACGTCTTCCGGCGCCACCACGACCGGGTCGAGTCGCGCCTGCACGAGTTGAAGAACATCATCATCAAGTACTACCCTTCGGGCGGCACCAACGAGCTCAACGGCGTCCTCTACGACATCTTCACCTGCGAGGAGGAGCTCGCTTCGCACAACGCCGTCGAGAACGAGCTCTTCATCCCCGCCGTCGAGCGCCTCGCGGCCGACGGCTCGGCCGAGGTGCGGCAGGAGCCCCTGAGCGCCCGCGAGCGTGAAATCATCGTCTGCGTCGTCAAGGGGCTCACCAACAAGGAGATCGCCGACGAGCTCTGCATCTCCGCCCATACGGTCATCACCCATCGGCGCAATATTGCATCGAAATTGCAGATCCATTCGGCGGCGGGCCTGACGATCTATGCCATCGTCAACAAACTCGTCGAACTATCCGAAATCAAGGACTCAATTTCCGATACATCCGCATGACGTCTCCCGGCCATCTTCACCGCCACCACCACCGCATTTCGTCGCTCAACAAGGCTTTTCTCATCGGCATCGCCCTCAACGTGTCGTTCGTCGCCGTCGAGTTCCTCGCTGGGTTGTGGTACGGGTCGATGGGTCTTCTCTCCGATGCCGGACACAACCTCTCCGACGTCGCAAGCCTCTTGTTGGCCATGTTGGCGTTCCGCCTTGCACAGGCGCAGCCCACGGCTCGTTATACCTACGGTTACAAGAAGAGTACGGTTCTCATCTCGCTCTTCAATTCGTTGATTCTCCTTATCGCCGTCGGAGTCATCATCGCCGAGAGCGTCCGCCGCATGGTCCATCCCCAGCCCATTCCCGGCGGCGTCATCGTCTGGACGGCCGGCATCGGCGTGTTGGTCAACGGCTTCACGGCCTGGCTCTTCATGAAGGACCGGCGGCGCGATCTCAACGTCAGGGGCGCCTATCTCCACATGATCGCCGACGCCTTGGTGTCGGTCGGCGTGGTGATTTCCGGTGTCGTCATCATGCACACCGGTTGGACCGTCATCGACCCCATCGTGGGGCTCTTGGTCGCCGTCGTCATCGTGGCTTCGGCTTGGTCGTTGACGCGCGACAGTTTGCGTTTGTCGCTCGACGGCGTGCCTGCCGGCATCGATGTCGCCGATTTGGAGCGGCGCATGACCGCCGTCGAGGGCGTCGAGGCAGTGCACCACATTCATGTCTGGGCCCTCAGTACCACCGAGAACGCCCTCACCGCTCATGTCGTGCTCTCCGATCCGTGCCTCTTGGTTTGCGTCAAGCCCAGGTTGAGGGAGTTGTTGGCCGAGGCCGGCATCGTCCACGCCACGCTCGAATGCGAAACCGTCTCCGAGCATTGCAGCGGCCGGTGCGAGTAGTCTCCGCAAACCGCCGGATACTCTCTTCCCTCTATAAGGGGTCCGCTCGCCCCACCTTTACCCGTACCACACTATATTCGCCTTCCCTCGTTGCCCGGCTGGGGGTGGTCGCGCAGAGCGCGAGCCGGGCAACGAAGAATCTGCGACTTGCAATATTAAAACCCCGACTCTTAACGGGGTGTCATTCTGAGGCAAAGCCGAAGAACCTTGCCCCGTCATTCTGAGCGGAGCGAAGAATCTATATCGCAAATCCCGGTTCTTGGCCGGGCGTCATTCCGAGCGGTTGCTTTGTCGTTTGCCCCCTCCCTCGTCATTCTGAGGAGCATAGCGACGAAGAATCTATATAACAGCAAAAACAGATTCTTGACTGTGCTGCACTTGTCATTCTGAGCGGAGCGAATCGACGAACGAAGCGAATGCAGAGACTGCAAGCAGTCTCTGCCAAGCAAGGATGAGAACGACAAGCGTAGCGTTGTCAAGAATCTGTTTTCTCTTCTCCATCTCCCGCCTTTCAGGCGTGCGGGCCGGAGCCTCCCCCGGCGGAGGCCCGCAAACATCCGGCTGACGCCGGGCGTGCCCCGCAGGCTCCCGCCCGAAAACCCCGCCTTGTCATTGCGAAGCCCGGGGCACCCGACAAACGAAGCGAGCGCAGAGGCCGCTTGCGGACTATGCCTCGCAAGGAGGAGGAAAACAAGCGAAAGCACAGTTAATCTGCACACACTCATTGTAACAAGGAGAAGCCGACAAGCATAGCACAATTAATCCGAACAGACTTTGCAACCATCAGCCCCACACCCTCAAACCTTCGGCTTCCTGCTGCGATTCTCGCCCTGAAATTTCCATATTCGCCAAAAAACGGTTATATTTACACAATAAATCAACCGAAAACAACCTTAAATCATAACCTAAAACCATGAGAATCCGATTGACTGCGGTCGCCTTGTTGCTTTGCGGCTTTGCGGCGGCACAGATGCCCCGGACGCAGGTTTCCGAAGCGCCCGCTCCCGAGTGGGAGAACCCTCGGGTCTTCGCTGTCAACAAGTTGGCGCCGCGCGCCACGGCCCTGCCTTTCGCCGACGAGGCCGCCGCCTTGTCGTTGTGCGAGGAGCGTTCGCCTTGGGTGCTGCGGCTCGACGGCAGCTGGAAGTTCCGGTGGTCGCCCGCGCCCGACGCCCGGCCCGCCGACTTTTTCCGCGAGGATTTCGACGATGCGGCATGGGGTTCTTGCCCCGTTCCCGGCAATTGGGAGACCAACGGCTTCGGCGTGCCCATCTATACCAACATCACCTACCCCTTCCCCAAGAATGCGCCTTATGTGCCCCACGACGATAACCCCGTAGGTTCCTACCGCCACCGTTTCGTCCTGCCCGACGGTTGGGCCGGCCGACGCGTCGTCCTCCACTTCGAGTCGGGCGCCACGGCCATGTACGTGTGGGTCAACGGCCGCAGGGTCGGTTATTCGCAGGTCACCAAGGTGCCCGCCGAATTCGACATCACCGACTTCGTGCGCCCCGGCGAGAATTTGTTGGCCGTCGAGGCTTACCGTTGGTGCGACGGCTCCTACCTCGAAGACCAGGATTTCTGGCGCCTCTCGGGTTTCGACCGCGGCGTCTTCCTCTATTCCACCGCTCCGACGCACCTGCGCGACTTCTTCGTCGTGGGCGACCTCGACGCTTCCTACCGCAACGGCATCTTCCGCGCCGGGGTCGAGGTGGCCCAGTCCGCCGACCGGCCTTTCCGGGGCCGCGTCGGCGTCGCTTTGGTCGATGCTTCCGGCCGCGAGGTGTTCCGTTCCGAGCGCCCCGTGCAAGTGGCCGCCGACAGTTGCACTACGGTCCGCTTCTCCGTCAACGTCCGCCGGCCCGCCTTGTGGAGCAATGAAACCCCCAACCTCTATACCACGCTCCTCACGCTGCGCGACGCCGACGGCCGTCTGATCGAGGCCACTTCCTGCCGCACCGGTTTCCGCAAGGTCGAAATCAAGGATGCGCAGCTGCTGCTCAACGGCAAGCCCCTGCTCATCCGCGGCGTCGACCTCCACGAACACCATCCCGCCACGGGGCATGTCGTCGACCGCGAAACCATGCTGCGCGACATCGCCACCATGAAGCGCTTCAACATCAACGCCGTGCGGCTCAGCCACTATCCCCAGTCGCCCGCCTGGTACGACCTCTGCGACCAGTACGGACTCTTCGTCTGCGACGAGGCCAACATTGAGACCCACGACTACGGTTCGGGTTGGTGGGAAGGCTACGACACCTCCGTCCACCCCGCCTACCTGCCCGAGTGGGAGGCGGCGCACTTCGACCGGGTCGTCCGCATGGTCGAGCGCGACAAGAACCACCCGTCGGTCGTCATCTGGTCCATGGGCAACGAGTGCGGCAACGGGCCCGTCTTCCGCAAGATGTACCGGTGGATCAAGGAGCGCGACGCTTCGCGCCCCGTGCAGTTCGAGCAGGCCGGCGAACAGGAGCATACCGACATCGTCTGCCCCATGTATCCCTCCATCGAGCATATGAAGAAATATGCCGCCCGCACCGACGTCGACCGGCCTTTCATCATGTGCGAGTTCGCCCACGCCATGGGCAATTCGACCGGCAACTTCCAGGAGTATTTCGACATCATCGCCTCGTCGCCCCACATGCAGGGCGGCTTCATCTGGGACTGGGTCGACCAGGGTCTCTGCGGCACCGGCACCGACGGACGCCTCTACTGGGGCTACGGCGGCGATTTCAACGCCTGGATGTACACCCACGACGAGAACTTCTGCTGCAACGGTCTGGTCCAGCCCGACCGCACGCCCCATCCGGGTCTCTACGAGGTCAAGAAGGTCTACCAGGACATCCTCTTCCGCGACCGCGACGCCCGCAGCGGGGTCATCCTGGTTGAGAACAACTTCTTGTATCGCAACCTTTCGGAGTTCGATTTCCGATGGGTGCTTCTGCGCGACGGCGAGCCCGTGCAGGAGGGGACGTTCCCGCTTTCCGTGCCGGCCGGCGGCCGCAAGGAAGTCCGGCTGCCGATTGCCCTGCCCGACGACGGATGCGAATACCATCTCAACCTCTTCGCCCTCACGCGCGAAGCTTCGCCCCTCGTTCCTGCCGGCCACGAGGTCGCCCGTGAACAGTTCGAGCTGCGCGCCGGCCATCGCTACGAGCCGGCCGCCGACGGCGAGCTCAAGGTCGAGGAGGACGACCGCTACGTCCGGGCTTCGGCCGGCCGCGTCGGCTTCGTCTTCGACCGCAAGCACGGCCGCATCGCCGAGTATACGCTCGACGGTCGCAGCGTCATGAACGCCCTGCCCGAGCCGTCGTTCTGGCGCGCACCGACCGACAACGACTGGGGCAACGACATGCAGATGCGCTGCAACGTGTGGCGCATGGCCAACCGCCGTCTCACGGAAGCGACGGTCGACAAGGCCGGCGGAGCGCTGACCCTCACCTGCCGTTACCGCCTCACCGACGCTCCGTCGGACTATGCGCTGATCTACCGCCTGCTGCCTTCCGGCCAGTTGGAGGTCACCGCCGACTGGCAGTCCGACGGCTCCCTGCCCGAACTCCCGCGCTTCGGCATGCGGATGCGCCTGCCGCAGGAGTGCAAGCGCTTCACGTGGTACGGCCGCGGCCCGTGGGAGAACTATTCCGACCGCAAGAGCGCTTCGCTGGTCGGCGTCTGGTCGCAGTCGACCGACGAGCAGTACTATCCCTACCTGCGGCCGCAGGAGACGGGCAACAAGTGCGACGTGCGGTGGCTCACGCTCACCGACAGCGAGGGCCGCGGCGTGCGCATCGACGCCCCGCAGCTGTTGTCGGTCAGCGCCATGCCCTACCTCGCGGAGGACTTCGACCCCGGTCTGACCAAGAAGCAGCAGCACGCCTGCGACATCCGGCCCCGCCGCGAGGTGGTGCTCCACGTCGACCTGGCCCAGCGCGGCCTGGGCGGCGACGATTCGTGGGACCGCGGGCCGCACGAGCCCTACCTGCTGACGGCCGACAGCTACCGGTATACCTACCTCATCACTCCTCTGGACAACCAAACGAACACCGACCTATGAATATCCAGCCTGTTTCCCGGAAATTCGAACAACTCTACGGCTCCGGCGCCGTGCTCTTCGCCTCGCCGGGGCGCATCAACCTCATCGGCGAGCACACCGACTACAACGGCGGCTTCGTCTTCCCGGGGGCCGTCGACAAGGGCATCGTCGCCGCCGTCCGGCTCAACGGCTCCGACCGCGTGCGAGCCCATGCCCTCGATCTGGGCGAAACGGCCGAATTCGGCCTGCGCGAGGAGGACAAGCCCGCACAGCCGTGGGCCCGCTACATCTTCGGCGTCTGCCGCGAGATGATGAAGCGCGGCGCCCATATCGGCGGCTTCGACACCGTCTTTTCGGGCGACGTGCCCTTGGGTGCCGGCATGTCGTCGTCCGCCGCGCTCGAATCGGCCTACGCTTTTGCGCTGAACGACCTCTGCGCCTGCGGCATCGACAAGTTCGAACTCGCCCGCATCGGTCAGGCCACCGAGCACAATTATTGCGGCGTCAACTGCGGCATCATGGACCAGTTCGCGTCGGTCTTCGGCAGGCGGGGGTGCCTCATGCGCCTCGACTGCCGTTCGATGGAATTCGAGTATTTCCCCTTCGACCCCCAGGGTTACAAGCTGGTGCTGCTCGATTCGCGCGTCAAGCACGAGTTGGTCGGGTCGCCCTACAACGACCGGCGCGCTTCGTGCGAGCGGGTCGCCAAGGTCCTGGGCCGCGAGTTCCTGCGCGGCGCCGCCATGGAGGAGCTCGACGCCGTCCGCGACCGGATTTCCGACGAGGACTACCGGCGCGCCCGCTACGTCATCGGCGAGGAGCGCCGCGTGCTCGACGTCTGCGAGGCGTTGCGGCAGGGCGACTACGAAACCGTCGGCCGCCGCATGTTCGAGACCCACTGGGGCATGTCGCGCGACTACGAGGTGTCGTGCGAAGAGCTCGACTTCCTGGCCGCCGTGGCCGAGGAGTGCGGCGTGACGGGGGCCCGCATCATGGGCGGCGGCTTCGGCGGCTGCACCGTCAACCTGGTCCGCGACGAACTCTACGACCGTTTCATCGCCGAAGCCAAACGGCGTTTCAACGAAAAATACGGCCACGAACCGCAGGTCTACGATGTCGTCATCTCCGACGGTTCGCGCCGCCTGCAAGATTAACGCAAGATGAAAAAAGAGACAGTATTGATTTCGGGCGGTGCCGGTTACATCGGCACCCACACGGCCGTCGAGCTCGTCGGCGCCGGCTACGGCGCGGTCATCATCGACGACTTCTCCAATTCGGAGGCCACCGCCGTCGAGGGCGTGCGCCGCATCACCGGGGCCGACATCCCCTTCGAGCAAGTCGACACCTGCGACGAGGAGGCCCTGCGCGGGGTTTTCCGCAAGTATGAATTCAACTCGGTGATCCACTTCGCCGCCTACAAGGCCGTGGGCGAATCGGTCTCCGAACCTTTGAAGTATTACCGCAACAACCTCGCGTCGTTCATGAACATCTGCGCCCTGATGCGCGAGTTCGGGCGGCCCAACATCCTCTTCTCGTCGTCGGCTACGGTCTACGGCGAGCCCGAGGCGCTGCCCGTCACCGAACAGTCGCCGCGCCAGCCCGCCACCTCGCCCTACGGCAACACCAAGCAGATGGCCGAGGACATCCTGCGCGACTGCTGCGCCGCCTACGACGGGCTGCGGGGCATCGCGCTGCGCTACTTCAACCCCATCGGCGCCCACCCGTCGGCCCTCATCGGCGAGCTGCCGCGCGGCGTGCCGCAGAACCTGGTGCCCTACATCACGCAGACGGCCGCCGGCATCCGCGAATGCCTCTCCGTCTTCGGCAGCGACTACCCGACGCCCGACGGCACCTGCCTGCGCGACTATATCGACATCGTCGACCTGGCCAAGGCCCACGTGGCGGCCGTGACGCGCATGACCCAGGGCCGCATGAAGGCCGACTACGAAATCTTCAACGTCGGCACGGGACGCCCCGTCTCGGTGCTGGAGCTGGTCGAGGGTTTCGAGAAGGCCAACGGACTGAAAGTCAACCATAAGATCATCGGCCGGCGCGCCGGCGACGTGCCTGCCGTGTGGGCCGATACGGCCCTGGCCAACCGCGAACTCGGCTGGAAGGCCGAACGCCCCTTGGAGGAGACTCTCCGCAGCGCCTGGGCCTGGGAAAAGCATGTCAGAGGAATGGAATAAAAACCCGATTATAACAATGATGAAACCTACACTTTTCGTTCTGGCGGCCGGCATGGGGTCGCGTTACGGCGGACTGAAACAGCTCGACGGACTGGGACCCAACGGCGAGACCATCATGGACTACTCGGTCTTCGACGCCATCCGCGGCGGCTTCGGCAAGGTGGTCTTCGTCATCCGCAAGGATTTCGAGCAGGACTTCCGCGAAAAGGTGCTCTCCAAATACGAGAACCACATCCCCGTGGAGGTCGTCTTCCAGTCGACCGACATCCTGCCCGAGGGCTTCGTCTGCCCGGCCGACCGCACCAAGCCGTGGGGTACCAACCACGCGGTGCTGATGGGCAAGGATGCCATCCGCGAGCCGTTCGCCGTCATCAATGCCGACGATTTCTACGGCCGCGACGGCTTCCGCGTGCTGGGCGAGTGGCTCTCCAGGGCCGAGGGCGAGAACCGCTACTGCATGGTGGGCTACCGCGTGGGCAACACCCTCTCGGAGAGCGGCACCGTCTCGCGCGGCATCTGCCGGACCGACGACCGGGGCTATCTGACGGGCGTCGTCGAGCGCACCGACATCGCCCGCATCGACGGCAAAATCACCTTCACGGGCGACGACGGCCGTCCTGCCACCACCGACGACACGACCCCCGTGTCGATGAACATGTGGGGCTTCACGCCCGACTATTTCCGTTACTCGGAGGAGCGTTTCCGCGAGTTCCTCACGGCGAACATCGACAAGCCCAAGGCGGAGTTCTTCATCCCGCTGGTGGTCAACGACCTCATCGTGAGCGGCAAGGCCACGGTCGAGGTGCTCGACACCACGGCCAAATGGTTCGGCGTGACCTATGCCGAAGACCGGCAAGGCGTCGTCGACAAAATCCGCGAACTCGTCGCCGCCGGCGAGTACCCCGAAAAACTGTGGGCATAGATTGTCCCGCAGAGCCATCGGACAGATTCGGCCGATGGGCGCAATGCAGGAAGGAGTGGAAGCACGGTGCTTCCACTCCTTCTTTTTATGCGGCGTGTCTTGCCGGAATCCGCTGCCTGATTCTTGTCGGGCATTATGTTCCGGGACTTGCGTTATTCCGAGGATTTCGGTTGCAGATGAATCGGGCCAGGCCGTAGATGTAACGGCGGAAGCCCGCCCCGTTAAGAACGGGGTTTTAATATTTTGCGGCCTGCATGACAAAGATGCGGGAGTTAGAAAAGAGAAAACAGATTCTTCATCGCTATGCTCCTCAGAATGACAAAACAACCGTTCAGAATAACGAAACGTTTTTTCGTTGCCCGGCTCGCGCTTTGCGCGACCGCTCCAGCCGGGCAACGAAAGGACACACCTTAATCAAACGAATGCTGGCTTACTGTAGTTGGGATGGAGAACGAGAAGAACGGAAGAGATTGCTCCTAAGCTCCTTGGGACGGGCAACTCCGGAGATGAAACGGGTCCGAAAAGCCCCCCAGCCCTGGTCAAAGCCACTTTTTGTAACGGAAGAACCAGATGGTGAGGCCGGAACAAAAAATCATGAGTCCGATGGCGAAGAGGTAACCGGCGGGAAGGACCCAACCGTCGGAGAGGGTGATGTGCCAGTCGAGCTCGGGCATGTACTTGAAATTCATGCCGTAGACAGAGGCGATGAGCGTGGCGGGCATGAAGATGACGGCGGCGACGGAGAAGATTTTGACGATTTCGTTCTGCTCGATGTTGATGAGACCCAAGGCGGCGTCCTGGATGTAGTCGAGGCGCTGGAACGAAAAATCGGCGTGGTTGATGAGCGAATTGACGTCCTTGATCATCAACTGGAGGCGGGGATAGATGTCGTTGGGGAAGCGCTCGGAACGCAGGATGCCGGAGAGGACGCGCTGGCGGTCGAAGATGTTCTCGCGCAACGACATGGTGCTCTCCTGCAAGGCGCTGATGCGGTGCAGGACCTCCTTGTCGATGGAATCCTCGGAGTTGATGGCCTTGGAGAGCGCGGCGACCTGCTTGGAGACGAGCTCGACCATGTCGGCATCGAAATCGATGCGCACCTCCAGGAGGGAGATGAAGAGGTGGTAACCGGTGGAATAACTGCGGTAGTTCATCTGCAGGCGCTTCTCGGTCTCGCGGAACGTACGCGACTCGGCGCTGCGCACGGAAACGAGGACGCCCTCGTTGGAGATGATGAACGAAACGGGCTCGACGACAAACGAATCGCCGGTGGGAACGAAGAAATTGGAGTTGGAGATGATGGCGGTCTCGCTCTCGGAATATTTGGAGGTGGACTCGATCTCCTCGACCTGCTGCTTGGTCTGGAGGCTGATCTCCATGAAGTTCTCGACGGCCTTCTGCTCCTTGATGGTGGGCAGGAGCATGTCGATCCACAGGATGTCGTCGTAGCCGAGCTCGTCGAAGAGCCGGGGGTCGGCATTGCGGATGATCTTGTTGTACTGCTTGAGGTAGATGGTAATCATGGGCGACTCGCTGAAAGGTTCGTTTCATGCAACTTTTCCCGCCTCGGCGAAGCTCAAGCGAACCTGGCTCCGCACTCGGCCTGGAGAAAACGCGCTGAATCGGCGGACTGGAGAGACGGGCGGAACGACCGCCGACCTCTTCAGCCGGGATTGACGCGGGGAGTCACCTTGAGACCGGCGTTCCACGACTTGCGGAACGCCTGCCGTTGCTGGACGATGAAAACGGAATCGACGCTCCCGCCGCGACGACGGGAAACGCGAAGAAAAGAGACGAACGGAGAGAAAAACGACGGTCCGGCGCACAGGCCTGCTGCACGCTTCGCGCTACGGAAGCACCCCGCACCGGAACGCAGTGCGGCGACTATACGCGGGACTATGACCATCGTCCATAGGAGATAAACAAAGTTGGTTCGTGATGCAAAGTTATACAAAAATCGGTAGTTTTTTACACAAAGTCGACCGAAAACTTGACAAGGGGGTATGCGCCGACGTATATTTGCCCCACGATTCGACACGAACGGCTCGCATCCGGGCGAGTTATTGACACACAACGAAGACTGGTTCTCAGTCGATTGCGAATCTTATCAACCATTATCAACAATCTTTCGACCGGGTTATCGACAAAGACCCGACTTCTCCCTGCGGCGAAATCCCTGCGGAAGAAAAGCAACTTCGGGGCAGATGCTTGGACGCAGCGCACGGAACGTCCTGCCGTACGTCGCAATTCGGCTAACGAATACGCCCGGTCGAACTGGAAGTGCAATCCGCCAGCAAAAGCCGAAGACGCGGACTGCGTGGACGAGGACATGAAATTGCCATGGGCTCCGACACCCGCCAAAACTCCCGATTCGTCGGCGCGATAGCCCGTAGCAGGCGCTCTGTAGCAATCGCTCGGGGGAATGCCGCAGAGAGGGAACAAAGCAATGCACAATTCAGAATGCAGAATTCACAATTAGAAATCGAAGTTGGATAGTTTCGCGATTCGAAGAATCGTGCGGGCCGCAGCCTCCCGCAGCGGAGGCCCGCAAGCGTGCCCCGCAGGCTGCAGCCCTACTCACGCACTGAAAAGGTTAATTATGAATTGTGAATTCTGAATTCTGAATTGATAATCCGGCTCTGCGGCAGACTGGAATAGTCAACTACCCCTTTCCCTGCGGCTCAAAAAGCGACAAACAAAGAGTAGCGGATTGCTGAATCTACCGACCGCGCTGGTGCAAGCCGTAGCCAGCACCATTCCGGGTCATGTGAAGTTGCTGGGACGAAGATAGAAGTGAAAAACCGAAAACGAAAAAGAAGTATCAAAAAAGGATGCTTTAGACCTATGGAAATTCGGGCGGGAGATACGACTATCGAGTTACAGATTCTTCGGCTGCGCCTCAGAATAACAAAGGCGGGGTTTTCGGGCAGGAGCCTGCGGAGCACGCAGTTCTTTTGCGGCCTGCATGGCTAAAGGCGGATACGTTACAACGAGTGTTTGGATTGCCACGGGCCTGCGGCCCTCGCAATGACAGGAGAGGAAAACAGATTCTTCGTCGCTATGCTCCTCAGAATGACGCCCTGTTAAGAACGGGGTTTTAATATTGCGAGTTACAGATTCTTCGTTGCCCGGCTCGCGCTTTGCGCGACCGCCCCCAGCCGGGCAACGAGACTCACTCTGTCATTCCACGGAACAAGGCGACAAAGAATCTATATAACAACAAAAACAGATTCTTGACAACGCTACGCTTGTTTTCTTCCTCCTTACGAAGCATGGCTTGCTGAAGGCTTTTGTGCCTGTTCAGATTGCCACGGGCCTGACGGCCCTCGCAATGACGGGAGAGTAAAACAGATTCTTGACGACGCTACGCTTGTCGTTCTCCTCCTTGCTCGGCAGAGACTACGAGCAATCTCTGCACTCGCTTCGTTTGTCGATTCGCTACGCTCAGAATGACAAAACAGGCTACGGTCCGCAAAGAGACTCTTGACGACGCTGTGCCTTGGAATGACGAGGAAGAGAATCCTGCCGACGGAAGTGGCGGGGATGACAGAAGACGAACAAACAAATCCAAAAACGAGATGCTGACGATAACGAAACAACCGACGCTGAATGCGGCGGCCGGAAAAACGGCGGAATACCGCATCGAAACGGACCGGGCGGAGACGCTGGATGTGAAACTGACGGATGCGGAGACGGGTGAACTGCTGGGGACCAAGCGCTATGCGGAAACAACGGAAACGACGGTGGATGCGGCGCCGATCGTGAACCGCCATCTGAATTTTGCGCCGCAGGCGGGGCCGACGGGATTTCTGACGGTGACGGACCGCAGACGCGAAGTGAGGCTGACGGCGGAGACTGCGGCGGAGACCGTGGCATCGGGAATCTGCACCTACCACGCCGGCGACCGGACCGAAGCGGCACCGGCGCTGCTGACGACGATGCCGACGCAACGGCTCATAGCGCCGGGCGAATGCGACGAAGTGACCTTTCTGACGCTCGACACCCCCTGGGTGGAGGTGACGGCGACGAGTCCTGCCGGCACGAAAAAGAAAGGCTACACGGCACGCAACACGATCGTGCATGTATTCCGGCTGAACACGGCGGACTATCCGGAAGCGGAACGCATCGTACTGACCACGGGCGAGGGGCTGACGGTGGAGTACACGGTGATTGTATCGCCTGCCGGCGCCCGCCGGATAGCCTGGCGGAGCCATGCGGGCTCGCTGGAACACTACACTTTCCCGACGGAAGCGACGGTGACGGCGACGACGAAGAAAAACCGCATCCGCACGCCGGAAGGAATCGGGACGATGACGACGGAACGGCGGCAGCGCCTGCTTCTGCGGTCGGCCTACGAGACGCGGGAGGTGCTGGAAGCGCTGGCGGAGACGACGGCGGCGCCGCAGGTGTGGCTGGCGGAAGCGGGAGTCTACACGCCGGTGGAGGTGCTGACGGAAGAGGCGGTGCTGCACCGTCACGGGACGCTGAACATGCTGGAACTGGAAATCGGAACGGAGATATGGTAACGGAACTGAAGATAGACGGCAGAGCGTGCGACTTGGGCACTGCGACGCTGGCCGTGCCGGGCTACACGGCGCAGAAGACAAAAGACCCGGATGCCTGCCGGGATGGGCGGCAGCTGCGGATACGGATTCCTCCGACGCTGCGGAACACCGACCTGCTGGGAGCCCCGCGCGACCCCTGCACGGGCACGCGCTTCAACGAATCGGACCACAAGGCGGAGGTAACGGCCGCAGGGACGGTGCTGCTGGCGGGAACGGTGCGGCTGCTGAAAGCCTCGGACGAAGGCTACACGCTGGAGATACGCGAAGGCGGCGCGCGATGGGCGGAACAGACGGCGCGCCGGATGTTCAACACGCTGGGAATCGACTACGGAGCGGCCCTGACGGCCGACACGGTGCGCAAGAGCTGGACGGCCGACACGCCGGTGAGGTTCCTCCCGATTCATCGCGACGAATATCCTCAACAGAACGACGCCCAGGACCTGCTGCCTGCGGAACGGGTGCTGACGGTGGACGACTACCATCCGTTCCTGCATGTGGCGACGCTGGTGGAGAAGATGTTCGAAGAAGCGGGCTACACGCTCGAAAGCGACTTCATGCGGACGCCCGAATTCCGCGAACTCCACATGAGCGGCGCCTATCCGTCGCACGACACGACGGGAGCCGACGAACGGATGGGATTCCGGGCACGGAGGAAGGCCCCGGCGACGGCGACGGCGAGTCCGACTGGCTGGGTCTACGCCGACCCGAAATCGACGGTACACACGGTGGGCAACATCGTGGACACGGCGACGCCGCTGACCCCGGATGCCGACGGGGAAGCGATACAGGGGCTCTACAACAACGGCGGGACGTTCGGGATGGAGAACGGGATGATCCGCTTCGTGCCGCCGACGCAGGTGCGCGCCGGGTTCGAATACTACCTGAAATACACGACCGACCACCGGATACTGGACCGCAAGCGGCTGCGGGGGTTCGACTCGGTATACCTGGGTCCGGGGTCGGAGCTGCGCTTCACGCTGGCGAACCGCTATGAAGACCGCCGCGGGGAGATGGCGGCCGACACCACCTACCGGGCGGTGGTATTCGGCCATGCGGAGGGGAGCCAGTATCGGCTGACGGGCATGCGGGGCGGAGCGCCCGGGTGGATATGGACGACCTTCGAGGGGCGCTCGGCGCTGGTGACGACCCCGGCGACGGGCAATCCGACGGACCCCGAGTTGTGGATCATGCGCAACGGAACGTGGGTGCGCTATGCGGGCGACTGGGCCCTGTACGACGGCTATGTGGAAGAGAGGGGCCGCACGACGGTGGAACTGCGCATGCGCACGGCGACGGAGGAGGTGTCGCCGGCGAACCCGAAGTATTTCTATGCGATTCACTTTTTCGGGGCCGAGGCGGGCATGTCGCTGACACTGCACAAGGAATGCTCGCTGCAGGCCGACTTCCGCTCGGGCCCGGGCTACGGCTCGTGGCTGCACTTCGCGGATGTGGCGCAGCACCGCATCCGTCAGTCGGAGCTGCTCAAGGCGCTGATGCACATGTACAACCTGCGCATCTACACGGACGAAGCGACCCGCAAGGCGTACGTCGAACCGGCGGACGACTTCTACGGAAAAGGGCCGGAGGCGGACTGGCGCGGGAAGAGCGACTTCACGCAACCGGTGGAACTGGAAGACCGGGCGCTGGAGATACACGAAGAACGGACGTGGTGCTACCGGGAAGGCGACGGAGCGGTGAGCCGCTACGAAAGCGAACGGGAGACGCTATTCGGAGCCTGGACGGCGGCGACGGAGAACCGGGCGGCGAAGATGGGCGGCGAGACGCTGCGCAACCCGCTGTTCGCCCCGACGATAGACAGCACGGGTCATTACCGCAACGCCCGCTCGGCGCGGCTGCCGCAAGTGGGCGACCGCGACACGACGGACGACGACACGGCCTTCGCACCCCGCATCGTACGCTACGCCGGAATGCACCCCCTGCCGGCGGGCGAACGCTGGGGCTACCCGGCGGATGCGGCGGAATATCCGCTGGCGGCGTTCCACTTCGAAGGCGACGCGGCGACGCCGGCATTCACGCTCTGCTTCGAAGACCGCGACGGAGCGACGGGGCTGCACCGCTACTACGACCGTCAGACGGAGGAAGAGGCGACGCGGGAGAAAATCACGCTGTCGCTGCGGCTGGCACCCGACGAATTTGCGGCCCTGCTGGCGCCGGGAACGGGAGCGCCCGACATCCGCTCGGTTTTCCGGCTGGACGCGGGCGGCGAAACGGTGCGTGCGACGCTCGAAACCATCGAAGAATACGACCCGGCCCGAGGTACGGCCCGCTGCACGTTCCTGCGCCGGCGGGAAGACAAATAAACCAACAATTCACAACCCAAAAAAATCCGAAAAAAATTGGAAACGAACATCCGAATCGAAAACAATGCCGGAGCCTGCCACATCGACATCGAAGGCACGATCGGCGTACCCGAAGCGTGGCAGTTCGACGAACCGGAACAACGCATCGCCACCTACGACCGCTTCCGCGAAGCGGTGGCGCGCATCGGCGAAATCGAAGCCCCGGAAGTGGTGGTCAACATCCGCTCGACGGGCGGCGACGTGAACGACGCCCTGCTGATTCACGACGCCCTGCGCCGCATCGAAGGCCGCATCACGACCCGCTGCTACGGCTACACGGCCTCGGCAGCGACGATCATCGCCCAGGCGGCGAGCGACGGCTGCCGCGAAATATCGGCCAACGCACTCTACCTGATTCACCTGTCGAACTGCGCGACGGAAGGCAATGCCGCCGAACTGAGCGGCAAGCTGGAACTGCTGCGCCAGACCGACCGCCGGCTGGCGGAACTCTATGCGGCGCGCTCGGGCCGCGAAACGGCCGAATTCGAAGCGCTGATGAACGAAAACAACGGCAACGGCCGCTGGCTCTCGCCGGAAGAGACTCTGGCGGCGGGACTGGCCGACACCATCATCGACGCGGCGGAAAAACCGGCGACGGAGAAACCGCGAAACAACATGCGCGGCTGGCAGAAGCTGCTGAACACCCTGGGGCTCCGCGGCGAACCGGAAAAACCGGAACCCGAAGACCGCAACATCCTGCACTTCGACGACGACCGCGCTGCGGCGCTCCGCCGCTCGGAGATAGCGGCCGAAGAGGCCTTCAACCGCACGGAGCCGACCCGCACGCGGCCGTGCGAAGACCCCTCCTACTGCGAAACCCTCCGCTCGGCCAACCAACTGGCCTATGCCGAAGATGCGAAGCAATTCAGGAAGTAGGACGGGACGCCGCAACGTCCGTCCGGAATGACGGCTCCTGCCAACCGGCCGGCAAGACGCTGCGGGGCGGCTCGCGTCATAAGGCTCTCCGCAGTTGCCCCGAAAGAGAGGCGAACCCGGTCTTTCGCTTTTCATCTTCGACTTTTCACTTTTCATCTTTCACTTTTAACCTTTTTCATTATGAGTTTCTTGGAAAATGCCAAGCAGTACACGGGTGCCGAACTGGACACCATCTTCTTCCGACCCTTTCTGACGGGCCCCTCGGCCCAGGAGCTGGGCGTGCGAATCCTCTACAACCTGCCCGTACCGACGACCGTACAACTGTGGGACGGCCAACAGAACATCCTCCAGAAGCACACGGGCAAAGGCTGGACGGGCGGCGCATCGGCCCGCAAGTATCAGAAGACCATCGCACTGAGCCGTGTGAAAGCCGAGATGGGATTCTCGGCCTCGGACTACTTCTCGCTGGTCTACGAGAAGATTGCGGCCCGCGCCGACGTGAACATGGACGACCTGACGGGCACCGAACTCGAACAGGCCGAGACGGCGCTCTTCCGCCAGGCCGTGGCCGAAAACATCCGCGCGACGATGTGGGTGGGCGACGCCGGAGCGACGAGCGGCTACAACACCTTCACGGGATTCCTGAAGACCATCATGAACTACTCGGTGGCCGAACTCTTCCACCAGCAGGCCTACACGACGGCGACGATGAACGACCCCGAGATGGTGGTCGCGCTCTTCGACGACCTGTGGAAAAACGCCGACACGCGCATCCAGGACGTGAAGGGCGAAGGGCAGCTGGCGTTCTTCGTGACGTCGGACCTCTACTACCTCTACGAGAAGTATCTGGACTCGAAAGGGGTCGACGCGGCCTACACGGACACGGTGAACGGCCGTCAGGGGCTGGCCTACCACGGCATTCCGGTCATCGACGTACGCCTGGGCAACTACCTCTCGGGGACCTCGCTGCCGCAGTCGTTCTGTCTGCTGACCGACCGTCGCAACCTGGTGCTGGCGGTCAACACGGCGGACTTCCCGGGCAACGAAGTGCGCATGTGGTACAACCCCGACGAGATGGAGAACCGCCAGCGCGCCCTCTTCATGGCGGGCTGCGACATCCTCGACGAATCGATGCTGTCGTTCGCCTACCGTCAATAACCGCCGTCGCCTGCGGAGGTCCTAAACGGCTTCCGCAGGCGACCCTGCCACCCGAAAACACGAAACGACATGGAAAAAGAACAGAAACACAACCTGACGGTGGGCGTAACGGCGCGCACGGACCCCTACATGACGCTGGGCGCGGGCCGGGTGCAGAGCGACAAGTTCTGGCGCTGGGGCGACGACAACCTGTTTCCCTATGCGCTGGCGCTGATGGCCCGCCGCTCGACGACCCACCGCCGCATCATCAACGACAAGGCCGACTACATATCGGGCAAAGGGGTGATCTGCGACGAAGCGCGCCCCCGGCTGAAAGGGCTCATCGAACGGGCCAACCCCCGCAACGAGACGCTGCGCCAGGTGCTGAACAAACTGGCGTTCGACAAGGCGCTCTTCGGCAACGCCTTTCTGGAAGCGGTCACCGACCCGGGACACACGTTCCTGGCCCTCTACCATCAGGATGCGTCGCGCTGCCGTGTGGCCCGCGACGAACGCCGCATCCTGCTGCACCACGACTGGACGGCCTTCAACCCGGCCGAAGCCGAGAGTCTGCCGCTCTACCCCGCTTTCGAAGAACGCCCCGACGGCACGCTGCGCACGATAATCCACTACAAGGACTACGAACCGATGTTCACCCACTACGGCGTACCGCCCTACATAGCGGGATTCGGCGTCTCGGCCATCGCCTACAAGACCGACCGCTGGAACATCTCGCGGCTGGACAACTCGTTCCAGCTCTCGGGCGTGCTGCTGCTGGACTCGACGGTGGACAACGAAGCCGAGGCGGAGAAAATCATGCGCCTGGCCGAACAGAAGTTCGCCGGAAATCCGGGCCAGGTGATGTTCGTCATCCGCGACGGCGACGAAAACCTGAAAGACAACTCGCGCTTCATACCCATCAGCTCGCAGAACGAAGGCGACTGGCAGGCCCTGCACGAACAAGCCGTGGGCGACATCGTGGTGGCCCACTCGTGGTTCCGGACGCTGAGCGGACTGGAGTATGCGGGCGGATTCAGCGCCGACCGCATCCTGCACGAATACGAAGTGGCACTCAACACGGTCATTCTGGGCGAACAGGCCGAACTGCTGGAACCCATCCGCGAAGTCATCGCCGCGGTGCTGGGCGAAGATGCGTCGTCGCTGGAAATCGTGAACCGTCCGCCGACGCGCTCGAAACCCATCTACATGAAGGTGTGGGAAGCCCGCAAGGCCGACGGCCTGGACTACGACCCGGAAGACGAACGGCAGCAGGCGTTCCTGTCGGAAATCACGAAGTACAACATTCGCAGCATCGAATAATGAAAACCCTTATCACCCCATTGCAAGCCGTGAAGCTGGCGTTCGGCGACAGCGAGATACTGCCGCCGGAGACCCTTGCCGAAGCGGACATTGCGGCGGCCGAACAACGCTGGATCGTACCGGCGATCGGCCGCAAGCTCCACGACCGGCTGCTGGCGGGCCTCTACGCCGACCTTGTCACCGACTACCTGGCAGCCCCGACGGCCCTCTACACCCGGGCGCTGGTGCAGCCGCGGCTCGACGTCCGGACCGACCGCCTGGGCACCCTGGCGCCCAAGCCGGCCAACGGCGCGGCGGCCGGCGACGAAGCCCGCCGCGGAGTGCGCCGCCAACTGCTGGAAGAAGCCCGCACGCTGCTGCAACGCGCCACGGACTGTC
Organism: Alistipes sp.; assembly: GCA_029059935.1. Taxonomy (GTDB): domain Bacteria; phylum Bacteroidota; class Bacteroidia; order Bacteroidales; family Rikenellaceae; genus Alistipes. The sequence continues at coordinate 52,292 of JAIDUZ010000079.1, forward strand.
TGACGGCGAACCGCAGGCAATACCCGGAATACGCCCCCGATGAAAACCGGGCGCCGGGCTGCTCGATTGCGGGCGGCATTGTTCTGCCCGACGACGGCCGCTGACCGGAACCGCCCGACCGGCAAGACAAACAACGCCGGCGGCCTTCCCGGCAGACGGGGGCCGCCGCTTTTCTGACGAAACAAAACACAAAGAGATGTCACGAGGACTGAGAAACTGCAATCCGGGCAACATCCGGCAATCGAAAGGACGCTACAAGGGCGAAGTGCGCCCGTCGCGCGACCCGGCCTTCAAACAATTCGAATCGCTGGCCTGGGGCTACCGGGCCATCTTCGTACTGCTGGATACCTACCGCACGCGCCACGGCCTGCGGACCATTGCGCAGATGATAACCCGCTGGGCACCGCCCGTCGAAAACCGCACCGACGCCTACATCCGGGCTGTGGCGGAGAGCACGGGCATCGGGCCCGACGAACCTCTGAACACGCACGACCGCAAGACGATGGTGCCCGTCGCGGCAGCCATCTCGCGCGTGGAAAACGGCGTGGCGGCCGACCTGCGCGAAGTGGAAAAGGGGTGGGAGCTGTTCGAGGGAAATTAATCCTTTATTTTCCTCCTCGCAAGGAACGATGCTGTAGCGGGCAGAAAGGCTCTCCGGGGGCGGCTGCGGGGGTCGCACCTTTGGTGCGAGCCGCCCCGAGGGAAAACAGAGATTCGGGAACAGCGTCTCGACGAGTCAGCGGAAGTGACGGGATGAATTCTTCGAGACGGTGGTTCCAGACCGACGCAGTCGAGATGACGAGGCAAGATTCTCGGGTCGGAGCCTGCGGGGCACGCAGTTCTTTTGCGGGCCTCCGCCGGCGGAGGCTCCGGCCCGCCCCGTTAAGAACGGGGTTTTGTTATAGATTCTTCGCTACGCTCAGAATGACAAAATGTACGCGCAATGACGAGGTGGGGTTGATAGTGTTTTGTAAATTCTCAGGCTTATTCGTATCTTTGTACTCCAATACGAAAACATGTCACTCGAAATTCTGGAAGTACTGTTCCGCGGCATCTGCGTAGGCATCGCGGCGTCGATCACGGTCGGCCCCGTGGCGGTGCTGTGCATCCAGCGCACGCTCTCGAAGAACAGACGCTCGGGCATCGTGTCGGGACTGGGCGTGGCCTGCGCCGACACCTTCATGGCCATGGCGGCGTTCTTCTTCTACTCGATGCTCCAGAGCAGCATCGAGCAATACAACATCCTGCTGCGCATCGTGGGCGGGCTGCTGGTCATCGTGGTGGGCGTCTACATCTTCTCGCAAAACCCTGTGCCGCAAATCCGCCGCAACCGCGCCGGGCGCACGTCGCTGTGGCAGGACTTCGCCTCGATATTCGGGCTGACGATCGCCAATTTCATCATGGTCGTGCCCTACATCCTGGCCTTCTTCGCCGTATTCAACATATCGAGCGGCGACGTCCACGGCCAGGGATTCGGCGGATTCCTGCGCGCCGTGTTCGTCATTGCGGGATTCTTCGGCGGTGCGGCGGGCTGGTGGACCTTCCTGGCCTGCTTCATCAGTCTGTTCCGCCGCCGCTTCCGGCCGCGCCACATGCTGACGATCAACCATGTGGCCGGCATCTTCATAGGCATTCTGGGCATTTACACCATATTATCCACCTTCTTTGACATCTTCCCCAATGTCGGACACTGATCACAAGATTATCATTGCCGTCGACGGCTTTTCGTCGTGCGGCAAAAGCACCTTCGCCAAGGCCATCGCGGCCCGCTTAGGCTATATTTTCATCGACACGGGCGCCATGTACCGCGCCGTGACGCTTTTCGCACTGGAAAACGGAGCCATCGTCTCGGGCATCGTGGACGAAGAAGCCGTAGAGCGGCTGCTGGACCGCATAGCCATCACGTTCCGCTTCAACCCGGCCCGCGGCGCCAGCGACATCTATGTCAACGGCGACCTGGTCGAAGGCAAGATACGCACCATCGAAGTGAGCAACTGCGTGAGCCAGGTGAGCGCCATCCCGGCCGTGCGGAAGAAACTGGTGGCCATGCAGCAGGAGATGGGCGGCCGCCGCGGTGTGGTGATGGACGGCCGCGACATCGGCACGGTGGTATTCCCCGACGCCGAACTGAAACTTTTCATGACGGCCGACCCGAAAGTGCGGGCGCAGCGCCGCTATGACGAGCTGACGGCCAAGGGACAGCATGTCACGCTGGAAGAGATAGAACGCAACGTCCGCGAACGCGACGCGGCCGACATGAGCCGGGCCATTTCGCCCCTGCGCCAGGCGGCCGACGCCGTGGTGCTGGACAACAGCCATATGACCGTAGACGAACAGATGGAGTGGTTCATGAAGCTGTTCGCCGAACGGACGAAAAAATAAACCGGACGGAGTTGCGGACCGAACGATTATCGGCAGCGAGCGCCGTTCCGGGTATCCGATACGGCTTTCAGAAGCTCGAAGCCCTGCGTCCGGAGCTTTTGGGCGCGACCCTCGCAGCCGGCCGGACGAGTAATCCGAGAAAGTTTTCCATCCATCTTCAATAAAACGTTCACTTGCCCTTGCGCATCGAAATCGACGATAAATCGGGATTCTGCTTCGGCGTAGTCCGGGCGATAGGCGAAGCCGAAAAGGCGCTGGCCGGGACAGGCACGGTCTTTTCGCTGGGCGACATCGTTCACAACCGCATCGAAGTACAGCGCCTCGGACGCCTGGGGCTGCGCAGTCTGACCCATGCCGACATGCCGGCGGCCGCGGGGCACCGGCTGCTGATACGGGCCCACGGCGAACCTCCGACGACCTATGCCGAAGCGGAACGGCTCGGCATCCGGATTATCGACGCCACATGTCCGGTAGTGGCCCGGCTCCAGGCCCGCGTGGTGCAGGCCCACGAGGAGATGCGCCCTCTGGGCGGGCAGGTGGTTATCCTGGGCAAGCGCGGCCACGCCGAAGTGGTGGGGCTGACGGGCCAGGTGACGGACCCGACCATCGTGGTGGAGGACGAAGCCGACCTGGCACAGATCGACTTCGCACGCCCGATCCACTTTCTGTCGCAGACCACGCAGAGCATAGCGCTGTTCGAACGGCTGGGGGCCGAGATGCGGCGGCGCGCGGCCGACCCCGGTGCGGTGCGCATCGACGACACCATCTGCCGGCAGGTGTCGGGCCGCGAACAACATCTGGCGGCCTTTGCCGCGCGGTTCGATGCGGTGATATTCGTCTGCGGGCGCAAGTCGTCGAACGGCAAGGTGCTCTTCGAAGTGTGCCGCCGGGCCAATCCGCGGACCTACAACATCGAGGAAGCCGCCGAACTGCGGCCCGAGTGGCTGGCCGGTGCGGTGTCGGTGGGTATCTGCGGCGCCACCTCCACGCCCAAATGGCTGATGCAGGAAGTGGCGGACGCCATAGGGAATGGAGAAGTAAAAAAACATGCATACAGCCTCCTGCCGCGCAACGGACACAAGAGCCGTGCGGACCGCGACTCTCCCGAATGGTCCGAACCGTCCGGAAAGCATCCCGAGGCCCGCGAAAAGATTGGCTGCGGCCCGAACGCAAGCATAAACCGACAAACAGTTTTTACGGATAAGTAAATCTTAAATTCCCGACCGACCATGTACTTTCTTCGCTCGCTGAAATATTTTGCAGCCATGTGCGTGCTGTGTGCGGCCCTGATGGCCCTGATGCTGCTGACCGGAACCTCGGTGCTGTCGCCGGCGGAGACGCTCCATGCGATGATTCACACGCCGCGCTTTCTGACTCTTCTGGGGGCGCTGGTCGTACTGGCGGCGCTCTATCCCCGCTTCGGATTCGTACGCCGCAAGGTGGAGGGCGACGTGGAGCTCGACCGCACGCAAATCGTCAACGCATTCAAGTCGGCAGGATTTTCGCTGCGCGAAGAGACCGACGGCGTACTGCGATTCCGGGCCGACGGATTCCTGCACCGGCTTCTGCTTCTCTTCGAAGACGAAATCGCAGTGTCGCAACACGGACAATGGATACTTCTCGACGGCATCCGGCGCGGCGTGGCCCGGGTCGAATACCGGCTTGACTCCTATATACGAATGACCGAACGCGATGAATAGAAAATACATCCTTACCGCCGCCGGCGCCGTGAGCGCCGCGGCGCTGCTGATTTTTGCCGCCCCCAACGACTTCGGCCTGGGCCGCAACATGGAGATAGCCGTGAACATGATGCGCGAACTGACGGTGGGCTACGTAGACCCGGTCGACCCCGACAAGCTGATGCTGGGAGCGGCCCGCGGCATGGTCCGCGACCTGGACCCCTACACCGAATTCATCCCGGCGGAAGAGATGTCGGACTTCGAAGTGATGACCACGGGCAAATACGGCGGTGTGGGCTCGCTCATCCGCAAGAAAGGCGACCGCATCGTATTCGCCCAGCCCTACAAGGGCTCGCCGGCCGACCGTGCGGGCATCCGCATCGGCGACAAAATCATCGCCATCGACGGCAAGGACGCCACGGGATACACCAACGAACAGGCCTCGGCCGCGCTGAAGGGCGACCCGGGCACCAAGGTCAGAATCACGGTGGAGAAACTTGACGGAACGCGCCGCGACCTGACGGTCACGCGCGAACGCATCGCCATACCGAGCATCCCCTATGCGGGCCGTGCGGCCGACAGCATCGGCTATGTCCGCCACAGCGACTTCACCGAAGGCTCCTACGAAGAGATGCGTGCGGCCATCGAACGCCTGCAGGCCGAAGGGCCCCTCAAGGGGCTGATTCTGGACTACCGTTCGAACGGCGGCGGCATCCTCCAGGAAGCGGTGAAGATACTTTCGATGTTCGTGCCCAAAGGCACGGAAGTGGTGGCCACGCAAGGCCGCACCGAAGAATCGAGGCGCAGCTACCGCACGACGTCGGAACCGGCGTTCCCCGACCTGCCGCTGGCGGTGCTGGTGAACGGCTCGACCGCCTCGGCCGCGGAAATCGTGGCCGGAGCGCTTCAGGACCTGGACCGGGCCGTGCTCATCGGGCAGCGCTCGTATGGCAAGGGGCTGGTGCAGGGAACCCGTCCGCTGGGCTACAACGCCATGCTGAAGCTGACGACGGCCAAATACCATATTCCCTCGGGACGCTGCATCCAGGCTGTGGACTACTCGCATTCGCAGGAAGGTTCCGTGAACCGGGTGCCCGACTCGCTGATTTGCGAATTCGCCACCCGCAACGGCCGCAAGGTCTACGACGGCGGCGGCATCATGCCCGACATACGCACCGACCCCGAATACATGGGCCGCTTTGCGGCGACGCTCTATGCGCTGGGATTCATCGACGACTTCGGCGACGAATACATGCGACGTCATCCCGAAGCACCGGCCGACCTGACGGCCTTCGGCATCGGCGACGAAGACTACGACGACTTCAAACGCTTCATGCAGGAGAAGGAGGTGCCCTATGAATCGGACTCGCGGCGTGCGCTCCGCCAGCTGCGGGAAGCGGCCCGGGCCGACCGTTTCGACGACATAGCGGAACGCATAGCCGAAATCGAAGCCGGTCTGAAGGACGACACGCAGGCCAATCTGGAGACCTACCGCAAGGAGATAGAGACCTCGATAAACAACGACATCGTACTCCGTCACGGCTATTCGGAAGCCGTCGTGGCCCGCTCGCTCCCCGAAGACAAGGAAGTGCTGCGCGCCGTCGAACTGCTTGACGACCGTCCGGAATACCTGCGCATCCTGGCCGAACAGGACACCGAGCGCAAATAAGCCCCCGATGCGATGAACCTCCGCCGATTCTTTTCGTTCCGCAGCCGGATGGCCGTCATTGCGGCAGGCGTCCTGCTGGGTGCGCTGTCGCTCTTCTACACCAACAACATGGCGCGCCGGCTCCGCGAAAAGGAACAGCACGACGTGGCCCTCTGGGCCCATGTGATGGAACGCGTAACGCGCGACGTGGGCCACCCGGCCAACAGCGGAGCCATGGCCGACCCGCTGGTGGCCGACATCATGTCGACGAACAACAACATCCCTTTCATCATCACCAACGAACGGCTCGAAGTGTCGAGCTTCCACCTGGTGCCCGACCGCATCGTCGACCACCCCGACCTGCTGCGCAGGCAGCTCGACCGCTTCACGGAAGAGAACACCCCGCTGCCGGTGCGGTTCTGGTGGTCGGACGACCACTATCTGATCATCTTCTACGGCAAGTCGAAGCTGCTGAAGTCGCTCTACTGGTTCCCCTACATTCAGATAGTGGTGGTGACCGTATTCATCGTGCTGGGATTCATAGCATTCCGCTCGTCGAAACACGACGAGCAGAACCGCGTGTGGATCGGGCTGGCCAAAGAGACGGCCCACCAGCTGGGCACCCCGACATCGTCGCTCTTAGGGTGGATAGAATTCCTGCGCGGACAACCCGTGGACCAGGGGGCCGTGGAGGAGATGAACAAAGACCTCGCCCACCTGATGAAAATCGTGGACCGCTTCTCGAAAATCGGCTCCGAGACGCCGCTCACCCCGGCCAACATCAATGAAACAGTGGGCGAATCGGTGATGTACTTCCGCAAGCGGATACCCCGCAACGTGACGCTCGACTACAACGGTCTGGCCATCGCTCCGGTGCAGGCCAACATCAATGCGGCCCTGTTCGAGTGGGTGGTGGAGAACCTGATGAAGAACTCGCTGGACGCCCTCCAAGGCCACGGCGCCATCGAGGTGCGCATCCTCTCGGACGAACGCCACGTGATGGTCGACGTCCGCGACACGGGCAAGGGCATCCCGAAGAGCAACTGGAACCGCATCTTCGAACCCGGATTCACGACCAAGACCCGCGGCTGGGGGCTGGGGCTCTCGCTCTCGCGACGCATAGTGGAAGAATACCACCACGGACGCATTGCCGTCATCGACTCCGAACCCGGCAAAGGCACCACCATCCGCATCACCCTAAAACGCATTTTTGAAGCGTGACGACCGACCTGACCCAAACCCCTGCCGGCGAACCGGCGGCAACCGGAAATCCGGGCTCCGGCCCGGCGCCTGCCCGCACAACGCATCCGGCAGCTCCCGATTTTCCGGGCTCCGATTCTGCGGCTGCAACGCCGGGAACCGGTCCGGCGGCAGACGCGGCGGCCGGACATGACGGCACGCCTGCCCGGTCCGGCGATTCGCTGCTTTTTGCAACAGCCGACCGGGATGTTTTTGCCGCGACGAATCCGGACGCTTTTGAGGCGACGGACTCGCTGTTTGTTGCCGACTCGCTGGCCAATCCCCGCTTGGTCGACTCGCTGCTCTGTGCCGACTCGCTGGCAGCGGCCGACTTCGCCCGCTTCGGAACGGCGCTGCCCGAACGCCCCGACTTCCGGCCGGCAACGGTCACGGAGGTATTCGGAGCCTCGACCGTGGCGGTTGCCCCTGCACCTGTCTTCCACGACGAACCCCTCCGTCCGCTCACGGGCAACGCCTTTTTCCAGGGCGCCGTGCTGCTGCTGGCGGCCGCCTATGCCATCCTGCTCTACCGCCACATGGCCGACGTGAGGCTGGTGCTGAGCCGCCCGTTCCGCAACCGCGCCTCGGTGGAACGTCTGGCCGAAGAACCGGGAAGCAACAGTCTGACGCGCTTTCTGAAGATTTCCGACCTGATAGGCCTGGGATTCATAGGCATAGCCGCCACCCGCTTTGCGGAGATGCTGCCGGCGCCCGACGACTTGCCGGTGCTGCCGCTGCCGACGGCCCCGAGCGTGACGCTTGCCTTCGCGCTGCTGTGGGTGGCCGTGACGACCTTTCAGCTGCTGGTGCTGCGCACGGCCGGCGCACTGACCCTGACCCAACGCTTCGTAGCCCAGCTGCGGCTGCTCAAACGCATCTATTTTGCCCTGACGGTGATTCTTGCCGTACCGCCCTTCCTGCTCTTCGCCCTGACGCCGCCCGGCACCGGAAACACCTGGCTCTACGCCTCGCTGGCGGCATCGGCCGTAACGGCGCTCCTGTACTTCAGAGAGTCGCGCCGGCTGTTTCTTGCGAAAAAAATTCCGTTTTTACATTGGTTTTTGTACCTTTGCAGCGTGGAAATCTTCCCCTTCAGCCTGCTGTGGCTGATTGCGGCACGATAGTTCCCGCTGCACCGAAACGTAAAACGAGGTCCTCAAGTTGAAAGTCCAGAACCTGCTGGTTTCGCAGCCGAAACCGGCCATCATCGAGAAATCGCCGTTCTTCGAACTTGCACGCAAACACAAGGTCGAAGTAGTCTACCGGCCCTTCATCCGTGTTGTCGGCGTATCGCTGAAGGAGTTCCGCGCCCAGCGTGTCGAGATTCTCGACCACACGGCGGTCATTTTCACGTCGCGCACCACCGTCGACAGCTTCTTCCACATCTGCGAGGAAGCCCGCATCACCGTGCCGGAGACGATGAAATACATCTGCCAGACGGAAGCCGTGGCGCTCTACCTGCAAAAGTACATCGTCTACCGCAAACGCAAGATTTCGTTTGCCGACGGCTCGTTCACCTCGCTGGTGGAACTGATCATCAAGCACAAGGAGGAGCGGTTCCTGCTGGCGCTGAGCGAACCCCACAAACCGGAGCTGCCCGATGCCCTGGCCAAGCTCAAGCTGGCCGTGGACCCGGTTATCCTGGCCCGCACGGTTGCCTCGGACCTCGACGACATCCACCCGGCCGACTACGACCTGCTGGCGCTCTACTCGCCCTCCGACGTGAAGACGCTGATCGAAAAATCGGGCTCCGCCGACCTGCCCCCCGTGGCGGTCTTCGGCGAGGGAACGCTCCGCGCGGCGCTGGATGCGGGGCTGACGGTGCTGGCCAATGCTCCGACGCCCGAAGCTCCCTCGATGGCCAAAGCGGTGGACCTGCTGCTGGCCAAGATAGCCCGCGGCGAAGAAACGGCGCCCGTGACGCTGACGACCGACACCCGCAAGGAAGAGTTCCTGCGCACGCAACAACACAAGCTGGCCAAGAGCCGCACGCGTCGCAGCGCCGCCGAAACGCACAAATAACCCAGCCGAGATGCCCGACCGTTCGCTCCCCCGCTCCGAACGGCTCCGCTCGCTCGGGGCCGTACGCCGGCTCTTCGAAGAGGGCGAAAGCGGCTTCATCTACCCGTTCCGCTATGTATGGCTGGCGGACCCGGCCGCCGAAAACGCGGCTGTGGCCGAAGTACTCTTCTCGGTACCCAAGAAATTCCACAAAAGGGCCAACAAACGCAATCTGTTGCGCCGCCGGACCAAGGAGGCCTACCGGCTTCGAAAGGCGATTCTTGGCGTCGGAAACCGCCCGAAAGGCCTGGATATGGCCTTGATATACTCCACGAAAGAGATACTGCCCTACAACCGAATCGAACATGCCGTGCAACGGATTCTGGAGTCGATCGCAGAAGGTTTTCGATAAGCCGAGGGCAGAGCCGAACTTGTTCGAGCTTTACCGAGGCGAGAAAAGCTGCCCGCAAGGGAACGTTTTCGATAAGCCGAGGGCAGAGGATGCTCAATTAAAAATTCCGGCGGCTCCCAATATGGTTCGCATGATGCAAGAACGGTCGGGGTATTCGGGATTTGCCGAGGCGAGAAAAAGTGCATGAATCCGAACATCTGTAAGAGGCTCTGCGCACTGCCATTGGTGGCACTGGTGCGCTTCTATCAGCTTTGCATATCGCCGCTGACGCCGCCGTCGTGCCGCTACACCCCCACATGCTCGCAATATGCGCTGGAAGCACTGCGCAAATACGGCCCGCTGAAAGGCGGCTGGCTCACCCTGCGGCGCCTGTCCCGCTGTCACCCCTGGGGCGGCAGCGGCTACGACCCGGTGCCTTGAGAAACCCGCCCGAAAGAGAGCGGATTCTTCGTCGCTGCGCTTCTCAGAATGACCCCGGCTCTTAGCCGGGGTTTTGCGATTAGTCTTGGAACACCGTTTTGGCAGGATGTAAAATTATAAAGCCCCGTTCTTAACAGGGCGGGCGGGAGCCTGCGGGGCACGCCCGGCGTCAGCCGGATGTTTGCGGGCCTCCGCGGGGCGAGGCTCCGGCCCGCACGCCTGAAAGGCGGGAGATGGAGAAGAGAAAACAGATTCTTCGTTGCTATGCTCCTCAGAATGACGAGGGAGGGGGGGGGCAAACGACAAAGCAACCGCTCGGAATGACGCCCGGCCAAGAACCGGGATTTACGATATAGATTCTTCGCTACGCTCAGAATGACGGGGCAAGGTTCTTCGGCTTTGCCTCAGAATGACACCCCGTTAAGAGTCGGGGTTTTAATATTGCAAGTCGCAGATTCTTCGTTGCCCGGCTCGCGCTTTGCGCGACCGCCCCCAGCCGGGCAACGAGGAAAAGGCGAATGCAGGGTGAGTAAAGATGGAAAGAACGGGGCTCCTTAGAGTGGGAGGAGTCGTTGCTGCGTTCCTCGCAATAATAGGTGCATCCGGGATGAGGGAAAAGAATGTCTGCAAATTGGACTCCTCAAATTCCCATCTATACTTTAATGTACAGGCGTCCGAGGAACGCATCTCAAATCCGAATGCCGGGCTCGCCGCGAGCGGCGTATTCAGCCTTGGACCCCGCCCCCTCCCGAGGGAGGGGCTTCGGTCGGAGAGCCGGATGATTCGAATCCTCCCACCGTCGGTACATCCATGTATATAAACGTCCTTAAATTTTTGGAATATCCCGGTCTTTGACTACTTTTGTGCACATAAAAATCCCCCACTCCATGTCACGCAAACTTGCGGCAGCAATCGGCTCGGTCGTACTTCTCTCAGGAGGCTGGCTCTCCCTGACGGGACTTACGCTCCCGGTGGCGCTGGTGCCGCTGCTGTGGATAAGTTCGACCTACGACGCTGCGCGCCGCTCGTGGTGGCGCATGCTGGGGTGGGCGGCGCTGGTCTTCGCGCTGTGGAACGCGGCCACAATCTGGTGGATATGGAACGCCACGCCGGTGGGCCCGATAGCGGCCACGCTTGCTTCGACAACGCTGAACCTGACAGCCTTCATGCTCTACCACACGGTGTCGAAAAAAGCACCGAAGGCACTGGCCTACACGACTCTTGCAGCGGCATGGCTCGCCACCGAATACTGGTATACGGTGGGTGAATTCTCGTGGCCGTGGCTTATCCTGGGCAACGGATTCTCGCACGACGTATGGGCCGTACAATGGTATGAATACACGGGCGTCTTCGGCGGTTCGCTGTGGGTGCTGCTGTGCAACATCCTCTTCTTCGAAGCCTGGCAGGCACGCCGCAACGTACGCCGCTGGGCGGCGGCAGGGGCCATGCTGGCGCTGCCGATGCTGCTGTCGCTGGGCATGTGGCTGAGCTGGGAAGAACCCGACGAAGGCACGGCCCGCGTGACGATCGTCCAGCCCAACGTGGACTGCTACGACAAATTCCACGCGGACGCCGCACGCCAGGAACGCAACATCATCGACCTGCTGACGCAGGTGCCGGCCGATGCGCAATTCGTCTTCCTGCCCGAAACCGCCGTGCCGGGCTACTATTGGGAACCGCAAATCGAGAGTCCGTTCATCAACGAGATGCTCGACACGCTGCGCAACCGCTTCCCGGGAGCGCTGCTTGTGACGGGCGCCAACACCATGCGCTACTACCCGGCCGGAACGCAGAGCCGCACGGCCCGTCCGCTGCGCGGGAGCGGCGGCTACCACGACATCTACAACACGGCGCTGGGCCTCGATTCGACAGCGCAGCGGCAGGTGCACCACAAGGGCCGCCTTGTAATCGGCGTGGAGAAGACCCCGATGCCGTGGCTTTTCGAATGGCTCGAATTCCTGGTCATCGACCTGGGCGGCACGCTGGGGCAGATAGGCGTGGGGCAGCACGGCACGGCATTCGAACACGACGGCGTGCTGACGGGCCCGGCAATCTGCTACGAAGGACTCTACGGCGACTTTTACGGCGGCTTCGTACGCCGCGGCGCGCAATTCATGGCCATCATCTCGAACGACGGCTGGTGGGGCGACACCCCGGGCTACCGTCATCTGTTCACCATCTCGCGCCTGCGGGCCATCGAACACCGGCGGGCCATAGCCCGTGCGGCCAACACGGGGCGCTCGGGCTTCATCACGGCACGCGGCGACGTGGGTGCGACCCTGGGCTGGGAAGAACGCGGAGTGCTGACGGCCGACGTATCCCTTGCCACGGAACAGACCTTCTACACGCGCTACGGCGACTACCTGGGCCGTCTGGCCGAATACGTACTGCTGCTGTCGCTGCTCTACTATGTTGCCTACCGGGTGAAAAAGCGAAACTACCTTGTCCAATAACAAGCTCCCATGAACTACTCCCAGACTCTCGAATTCCTGTTCCAGGCACTTCCGGCCTACGAAACCAAAGGGGCCACGGCCTACAAACCGGGACTGGAGCGCATAACCGCCTTCTGCCGCCATGCGGGCAACCCGCAGCGCAACTTCTTCACGGTGCATGTGGCCGGCACCAACGGCAAAGGCTCGGTGTCGCACATCGTGGCCTCGGTGCTCCAGCAAGCGGGCTACCGCACGGGACTCTTCACGTCGCCGCATCTGACCGACTTCCGCGAACGCATCCGTGTGGACGGCGAGATGATACCCAAGCAGAAGGTAGTGAACTTCGTAGACAAACACCATGACAAGATGGTGGAACTGGGGCTTTCGTTCTTCGAGATGACCGCGGCACTGGCGTTCGACTACTTTGCGCAGAGCGACGTGGAGGTAGCCGTCATCGAGACGGGGCTGGGAGGACGTCTGGACGCCACGAACATCATTATGCCGATTCTGAGCGTAGTGACCAACGTAGGGCTGGAGCACACCGACCTGCTGGGCGACACGCTGCAAAAGATAGCGGCGGAGAAGGCCGGCATCATCAAGAAGAGCATTCCGGTGGTGCTCGGCGAGAGCGACGCCCGCTACGACCCGGTTTTCGAACAGGCGGCGGCGAACAACAAATCGAAACTCTGCTATGCGGAGCAGGTTTTCGCCTGCGACGAACAGACGCCGGCCGAAACGGGGCAGCACTTCCGTCTGCGCCGCCTGCGCGACGGCCGCAGCTATGAAATACAACTCGACCTGGCGGGCGAATACCAGCGCCGCAACATGGTGACGGCGGCGGCGGCGGTCGACTTCCTGCATGAAGAGACTCCGCTGACCATCTCGCGCCGGGCTTTCGTCGAGGGGGCCCGCCATGCTGCGGCCAACACCTCGCTGCGGGGCCGCTGGCAGCGTCTGGCCGAAGCGCCTCTGACCCTTTGCGACACGGGCCACAACGCCCACGGCATGGCCTATGTGGCCGAACAGCTGAAAACCGTGCCGCACGACAAACTTTACTGTGTGGTGGGATTCGTCCGCGACAAGGACCTGGCGCACATTCTTCCGCTGCTGCCGCGCGACGCACACTACATATTCACGGCGGCGCAGACCCACCGGGCCGTGCCGGCGGCCGAACTGGCGGCGAAGGCGGCGATTTACGGACTGCGGGGCGAGACGGCGGAGACTGTGGCGGAAGCGCTGGTCCGGGCCCGCGAACTGGCGACGCCCGAAGATGCCATATTCATCGGCGGCAGCACCTACGTGGTGGCGGAAGCGCTGTGACGAAAACCTGCGATTCGCAGTTCATGTGAAAAAGAAACCGTCTCCGGATTATACGGGGACGGTTTTTCGTGTCGTCTTGCGGAACGAAGTTGCTGCTTGTTCGGAACTGAATCAGGCCTCTCCCATCTTGGGGCCGGTCTCGGGAGACTGCTGGGGCGAGGGGATTTCGATTTTGCCCATGCTGCTTTCGTAACGCACGATGTTCTCCTGCAACGAACGGAGCAGGCGCTTGGCATGCTCGGGCGTGAGGATGATGCGGCTCTTGACACGGGCCTTCTGCACGCCGGGCAACACCGCGGCGAAATCGAGGATGAACTCCGAAGAAGAGTGGGATATGATGGCCAGGTTGGAGTAATGACCCTGCGCCACCTGCTCGTCCAACTCGACGTCGAGCCCGAATTGTTGTGTTTCAGCCATAGGCTTGCGATGATTATGATTGCAAATGTAATATTTTCCGAAGCCCGTTATGCCGTCCGGACGCCGAAGTTTTCGATAACTTATCAACAAATCGGCTGCCACGCTCCTGTTGAGGCTGTATCGGGGCGCTGCGCGGGTGCTTCCAGGAAGCTAAGAACAGCTGTTGACAGTTAAAATCAATCTTACTCCTTGCAATGCAGGATAGATGGAAGGGGCGTCAGGCAGAAAGACTCTTCCGGGGGCGGCTGCGGGAGTCGCGTTTTCAGCGCGAGCCGGCCCAAGGGAAAAATAGCGATTCAGGAACAGCATTTCGATGAGTCCGCGGAAGCAACGGGATGAATTCTTCGGGACGGCGGTTCCTGATGGCGCAGTCGGAATGACGGGGCGGGGTTTTCGGGCAGGAGCCTGCGGGGCACGCAGTTCTTTTGCGGGCCTCCGCCGGGGGAGGCTCCGGCCCGCCCCGTTAAGAACGAGGTTTTAATATTGCAAGTCGCAGATTCTTCGTTGCCCGGCTTGCGCTATGCGCGACCGCTCCAGCCGGGCAACGAGGAAAAGGCGAATATAGTGTGATGCGGGTAAAAGGAGGAAAGGCTGCGGCCCGCGCGGCACCGAATGCTCTTTTTTTGTGGAATTCGCAAATTTTGAATCGCAAATTGCAAATTGTGAATTATTTCTTCCTATCTTTGCCCCTCGAAAACAGGCGGAAATGGGATGCGGTCCGCGAGGCCGCATTGAGAACCGCCGGTGGTAACAACAAAAAACACAAAAAACAATGAAAACCATTGCTGTAAAAGCTACGAAGCGCGCAGACTTCGGCAAGAAAGCCGCCAAGGCGGTACGCCGCGAGGGACTGATTCCCTGCGTGCTGTGCGGCAACGGCGAGACCGTATCGTTCTCGGTCGACCCCCGCGAAATCAAATCGCTGATCTACACCCCCAACTCCTACATCGTGGAGTTCGACTTCGACGGCAAGACCGAGAAAGCCGTGCTGCGCGAAGCCCAGTTCCACCCCGTGCGCGAGGAGATTCTGCACCTCGACTTCTACCGCATCGCTGCGGGCAAACCCGTGTCGATCGCCATTCCGGTGCGTCTGACCGGTAACGCCGAAGGCGTGAAGGTCGGCGGTAAGCTGGCCCTCTCGGCCCGCAAGCTGATCGTCAGCGCCCTGGTGGAGAACCTGCCCGACGAAATCGTCGTCGACGTGACGCCGCTGGGCGTAGGCAAGACCATCTTCGTGGGCGACCTGAAGATGGAGAACCTCAAGTTCGTGACCCCCGCCACGACGGCCGTCTGCGCCGTGCGCGTAACCCGTGCTTCGCGCGGTGCCGCCGCAGCCGAAGGCAAATAACCGGCTGACACGGCATGAAATACCTCATCGTTGGGCTGGGCAACATCGGCGCCGAATACGCCGAAACCCGCCACAACATCGGATTCAAAGTGTTGGACGCCCTGGCCGGGGCGTCCAACGCGCTTTTTACCACGGCCCGCTACGGCGACGTGGCCGAGCTGAAGCACAAGGGCCGCACGCTGGTGCTGCTCAAACCCTCGACCTACATGAACCTCTCGGGCAAGGCGGTGCGCTACTGGCTGGATGCCGAGAAAATAGCACGTGAGAAGCTGCTGGTCATCTCCGACGACATCGCCCTGCCGTTCGGCACGCTGCGCATCCGTCCGAAAGGGAGCGCCGGGGGTCACAACGGCCTGAAGAACATAGCCGAGCTGCTGGGGAGCGAAGACTTCGCCCGCATGCGCTTCGGCGTGGGCGGCGACTTCCCGCGCGGCCATCAGGTCGACTACGTGCTGGGCGAATGGACGGCCGAAGAACGCGAGGCGCTGCCCGAGCGGCTCAAGGTCTTCGGCGACGCGGTCCTCTCGTTCGCCACGGTGGGAACGGAACGGACGATGAACTTCTTCAACAAGAAATAGCCGCCGTCGGAACGACGCAAAAAAGAGCGGAAATCCGTGTCTGCATACGGATTTCCGCTCTTTTGCTACCCATCAATCATGCGGTGAACGCCCTTTTCGGCCACCGCCAACAGATTCCGATCGTCAGCAGCGTCAGTATTTCGGAAAGCGGCATGGCCGACCAGATGCCGGGCGTACCGAACAAACGGGGCAGCAGGACGAAAGCGGGAACGAGAAAGACGAAACCGCGCAGGAGGGCGAAAACCGTAGCGGGCCGCATGCGTTCGAGACTCTGGTAATACCCGATGGCGGCGAGGTTGACGACGAAACAGACGAACCCTGCGGCGAAAAGCGGAAATCCCTCCACGGCGATCTGCGCAGCGGCATTGTCCAACGGCAGGAACAACCCCACCAACAACCGCGGACATCCGACGAAAGCCGCAGCGACGACGGCACCGCAGCAAACAGCCGTAGCGAGCGCGACCCGCTGTGCCGCGACGACCCGGTCGAAGCGTGCAGCCCCGAAATTGAAGCTGACGATGGGCTGGGCCGACTGGGCCACGGCATTGCCAATCATGAAGACGAACGGCGTGTAATAACAAGCGATGCCGAAAGCGCCCACACCGTCGTCGCCCAAGTAGTGCATGAAGACCAGGTTGCCGGTGAACATCAAGACGGCCATCGTCGCCTCGCCCAACAAGGCCGACGACCCGATGCGGCACTGGTAACCGATGTTGCGCAAGGAGAGCCGCAGGCTTTTGCGGCTGGCCTTGAGGGGGCAGAACCGCAGAGTGCGCGCATGGCGGGCGAGATAGACCACGACGATGGCGCCGCCGGCCAACATGCCGACCGACGAAGCGAGCGCAGCGCCGAAGACGCCCCAACCCAACGGGAAGATGAACAACCAATCCAGCACGATGTTGACCAGTGCCGAAACGACGCTGCACCACATGGCCAGTCGGGGCGCTCCGTCGAGCCGTACGACGAACAATCCCACGGCCACCCACATTTCGAACGTGAGCGCCGGAACGAAGCCCCACAAATAGTCGACGACCCCGGACAACAGATGCTCCGACGACCCGAGCCACGAAGCGACGGGGCGTGCGAACCCAAGAATCAGCGCGGAAGCCAGCTCGGTGACGACAGAGACGAACAACAACGCCTGCGTGACGTTGAGGCGTGCGGCCCTGACCTGCTGCCGGGCGAGGTGGATGGAGGCGACGACCGAACAACCGGCCCCGACCATCAGACCGAAACCCATGAAGAGCATCAGCAGCGGGATGCAGATGTTGATGGCGGCGATGCCGTCGCTGCCGACCCCGTGGCCGACGAAGATGCCGTCGGCGACCGAGACGGCCGAGATGCTGAGCATCCCGAACAACGTGGGGACGAAAAACTTGCGGAACAAGGTGCCTACCCTTTCGGCGGCAAGATTCAAAGCGTCTCTTTCCATATGGCTCAACTCCATGACTCCGCGGATTCCGGACACGAAAAAGGCCGGACAAGCGTCGTGGTTTTACCCAGTCATCTTATCCGGCCCCGTATGCAGCCCTCCGATGAGGATTACAAAACTCTTTCCTATTTCGGCGCGAAGATAGCAAATATTTCCTGCCCGGCCAAACGCTACTACTCGTCGTCGTAATAAATCCCGTCCATCAGCTCGTCGAGGTCGCGGCGCTCCTTCTTGGTGGGGCGTCCGGTGCCGCGGTCGCGGAAGACGAAGATGGTCTCGCGCGGCACGTTGAGCTTGTCGAGCTCCTCCTGCGGCGTGATGTTGAGGCAGTAGTCGGGCACGTTCTTGGCGGGCTGGCGGCTCGAAACCAGGTCGAGCACCTTGTAGGAATAGGTCACCTGCTGGCGCCGCACCTCGATGCGGTCGCCGATCTTCACCTCGCGCGAAGGCTTGGCATAGGCGCCGTCGACCGTGACCTTGTTGTTGCGGATGGCGTCGGCGGCATCGCTGCGGGTCTTGAAGACCCGCACGGCCCACAGGTATTTGTCCAAACGGATAGCGTCCACTTTTCGGAAAGTTAAAGGTTAAGGGTGAAAAGTGAAAGGTCGAAAGTACTTTTGCGTGCCGCACTTTTCACCTTTCACCTTTCGATTTTCACTTCTCGTAAATCGTTTCCCCCTTGGGGGTGTCGTGCGACTTCTCGTCGTTCTGGCGGCTGACGCTGAGAATCATACCCAGGGCAATGGCCGTAAAGAGCACGGCCGAACCGCCGCGCGAGATGAGCGGCAGGGTCTGTCCGGTCTCGGGGCAGAGGTTGAGCGTGACCATGATATGCAGCAGCGCCTGGCAGGTAATCTGCAACGCGAGACCCAGCACGAGCAGGCCGGGGAAAGCCGTGCCGCAGCGCCGGAAAATCTCGATGGCGCGGAAGAAAATCCACAGGTAGAGCATCAACAGCACGACGGCCAGCAGCAGCCCGTACTCCTCGACGAAAAAGGCGAAGGCGTAGTCGCTCTCGGGGTGGATCATCTCCACACGCATGGCGCTCTGACCGGCCCCCTCGCCGAAGATGCCGCCGTTGTGGATGGCGATCATCGACCGTTCGGTGTCGGTGAGGCGGTCGATAGGCTTTTCGGTCTGCGACTCGGACCACAGCCCTATCCAGGTGTCGAAGCGATTGCCGGCCGTCTCGCCGCGCCCCAGGTTGAGCTGGGTGGCCAGCACGGCGGCGGCGACGGCCCAGACGAGCAGTTTCATCAGTTCGCCGAAACGCACGCGTCCGATGAGCATCATGACCCACGACGCCAGGAAGACGAGCATGGCCGAAGAGAAATGGGCGGGGAAAATCACGAGGCAGGCGACGAGCACGGGCATCAGGATGGGCCAGGTGCCCTCGCGCCATATTTTCTGCTGGGGAGGCGTCGTCCAGGTCCAAAACTTCCATGAGGGGACGATGCGTATCTTGTCGATTTTCGACTGCCGCCCGGCCAGCTGCTGGGCCAAGAAAAGCACCGTAGCGACCTTCAGGGCCTCGGACGGCTGGAACTGGATGGGGCCGAGCGGAATCCAGCGGGCGGCGCCGTTGGTCGACACGCCGATGAAATAGACCGCCAAGGTGGCCAGCACGGAGAGGAAGTAGACCGGCCGCGCGAAGAAGTTGTAGATGCGGCTGTTGATGCGCTGCACGACGAGCATGGCGAAGAGACTGCCGCCGAGTATGGTGAACTGCGAGCGCAGGAAATGGGCCGTGGAACGCGCCGTATGGGCGTCGTAGGCCATCTTGGCCGTAGAGGAGTAGACCACCAGCACGGAAATCGTAGCGAGCGTGGCGATGATGATCCACAGCACACGGTCGCCCGTGAAAGGCCGCCATCCGTGCGGCTCGGCAACGTTGTTCATATCAATGCTGATTTACCCACTCCTTGAACATCTCGCCGCGGTGCTCGTAGTTCCTGAAGAGGTCGAACGAAGCACAGGCGGGCGACAGCAGCACGGTATCGCCGGGGCGTGCGGCGACCTTGGCGGCGGCCATGGCGGCCTCGAACGAATCGGCCGAAATCACCTCGGGCACGACCCCCGAGAACTCGCCCACGAGCTTGGCGTTGTCGAGCCCCATGCAAACCAATGTGTGCACCTTCTGCCGCGCGAACTCCTTCAGGGGGCCGTAGTCGTTGCCCTTGTCGGTACCGCCGGCAATCCACACCAGCGGGCGTTTCATGCTTTCGAGGGCATACCACACCGAGTCGACGTTGGTGGCTTTCGAATCGTTGATCCACAGCACGCCGTTCTTCTCGGCGACGGGTTCGAGGCGGTGCTCGACGGGGGCGAAGTCGTAGAGCGACTTGCGGATCCGGGCCGGAGCGACGCCGGCGGCGAGGGTCGCGAGGGCCGCCGCCATGGCGTTGTAGGCGTTGTGCAGACCCGCGATGCGCATCTTCGACATGTCGATTTCGACCGAAGCCTTGCCGGCCGCGGCCGTAAACTTGCCGTCGCACAGAAAGGCGTCGCCGGCACCGCTCGCTACGGCACTGCGCGCCGCGAAGGGAAGCTGGCGCACGCGCAGGTCGTACCTGGGCAGCTGCTGCCAGATCGTCTCGTCATCGCCCGAATAGACGAACCAGTCGCGCGAAGTCTGATTCTGCGTGATGCGCATCTTCGAATCGGCGTAGTTCTGGAAACAATGGTCGTAGCGGTCGAGGTGGTCGGGCGTGATGTTCATCAGCACGCCGATGTGGGCGCGGAACTTGAACATGCCGTCGAGCTGGAACGAACTGAGCTCCAGCACATACCAGTCATAGTCGCCCGTAGCGACCGAATAGGCGAAGCTCTCGCCGATGTTGCCGCCGAGGGCCACGTTCAGACCGGCGTCGCGCATGATTTTGTAGATGAGCGACGTGGTGGTCGTCTTGCCGTTGGAGCCGGTGATGCAGATGCACCGGGCCTTGCCCAGGTAACGGCCCGCGAACTCCATCTCGGAGATGACGGGAATGCCTGCGGCGCGGATTTTCCGCACGATGGGCGCCGTCTCGGGGATGCCGGGCGACTTGACCACCTCCGTGGCGGCGAGGATGCGCTCCTCCGAGTGGCCGCCCTCCTCGTAGGGCACCTGCCACTCGTCGAGCTTCTGCCGGTAGCGGTCGGCGATGCGGCCGCTGTCGGAGAGAAAGACTCCGAAGCCCTTCTTCTTGGCGAGGATCGCGGAACCGTAGCCGCTGATGCCGCCGCCCAATACGACAATGTTTTTCATAATGCGTCGAATCTTATTTGGGTCCCCTATCGTATCTTCAGCGTCACCAGCGTCACGGCCGCCAACAACAGCGAGAGAATCCAGAAACGGATGACGATTTTGGTTTCGAAGATGCCCTTCTTCTGGTAGTGGTGGTGTACGGGCGACATGAGGAAGATGCGGCGCCCCTCGCCGTACTTGCGCTTCGTATACTTGAAGTAGGCGACCTGCAACATCACCGAACAGCTCTCGACCAGGAAGATGCCGCACAGCAGCGGCAGCAGCAGCTCCTTGCGGATGCAGAGGGCGAAGACGGCAATGATGCCGCCGATGGAGAGCGACCCCGTGTCGCCCATGAAAATCTGCGCCGGGAAAGAGTTGTACCACAAGAAGCCCACCAGGGCGCCGACCATGGCGAAGGCGAAGACCACCAGCTCGCCGCTCTGAGGAATGTACATGATATTGAGGTAGTCGGCATAGACGATGTGGCCCGAGAGATAAGCCAGCACGGCCAGCACCACGACGATCGGCACCGAAACGCCCGTCACCAGGCCGTCGAGGCCGTCGGTGAGGTTGGCGCCGTTCGATACGGCCGTCACCACCAGGATGGCCACCAGCACGTAGAGCAGCCATGTGGCGATGTCGCGGCCGCCGGTCAGCCACCCGTAGTCGAACTCGTTGTCCTTGATGAAGGGGATGGTGGTCTTGGTGGTCTTGGTGCTCTCGGAACTGAGCAGCAGGTTCTGCCGCACGCTCTGCTCGACGGAACCGTCGGCGTTGACGTAGACGGTCTCGACGGGCTGCGTGACCTTCTCGCGCACGGCGATGTCGGGCGACAGCCACATGGTAGCCCCGACGATGATGCCCAAACCGACCTGTCCCACGATTTTGAAACGCCCGTTGAGGCCCTCCTTGCGATGGCGGAAGACCTTGATGTAGTCGTCCAGACCGCCGATGAGCCCGAGCCACACGGTCGACACGAGCAGCAGCTGGATGTAGATGTTGTCCAGACGTCCGAACAGGAGCGTGGGCACCAGAATGGCCAGCAGGATGATAAGGCCGCCCATGGTGGGGGTGCCGCGCTTCTGCAGCTGACCGTCGAGCCCCAGGTCGCGGATCTCCTCGCCTATCTGCTTGCGGCGCAGGAAGTCGATGATCGAACGGCCGAAGATGACGGCGATGAGCAGCGAGAGGATGACGGCCGCCGCCGCACGGAACGAAATGTACTGGAACATGCCCGAACCGGGAAAGTCGTAGGCCCTGTCCAAAAAGCGGAAGAGATGGTAGAACATAATAATGCGAAATTAAAACCCAGCTATATACTTTGATGTACCAGTGTCTAAGGAATGGCATTTAAAATCCGAATGTCGGGGCTCGCCGCCACTGGCGGCGTATCCAGTTTTGGACCCCACCCCAAACCCCTCCCTTGGGAGGGGCTTCGGTCGGAGTGCCCGAACAAATCCGAATTGCGTA
>JAIDUZ010000008.1 GCA_029059935.1 Alistipes sp.
GCATCGATGACGACCCATTCCTTGGTCACCGTCGCTGCATTGGCCGAGATAGTCTTGTAGCTTAATGAATCCACTGTTTTACGTTTAATTTAACTTGTTTGTAATCCGTTTCCCGCACTACGCGGGTGCGCAAAGGTACAACTTTTTTTTCAGACGGCAAACCGACAAATGAAAAATTAAGGCTGCGGACAGGAAAAACGGCTCCGGGAAGCGCCCCGAAGAACATCGGAGACGCAATCGGAGCGGGGAAAAGCAGAAAGAGGGCGGAAAGAAGAGGCCGGAGAGAAAGCCGAAGAGGAGGGGGAAAGAAGAGAAGGCAGGAACGGCGGAAACAGGCATCGGTCCGGCAACCGGGCGTACGGGAGGGATGCGGGCATACGGGAGGGATGCGGAGCGGCCTTTGCGCTCAACGACGCCGGCCGCGCCGTCTGACGATATGCCTGCCTTCCCCGTCGAAAGCCAGGCGGCTGCGCCCGGGATTGTCGGGCAGATAACAAATGCGGATGGAATCGCCCTTGCCGATGGACTCGGAATCGCGGCCCAGCCGCTGGGAACGCGTATAATCGCAACCGTCGAGCGTGAAGAGGTATTCGACATAGAAAATCTTCTCCTTGACACGCCGCTGCGTACGGTAGCTCGACCCGCGGACGGAACGGCTCTCGATTTTGGAATAGACCCGGGTTACGACGCCTGTAATCTCGACGCCCTCGTGCTCGAAACGGTAGTTGAGCCAACACGCGCGGCCCAGGAAAAGCAGGAAAACGAGGACGCAACCAACTATAAACCAGACTTTCAGACGATTCCAATTCATGGTGTATAATTATTTAGGAGAAAATTTCGCACCGCAAATGTAACCGATTTCGCTGTTTACTGTTCATTTTTTACATGCTTTTTTATGCTTGCTTTTTGTACTTGCCTGTCAATGATTGCCGCAACGGGTTCTGCCGGCGAAACGCGGAGATTTGCCAATTCCACCCGGCGAACCGGCACGATATGAAATCGATTCGCTATCTTCGCGACGGACAACTTCCGACCCGGAGTGACGGCGGCTACGGCTTTCGTCAGAGAGGTGTGGTAGATTCAGCAATCCGCTGACGGCTTGCTTAAGAAACGGGGGTTGAAAAAGGAATCTGTTGTTTGCTCGTTTGTTTGCAGTGGCTTAATCTTGGCCCTTTGATGGACTGGGTTTTGTCAGGTTTTGCAACTCGAAGAGTTGCGCGAGCCGCAGCCTCCCGCAGCGGAGGCTCGCAAATATCTGGCTGGCGCCAGGCTCGCCCCGCAGGCTGCGTTCGCTCACCCGACTAAGAGGCGGGATTTATTAATTCTCGCAACATCCCAAGCTATCTACATTTACTCAAGCCAGCAAAACAAAGATTCTCTTTCCGAAACCCGCATGGCTGTCAGCTGACTATTCCAGTCTGCCGCAGAGCCGGTTTATCAATGAATAATTTTCTGTCTCTCCCCCAATTATTCACTAATTAATTATTCATTTGCCAAGCCCTCTCTGCGGCATTCATTTGAGTGATTGCTTTTGGCGCCTGCTACGGGCTACCGCAGCGTAACGACGGGAACCTTGAACGCGGTCGGTGCGAGCGGCAGCTGGTGGTCCTCCTCTCCCTACTCCGCTGTTGCGTCGGCGTATCGTGCGAGCACGCTGTGGATCTACGCTACCGATATACGACCGATGGACAATGGAACGCTGACGTTCCGGGCCGTTGGCATTTCCGTGCGCTGCGTCCAGCATCTACGCGGATGTTGTCTTTTCGATTCGAACGTTCTGCGACGGTCCGCAAGAAGAAGAAGAAGAAGAAGAATGAAGCGCCCGTACAAAGGTCCCGCCGAGTGTCACCCGGAGTCCCGGACAATAATTTATTGAAAAAATTTCCGGTTTCACGCTTTCACCTTTAACTTTGGGAATGCAACTTCCCATCCGGAGTGGTGCGGGCTACGGCTTGCACCAGCGAGGTGGCAGATTCAGCAATCCGCTGCCCATTGTTGTCGCTTTTCATGTCGGCAAGAAGAGGGGCAGCTATGCATCCCAGTTTATCGAAGAGCTTGTAAAAGAGCGAATAATGTATAATTTTCCCTGCTGTTCATTATTCACAATTCATTGCAACGCATTCTCTTCGGCATTCAATCCAGCGATTGCTGCAGAGCTCCTGCTGCGGGCGTCCGCGACCGTACGGACGGAGCCTTGAACGCTGTCGGCGCGAATGGCGACTACTACTCGTCGTCGTCCAACGCCGCCGGCAGCATCAACGTGGGTTATCTGTGGTTCAATGCCGGCAATGTCAACCCACTGAACGGGAACAACCGCGCCTACGCACGCGCCGTGCGCTGCGTCCAAGCATCTGCCGAAGCTGCCTGCCCGGCCCTCAGCCGAAACCCCTGCGACACGACGGAGGCACGGGCGGAAACGAAAAGAGCCGGAAACGAATTCCGGCTCTTTTCCATAATCTGCGAAAGGTCCTAACCCAAGAACGAGAGCAAGATGCCTGCGGCGACGGCCGAACCGACGACGCCGGCGACGTTGGGACCCATGGCGTGCATGAGGAGGTAGTTGGACGGATCGGCCTTCTGGCCCTCGGTCTGCGAGACGCGGGCGGCCATGGGCACGGCCGAGACACCGGCCGAACCGATCAAGGGGTTGATCTTGTTGCCCTCCTTGCAGAAGAGGTTCATCAACTTGGCCAACAACAAACCGCCGGCGGTACCCATGCAGAAAGCGACGACGCCCAAAACGAGGATGCCCAACGTTTTGAAATTGAGGAACGCCTCGGCGGTAGCCGTAGCGCCGACCGTCAGGCCGAGGAAGATGACGACGATGTTCATCAACTCGTTCTGCACGGTTTTGCTCAGGCGGTCGACGACTCCGCACTCCTTCATGAGATTACCGAGCATAAGGCACCCGATGAGCGGCGCTGCGCTGGGCAGGAGCAACGAAATGATGACGGCGATGACCAACGGAAAAAGGATGCGCTCCAACTTGGAGACGGGACGCAAGGTCCGCATCTTGATTTTACGCTCCTTCTCGGACGTCAGCAACCGCATGATAGGCGGCTGGATGACGGGAACGAGGGCCATGTAGGAATAGGCGGCCACGGCGATGGGACCCAGCAACTCAGGCGAGAGCATCGAAGTGAGGTAGATGGCCGTAGGACCGTCGGCCCCGCCGATGATGCCGATGGAACCGGCCTGCGCAGGCGTGAACCCCAAGGCATAGGCCCCGAGGAAGGTCAGGAAGATGCCGACCTGGGCGGCGGCGCCCAAGAGGAAACTTTTAGGATTGGCGATCAGAGGACCGAAGTCGGTCATGGCGCCGACGCCGACGAAGATGAGGCACGGATAGATACCCAACTTGACGCCGAGGTAGAGGTAGTCGAGCAAACCGGCGCTGGCGACGAAGCCGTCCCAATGGACGTGGCCGCCGGCGAAGAGCTCCGTGTGGTAGAGGTTGGCGCCGGGCAGGTTGGTGAGCAACATGCCGAACGCGATGGTGAAGAGCAACAGAGGCTCGAACTTATGCCGGATGGCGAGGTACATGAGGAAGAAAGCGACGCCGATCATGGCCAGACTCCCCCACCCCATCTGGGCGAAGAACCCGACGACACCCGTCGATTCTACGAACTTGAGCAGACTTTCCGAAACGAAATCGGAGCCTGCGGTCAACAGATTCCACATAAGGCTACTCGATGACGATTAAGTTGTCGCCCTCCATGACGGTGGCGCCCTGCTGCACGAGGATCTGCTTGACCACACCGCCGCGGTCGGCGTCGATGTTGTTCTCCATCTTCATGGCTTCGAGGACGACCAACGTCTGGCCGGCAGTCACGGTATCGCCCACGGCGACCTTGACGGCCAAAACCGTACCGGGCAGCGGGCACTTGACGGCGCCCCCGGCGGGAGCGGCCGGAGCGGCGGCCGGCCGGGAAGCCGTAGCCGTGGCGGGCGTAATCATGCCGCTGTTGGCCTCGCGGGGAGCGGGAGCCACCTGGGGCTTCGAAGCGGCGGCGGCCGAAGCGCCGGCGATCTCGACCTCGTAGGGCGTGCCGTTGACGGTAACGTGGGCCACCGTGGAAGTTTCGTTGACCTCGTCGATCTGCACGTTATAATTCTGTCCGTTGATTTTCAGAGAATAATCTTTCATTGTTTTAAGCTATTTCCGGTCAGGCATTTGGGTTAAACCGTGAATTTTGGAATTCCAGGGCGAATAAGCCCGCTTGATGCTCAGGATGGTCAACACCTCCGACTCGCGGTCGTGCATGGCGCTGCGGTAGATATTGAGCGCCGTGGCGATGGCCGCGATCTCCTCCTCGTGCAACTGCCCCTGGACGACGACCCGCCCCGAAGCGGCGGCGGCCGGCTGTCCGGCGCACTGCCGGGCCGTGAAGACGTAGCCGAAGAGCTTCATGACGCCGACCAACAACACCAGGACGAAGAAGACCAGGCAGACGCTGATCAACGCCACCCACAACATTTCGGACCAACCCCAGCCCGCTGCTATCAACATTTTCATGGTCGTAGGGTTCGGTTACAAGGGAATGTTCGAATGCTTCTTGGGCGGATTCTGCAAACGCTTGGTCGAGAGCGACTGCAAGGCGCGGATGATGCGGAAACGCGTATTGCGCGGCTCGATGACGTCGTCGATGTAACCGTAGCGGGCCGCGTTGTAGGGGTTGGAGAACTTGTCGTTGTACTCCTTCTCCTTCTCGGCGATGAAAGCCGCCTTCTCCTCGGGCTTGTCGGCCAACTCCTTGAGCTCCTTGCCGTAGAGCACCTCGACGGCGCCGCTGGCGCCCATGACGGCGATCTCGGCCGAAGGCCAAGCGTAGTTGACGTCGCCGCGGATGTGCTTGGACGACATGACGATGTAGGCGCCGCCGTAAGCCTTGCGCAAGGTGACGGTGATCTTGGGCACGGTAGCCTCGCAATAAGCGAAGAGCAGCTTGGCACCGTGGGTAATGACG
The DNA here is from genome assembly GCA_029059935.1 of Alistipes sp. Lineage (GTDB taxonomy): Bacteria > Bacteroidota > Bacteroidia > Bacteroidales > Rikenellaceae > Alistipes. The sequence goes on from JAIDUZ010000008.1 coordinate 4,968, forward strand.
CCGCCGTACTCCTGGGTGGTACCCGGCAGGAAGCCCGGCACGTCGACCAACGTGACGATGGGGATGTTGAAGGCGTCGCAGAAACGCACGAAACGTGCGGCCTTGCGGCTGGCGTTGATGTCGAGCACACCGGCCATGAACTTGGGCTGGTTGGCAATGATGCCGACCGACTGTCCGTTGAAGCGGGCGAAGCAGGTGATGATGTTCTTGGCGTAGGAGGCGGCCGATTCGAGATACTCGCCGTTGTCGACGATGGCGCGGATGACCCCGGCCATGTCGTAGGGTTTGTTGGCGCTGTCGGGAATGATCTCGTTGAGCGAATCCTCCAAACGGTCGATCCGGTCGGTGCAGACGGCCAGCGGAGCGTCCTCCATGTTGTTCTGCGGCATGTAGGAAAGGAGCTTCTTGATGAGCTCGATGCCCTCCTCCTCGGTGGTGACGGCGAACTGCGCGACACCCGACTTGGTAGTGTGCATGGTGGCGCCGCCGAGCTGCTCCTGCGTGACGTCCTCGCCCGTGACGGTCTTGACGACCTTGGGACCCGTGAGGAACATGTTGGAAGTCTCCTTCTTCATGATGATGAAGTCGGTGAGCGCGGGCGAATAGACCGCACCGCCGGCGCAAGGCCCGAAGATGGCCGAAATCTGGGGAATGACGCCCGAAGCCATGACGTTGCGCTGGAAGATGTTGGCGTAGCCGGCCAAGGCGTTGACGCCCTCCTGGATACGGGCGCCGCCCGAATCGTTCATGCCGATGCAGGGAGCGCCGTTGCGCATGGCCATGTCCATGACCTTGCAAATCTTGTCGGACATGGAAAGCGACAACGAACCGGCGGTGACGGTGAAGTCCTGGGCGAAGACGTAGACGAGGCGGCCGCCGATGGTACCGTAACCGGTGACCACGCCGTCGCCGAAAGCATGGCTCTTGTCCATGCCGAAGTCGTAGCAACGGTGCGTGACGAACATGTCGAACTCCTCGAAGCTACCCTCGTCGAGCAACATCCGGATACGCTCGCGGGCCGTATACTTGCCCTTGGCATGCTGGGCGTCGATGCGCTTCTGACCGCCGCCGAGACGCGCGGTTTCGCGGTTCTCGATGAGCTTGTTGATCTTGTTCTGAATTTCGCTCATAACTCGATTATTTGTTTTTGTTCTCGCACAACTCGGTCAGAATACCCTGCGTGGACTTGGGGTGCAGGAAAGCGATGGTCAAGCCCTCGGCGCCCTTGCGCGGAGTCTTGTCGATCAGGCGGATGCCCTTGGCCTCGGCGTCGGCCAACTGCTCCTCGATGTTCTCGCAAGCCAGGGCCATGTGGTGGATGCCGACGCCGCGGTTCTCGATGAACTTGGCGATGGTGGAATCCTCGGAAGTGGGCTCCAACAACTCGATCTTGGTCTGGCCCAACATGAAGAAAGCGGTGCGGACCTTCTGGTCGGCGACCTCCTCGATGGCGTAACATTTCAGCCCCAGGACACCCTCCCAATAGGGAATCGCTTCGTCGAGGCTCTTCACGGCGACACCCAGGTGCTCGAT
>JAIDUZ010000080.1 GCA_029059935.1 Alistipes sp.
ACAAACTGGGATGAACAACTGCCCCTTTCTGCCGGTACGAAAAACGGCAAAACAACGGGCAGCGGATTGCTGAATCTGCCTTACCTCACTGACAGAAGCCGTGGCCGCCGTCACTCCGGGTATCGGCTGCCTTTTTCATTCGTTCGAAAGGAAGCTGCAAGCGGGCACCGCCCCACGAAATATCTGTTCCCGACAGGAAGCGTCTGAATTCGCAAACAGAAAATCCTGAAAAATCAAATCGAAGAGCCTTTCACAGCCCGATAGATACTCTCCTCGTCATAGCCGCAGAGGGCGTAGAGTTGGGCAGGTGTGCCGTGTTCGACCCACACGTCGCCGACTCCCAGCGAGCGGACCGACGGACCGAATCCGTGGCTGTTGAACCATGCCGCCACGGCTTCGCCCGCACCGCCGCGCAGCGAGCCGTCCTCGACGGTCACCACCCGGGAGAAGCGCGCCCCTACTTCGGCCAGCAATTCTTCGTCGAGCGGCTTCACGAAGCGCAGATCGTAGTGCGCCACGCTCACCCCCTCGGCCTCGGCCCGTTCGGCAGCACGGGCGCCGGCATTGCCCACCGTGCCTACGGTCAGCAGCGCTACGTCGCCGCCTTCGCGCAGCCGCCGGCCCTTGCCCGCGGGCAGCGCTTCGAAAGGTTCGCCTTGCCAGACCGCACCGGCTCCGTTGCCGCGCGGATAGCGAATCATGTAGGGACATCCTGCCCGCAAGGCCGAATACATCATGTTGCGCAGTTCGCGTTCGTCCATCGGTGCCGCCACCACCAGCGACGGCACCGCGGCGAATGCCGCCATGTCGAAAAGTCCGTGGTGCGTCACGCCGTCTTCGCCCACCAGTCCGCCGCGGTCGAGACACAGCACGACCGGCAGGTTCTGAATCGCAACATCGTGAATCACATTATCATAGGCCCGCTGCATGAACGACGAATAGATGTTGCAGTAGGGCACCATCCCCGCCGCGGCCAGTCCGGCCGAGAACGTGACGGCATGCCCCTCCGCAATGCCTACATCGAAACAGCGTTCGGGCATCGCCTGCATCAGAATGTTCATCGAGCAGCCCGACGGCATGGCCGGCGTCACGCCCACTACCCGGTCGTCCAGACGCGCCAGTTCGAGCAACGTCTCGCCGAAAACATCCTGATAGCGCGCCGTGGCACCCTGCGACACGATGCGTTCGCCCGTGTCGGGATTGAAGCGTCCAGGCGCATGCCACACCGGTTTGTCGTGCTCGGCCGGGCTGTAGCCCTTGCCCTTGTCCGTAATGATGTGCAGCAACTTCGGCCCCGGTATGTCGCGCAGCGCCCGCAGCGTCCGCACCAGTTCGGGCAGGCTGTGGCCGTCAACCGGTCCGAAATAGCGGAAGTTCAGACTCTCGAACAGGTTGCTGTTGTTCAGCACCCCCTGCTTCACGGCGTTGCCCGTCTTCTGACACAGGCGCAGCAGCCGCGGCGTATGCGAAAGCATGCCCCACAACCGTTGTTTGAACCGGTTGTAGTGCACCGAAGTCGACATCTTGAGCAGGCAGTTCTTCAGCGCGCCGGTCACCTGGTCGATGGCCATGTTGTTGTCGTTCAGAATCACCAGCAGGTCGGTGTTCCGGCTCGCCCCGGCATTGTTCAGTCCCTCGAACGCCAGACCTCCGGTCATCGAACCGTCGCCTATCACGGCCACCACCTTGCGTTTTTCGCCCCGCAGCTCGGCCGCCTTGGCCATGCCGAACGCCGCCGAAATCGACACCGAGGCGTGCCCGCCGCCAAAGGCGTCGTATTCGCTCTCGGCCATGCGCGGGAAACCGCTGATGCCGCCCAGCCGGCGTTTGTTGCGGAACGCTTCGCGGCGTCCCGTGATGATTTTGTGGGCATAGGTCTGATGACCCACATCCCACACCACCTTGTCTTCGGGCGTGTCGTATACGTAGTGCAGGGCCGCCGCCAGTTCCACAGCGCCGAGACTCGACGCCAGGTGTCCCGGATTGACCGAGCACTCTTCGATGATGTAGCGGCGCAACTCGTCGCAATAGGCGCGCAACTCCTCCTGCGTGAGTCGCTTGAGTTCGCGCGGCGAGTCCACCTGATGGAGCAGTCTGTATGCTTCGGTTGTCATGGCGAGACAAAGATACGAATAAGCCGAGCGCAATGCCAAATTTATTTGAGCATTGCCAAGGCGGAAGTATCCAAGACGGAGTCAAAGATACGAAAAGTCGAGCGCAGAAGCAAACCGCAGATTTGATTCTGCCGAGACGGAGTATCTTCGGCGCAGCCAAAATACGAATAAGCGAGGGCAAAAGCAAGCTCGCTTGCATTTTGCCGAGCGGGAGTATCTCGGGCAAAGCCAAAGTGCGAAACAAGGTAAAAGTTGAAAAGTAGTTTTTCCGTTTTCCATGAAATAAAGACAAAAATACTAACGAACAAGCCTGAGAATTTACAAAACAAAATTAACTTCGCCTACGTCATTGCGCCTACATTTTGTCATTCTGAGCGTAGCGAAGAATCTATATCGCAAATCCCAGCTCTTAGCCAGGCGTCATTACACACCTTGTAACAAGGAGAAACCGACAAGTATAGCACAGTCGAGAATCTGTTTCCCATCCTGCCATTCCCAGCAGTTCCGCCTGCCCTTCTTTGTTTGCCTTGTACCGCTTTTGTCTTTTCTTCGTTGCCCGGCTCGCGCTTTGCGCGACCGCCCCCAGCCGGGCAACGAAAAATCCGCGACTTGCAATTTGCAACCCCAGGCTTAGCCAGGCGTCATTCTGAGGAGCGCAGCGACGAAGAATCTGTATTAAGTTCGTCATGCAGATGTTTCACTTCGTTCAACATGACGCTTGCCGTGAGAAAAACAAGCATA
>JAIDUZ010000081.1 GCA_029059935.1 Alistipes sp.
CTATGCCGATTATTCCGACCCCGACGTCATCCGCACGGGCGACGATTATTGGTTGACCGCTTCGTCGTTCAACTGCGCTCCCGGGTTGCAGATTCTCCATTCGACCGATTTGGTCAACTGGGAAATCGTCAACACCGTCTTCACCGAGCAGCCGCCCTACGACCACTTCGACAAGCCCCGCCATGGCGAGGGCGTCTGGGCCCCCGCCATCCGGTTCCACGACGGTTGGTACTATATCTATTGGGGCAACCCCTACGTCGGCGTCTACATGACCAAGACGCAGGACCCCCGCGGTCAGTGGACCGAGCCGCACCTCGTCAAGGAGGTCAAGGGCGTCATCGACACCTGCCCCTTGTGGGACGACGACGGCAAGGCCTACCTCGTCCACGGTTGGGCCGGTTCGTGCGCCGGATTGAAAAGCGTCTTGAGCGTCTCCGAGATGACGCCCGACGGCGAGCGCCTCATCGGCGAGGATGTCATGATTTTCGACGGCCACGGCGACCATCCCACCGTCGAGGGTCCCAAGTTCTATAAGCGCAACGGTTGGTATTACGTCTTCGCGCCCGCCGGCGGCGTCAAGCCCGGTTGGCAGATCGTCCTGCGTTCCAAGTCGCCGTGGGGTCCCTACGAGTGCCGCACCGTGCTGCACCAGGGCAACACCAAGACGCCCGGCCCGCATCAGGGCGGTTGGGTCGACGACGTCGAGGGCAATTCGTGGTTCATGCACTTCGTCGACATGTACGCCTACGGACGCGTCGTGCATCTCCAGCCCGTCACCTGGTCCGACGACGATTGGTGCATCATCGGCGTCGACCGCAACGGCGACGGCATCGGCGAGCCTGTCGATACCTACAAGATGCCCGCTTCCCGCGTCAGGAGCGCCGTCCGTACTCCCGCCGACAGCGACGAGTTCGACGGCCGTACGCTCGGATTGCAGTGGCAGTGGCATGCCAATCCCAAGTTCGGGTGGTACTTCCCCAATCCCTCCGACGGCGAATTGCGGCTCTATTGCCACAACCGGCCCGAGGGGTGGCGCAACCTCTCCGACAACGGCAACCTCCTGTTGCAGAAGGTCAACGCTCCCGCTTATACCGCCACCACCAAGTTGCGCTTCCATCCCTCCTACGAGGGCGACCGCGCCGGTCTGATCGTCATGGGCCACGACTACGCCACCATCGGACTGCGTTATGCCGACGGCAAGCTCTTCGTCGAGCGTACCGCCTGCAAGGGGGCCATGAAGAAGGGCGCACCCGAGTCGGTCGAGGCTTCGCAGGAGTTCGCCGCTTCGGGCGAGCCTGTCGACGTCTGGTTCCGTTGCCGCTTCGAGCAGCAGTGGAATGCCAACGGTACGCCGCGTCTCGTCTGCCGACTCTCGTTCAGCACCGACGGCAAGCGTTTCCGCGAGTTGGGCGACGCCTTCACCGCCGAGGCCGGCCATTGGATCGGTGCCAAGGTCGGTTACTTCGCCGACGCCACCGTGCGTAAGAACGATGCCGGTTGGATCGACATCGACTGGTTCCGCACTTCGAAATAAGAGGTGTATCGAATAATGGAAAACGGCCCCGTTCAGGGGCCGTTTTTTTATCGATTAAAAATGAAAAATCACCGAGGTTCCAAAACGATTTTTAATTCTTAATTTTTAATTCGATCTTCTTCAGACGGCCGGTCATGAAGTATTGCAGTACGCCGCGCAGGAACATGTAGAGCGTGAAGGCCAGCCACAGTGCGTTGTTGCCTATCAGCGGATAGCCCGCATAGTAGATGACAAAATAGGCCGCCGTCGCCAGGAACATCGAGTCGCGCATCACGCGGGTCTCGGTCGCACCCACCATGATGCCGTCCATGATGAAAGGCATCGCGCTCGCAATCGGAATCGCGATGATCCAGCCGATGTAGCGGCCGGCCAGCGCCGTGATCGTCGCGGCATCGGGGGCCGTGCGGTCTATGAACAGTCCCACCAGTTCGCGCCAGCCGCCAAGATAGATGCCTACGAACACCACCGATACCACCGTGCCCCAGAAGATGCAGCGGCGTATGCACTGGCGGAGCGAGCCGCCGTCGCGGGCTCCGATGAAGCGTCCCGTCAACGCTTCGGCCGCATAGGCGAAGCCGTCGTTCATGTAGGAGAAGAGCGTGAAGAGTTGCAGCAGCAGCGTGTTCACCGCCAGCAGCGCCGGGTCGTCCATGCGGGCCGACGCCCCTGTGAAGAACGTGTAGACCGCCACGATGCAGAGCGTGCGCAGCATGATGTCGCGGTTGATCAGAAAGAATGTCTTCAACCTCTTCGTGTCGAGCACTTCCTCCCAGTCCGTTTTCGTCAGTATCGTGCCGTATTTCCATACGAGCAGCACCGCCGAGAGGCCCACGCCGCACCATTGGGCCAGCACCGAGGCATAGGCTATGCCCACGATTCCCAGGTCCAGTCCGAATGCGAACCATAGACTGCACAGTATGTGTACGATGTTGACCGTCAGCGCCGTGAACATCGGAATCACTGCATTCTGCATGCCCGTAAACCAGCCGTTGAAGCCGAAGAGCAGAATGCCCGCCGGCACGGCCCAGATGCGGGCGTAGAAGTAGTCGCGGGTCATTTCGCCGCCGTTCATCGCCCACAGCGCCGCTTCGCCCACGGGCCATTGCAGCGCCACCATCAGCACTCCCATCACCGCCGCCACGGTCAGCGCCCGGGCCAGCATGTTCGTGCATTCGCGCATGTCGCCGGCTCCGTAGGCCTGGGCCGTCAGTCCGCTCGTGCCCATCCTCACGAATGCGCAGTTCCAGTAGATGAAGTTGAAGATCGACACTCCGATGGCCAGTGCGCCGATCGTCGCCGCCGAGTCCGTGCCCCAGTGGCCCGCTATGGCCGTCGATACGATGCCCATCAGCGGCACCGTGATGTTCGACACGATGTTGGGCAGTGCTATGCGCATGATTTCACGGTTCATCTTCTTCGTTCTTTTGCGGCGCAAAATTAGAATTAAAATTCAAGATTCGGAAACCGGGGATGTCGTTTCTTCGTCCGTCCGGGGCCCGGGATGTGAGGAGGGCCGTCATGTTCCGGACGCTGTTCTTAACGCCTCCCCGGCGGAGGCCTGCGCGGTTCCGAGAGCCGCAAAAAATGGCAGAGGGATATTTTTGCGGATAAACATATCCTTTTTTTGCTATCTTTGCACAACAAAAACCCTTAAAAATATCCAAGATGAAACCGTTGAAATTTTTGTGCGCCCTGGCCGTTCTCTTCGCGGTCTCCGCTTCCGTTTCGACCGTTGCCGCCCGCGCCGGCGTGCGCATTCCCATCGGTGAGCGCGAATACGCCACCATCGTGGCCGAACTGCCCGACACCGAGGAGTACATGACCGATAACGGCAACTACATCGACCTGGCTACGTTGCACACCGCCTATACCATCGCTTACGTGCCGGTCTACGTCACCGAGGAGCCGCGGCTGATCGGTTATTGCGAGAAGGAGGATGTTTGCTACGAAATCGCCGACGAATACCTCGCCGAGATGTTGGCGGCCAACGAGCTCGACGGCGAGAAGCTCAACAAGCTCACTTTCTGGCATCGTTACGGCGGCAAACTCGTTCTGGCCGTCGTTCTCGCCCTCGCCGCTTTCGGTTACTTCGTCGGCCGTTCCGACGACGAGAAGGAGGAGCAGACCGCACAGGAGTAGTTTTTCCGCCTTTCTTTCCGGGGCCGCACCTGTACGGGTGCGGCCTTCGTCGTTTCCGGTGCCGGACTCGCGTGTCCCCGGATTGTCCGTCTGTTGCCGTTTTCCCGCCCCGCTTTCTTCCCGAATGCTGCCGATGCGCTTTTCGGCCGGAGCATGGCAGTTATCGGTTTTTCGGCCGAATTGGCAGGGTCCGTGCGCCCCGATCCGGAAAAATCGTTTATCTTTGTACCGCATAAGTTCGCGCCGTCCGCCGGTCCGGTTTCCCGCCGGTTCGTCTGTTCGTCGCGGCTGACAATTCCAACAGATATGAAAGATCAGAAAAACGACTCGACTGCGGTGCTTTCGCGTTTCGGACGCGACAAGCGCCAGCGCATCGCTACTTCTACGGCGGAGCGTGT
>JAIDUZ010000082.1 GCA_029059935.1 Alistipes sp.
CAAACTCCGGCAAAGCCATTTTTGCCCCGAAACCCACCTTTCATATAAAATAAAGCGCCATTTCCCTGTGCAGGTAAATGCCGCTTTCGCATGCAAGAGTATCGGATCTATTCCGCCAGCAGAATCTCAAGAATCTTGATGGCGGCCGTAGCGATCGGCGTACCGGGGCCGAAGATGGCGGCGGCACCGTCGCGGTAGAGTTCGTCGTAGTCCTGTGCCGGAATCACACCGCCCACGATGACGATGATGTCTTCGCGGCCCAGTTTCTTCAGCTCGGCGATGATTTGCGGCACGAGCGTCAGGTGACCGGCGGCCAGCGACGAGACGCCGACCACATGCACGTCGTTCTCCACAGCCTGGCGCGCAGCCTCCTCGGGCGTCTGGAACAGCGGACCCATATCCACGTCGAAACCGATGTCGGCATAGCCCGTAGCCACCACCTTGGCTCCGCGGTCGTGACCGTCCTGGCCCAGCTTGGCAATCATCACACGGGGCTGACGGCCCTCCTTCTTGGCGAATTCGGCGCAGAGCTCCTTGGCGCGCTCGAACGACTGATCCTTTTTCACTTCCGAACTGTAAACTCCTGAAATCGAACGAATGACTGCCTTGTAGCGACCTACGACCTCTTCGCAGGCATCGGAAATCTCGCCCAGCGTGGCGCGTACCTTGGCGGCTTCGACAGCCAGCTCCAGCAGGTTGCCCTGCTTGGTCTTCACGCACTCCGTGATGGCGGCCAGCGCCTTCTTCACGGCCGCTTCGTCGCGGTTGGCGCGCAGTTCCTGCAAACGCTTCACCTGGCTCTCGCGCACCGCCGTGTTGTCCACGGCCAGGATGTCGATCGGCGCTTCCTTGTCCAGGCGGTATTCGTTCACACCGATGATCTTCTGCTCGCCCGAGTCGATGCGGGCCTGCGTGCGGGCCGACGACTCTTCGATGCGCATCTTCGGAATACCCGTTTCGATGGCCTTGGCCATGCCGCCCAGTTTCTCGATTTCCTGAATGTGGTCCCAGGCCTTGCGGGCAATCTCGTTGGTGAGCGTCTCCACATAGTAGGAGCCTGCCCACGGGTCGACTTCACGGCAGACGGAGGTCTCCTCCTGGATGTAAATCTGCGTGTTGCGCGCGATACGGGCCGAGAAGTCGGTCGGCAGAGCGATGGCTTCGTCCAGAGCGTTGGTGTGCAGCGACTGAGTGTGTCCCAGTGCCGCGCCCATGGCTTCGATGGCCGTACGGGCCACGTTGTTGAACGGGTCCTGCTCCGTGAGCGACCAGCCCGACGTCTGCGAGTGGGTACGCAGCGCCAGCGACTTGGGATTCTTGGGGTCGAACTGCTTCACGATCTTGGCCCACAGCATGCGCGCGGCGCGCATCTTGGCAATCTCCATGAAGTGGTTCATGCCGATGGCCCAGAAGAACGACAGGCGCGGAGCGAATGCGTCGATCGACATGCCGGCGTTGACGCCCGCCCGCAGATATTCCAGACCGTCGGCCAGCGTGTAGGCCAGCTCGATGTCGGCCGTGGCGCCCGCCTCCTGCATGTGGTAGCCCGAAATCGAGATGGAGTTGAACTTGGGCATGTTCTTCGATGTGTATTCGAAGATGTCGGCGATGATGCGCATCGAGAATTCGGGCGGATAGATATAGGTGTTGCGCACCATGAACTCCTTCAGAATGTCGTTCTGAATCGTACCCGACAGCTGGTCGAGGGTGCAGCCCTGCTCCAGACCCGTCACGATGTAGAACGCCAGCACGGGCAGCACGGCGCCGTTCATGGTCATCGACACCGACATGCGGTCCAGCGGAATGCCGTTGAACAACACCTTCATGTCCTCCACCGAGCAGATCGACACGCCGGCCTTGCCCACGTCGCCCACCACGCGCGGATGGTCGGCGTCGTAGCCGCGGTGCGTGGCGAGGTCGAACGCCACCGACAGACCCTTCTGTCCGGCGGCCAGGTTGCGACGGTAGAAAGCGTTGGACTCCTCGGCGGTCGAGAAGCCGGCATACTGGCGGATGGTCCACGGACGCATCACGTACATCGTCGAGTAGGGGCCGCGCAGGAACGGCGCGATGCCGGCCGCATAGTTCAGATGCTCCATGCCCTCCAGGTCGGCGGCCGTGTAGGTGCCCTTCACCGGGATGCGCTCCGAGGTGAGCCACGGTTCCACCTCGCCGCATTTCGAGGCGCAGCAGCTCTTCTGCGCGCCCGCGTCGTATTTCAGTTCCGAAAATTTACGTCTCATGGTCAGATTCCCAATTCTTTAAGGTAGAACTTCAATGTTTCGAGCACGTTGGACTTCACGTTGATGAAGTTGGTGATGCCCTGCGCCTCCAACTCGGGCGTGCAGGCCGGAGCGCCGGCCACTACCAGGATGGCTTTGCCGCCCAGCAGCTCCTTCACCTGGGGTGCTACTTCGGCGTAGTCGTCGTCCGAAGCGCACACCACCACGATCTCGGCTTTCGATTCGAGCGCGGCGGCCACGCCTTCGCCTATCGACTTGAAGAAGGTGTTGTCCTGCACGCGGATACCGGCGCAGGCGAAGAAGTTGCACGAGAACTGCGCGCGGGCGCGGGCCATGGCCAGGTTGCCGCACGTGAGCATGAAAGCCTTGGGCTGCTTGCCCGAACGGTCGACGTGCAGGCGCATCTCCTCGAACGCCATGGCGCCGCGGTAGGGGGTCAGCACGTTGCCCTCGGCATCCTTGCGGGCGACGATGTCGGCCGTGATTTCGGCCGGCGCCACCTCCGTGAAGTTGGGGAACTGGTTGGCACCCAGCAGAATCTGGCGGCGCGTGGCGATGTTCTTGTCCTTGTTGGCGGCCGAAGCCTTCACCTTGCTGACGATGGTGCCGGCCTTGTAGGCCTCGGTGTAGCCGCCCTGCTCCTCGATTTCGAGGAAGAGCTTCCAGGCTTCGTCGGCAATCGACTGCGTGAGGTTCTCGATGTAGTACGAGCCGCCGGCCGGGTCGACCACCTGGTCGAAGTGCGACTCATGCTTGAGCAGCAGCTCGACGTTGCGGGCGATGCGCTTGGCGAACTCCGTGGGAGCTTCGAACGCACGGTCGAACGGCGTGACCTCCAGCGAGTGGACGCCGCCGATGGCGGCCGACATGGCCTCGGTCGTGCCGCGCAGCATGTTGACATAGGGGTCGTAGACCGACTGGTTCCAGCGCGAAGTCTCGGCGTGGATCATCATCTTGCCGGCGCAATCCTTCTCCGGCTCGTAACCCTTGACGATGTTGGCCCACAGCATGCGTGCGGCGCGCAACTTGGCGATTTCGAGGAAGTAGTTGGACGAAATGCCGAACGAGAAGCGCATCTTGCGCGCGGCCTCGTCGACGGTCAGTCCGGCGTCCGTCAGACGCACCAGGTAGTCGTGACCGGCCGAGAGGGCGAACGCCAACTCCTCGACGATCGTAGAACCCGAGTTGCCGAAGATCTGCGCCGAGACGCTGACAACGCGGATATGCTTGTATTCCTTGGTCTTGCGGACGAGTTCGGCGATGCGCTCGAAGCACTCCTTGCCGTCGGGCGAGCAGAAGTCGCCCTTGGACGAGAGGCCCTTGACCAGCGGGTCGATGACCAGTGCGATGTGCGCATCCTCCTTGGCCACACCCTCCTTTTCGAGCTTGGCGAGCACGAGGTCGGCGAAACGCCCCATCTTCTCGCCGCAGAAGACGAGGTCGACGGCAGGCAGGTGGATGTCGCGCAGCAGCGTATCCAGGTCGGCGGCCGAGAAGTCGGCCTTGGCGATGTGGAAGCCGAGCGAATCGACGCCCGAACCGAGGAGTTTCAGCGCCTCGGCATTGGCCTCGGCGGCGTTGCCGACCGTCACGGTCTGGTGGATGCGCCAGCGGTTGTGCGCGTGCGTGCCGCGCACGTAGGGGAACTCGCCGGCCTGCGAGCCCAGGAAGCGCAGACCTTCCAGATTTTCAGCACGGTAGTAGGGCCGTACGTTGAATCCTTCGCCCGTGCGCCATACCAGTTTACGCTCGTAGTCCGCACCTTTCAGGTCGGCCGTAATCACTTCCTCCCACTGGGCGGTAGGCACCGGCGGGAACTCCGTGAACAGCTTTTCATGGTTGGAATTTGCCATAACTATGTATAAATTAGATAAGTGTTTGCAACACAACATGGCCAGGATGCGCAATGATGAAGCGAAAGCTGAAAAAGAACGGTTTTCCAACTTCTCATCCGCCATCTTCGGCTGTGCCGAAGATACGAATCGGCCGGGCGGTGCCGTGTGCGTTCAGGCATGGCCGAGGCGCAAAAAGTATCTAAGGCGAACCAAAGTTATAAAATAAATGGCAAATGCGGCAAGAAATTGTTATGAAAATAACAGTGCCGGGGAAAATAAGCGTCGGATTGTCTGCCGGAACGGCCGGGAAGCGGCAAAGAATCCGTCAAACAGCCAAGGAACAGATTCTTCGTCGCCATACATCTCAGAATGACAGGGCAGGGTTTTCGGGCGGGAGCCTGCGGGGCACGCCCGGCGCCAGCCGGATAGTTGCGGGCCTTCGCCGGGCGAGGCTCCGGCCTGCCCGCCTGGAAGGCGGGATATGATAATGCTACGTTACAACAATTATTCAGATTGCCACGTCGC
>JAIDUZ010000083.1 GCA_029059935.1 Alistipes sp.
TATGCTGCCGTCGTTTTCGGGGTCGGGCACACCACGGGGGGGGGTCGCGTCGTCGCCCGAAACCGGTGTGCAGACGAAGCCGCACGACGTGGCCGACTCCAGCACGCCCGGCCCGAAGAGCGTCAGACACCGCACCTCGACCGTGGTGCCCGTGACCGTCACGACCGGGTCGCGGAACCAGTTGTCGGGCGTGTCGACCGTATTGCTGTCGCAGGCGACGATTGTCAGCGAAGCACAATACAGAAGAAAAGCGAAAAAGTTTTTCATATGGCAAGCAGTAATTACAGATTCAATTTTCATGCAGGTTTTTCAGTCTCGGGACCCGTTCGAAGAGCAACCGGAATTTTTCATTTTCAATCAAGCAGCCCCCTCGGCCCGCCGGAAAGCGTCAGCCCCTGAGCTTCGAGTCCATCCAGATGGTCACCGGACCGTCGTTGACGAGCGCCACCTGCATGTCGGCACCGAAACGGCCCGTGGCGACCGATTCGCCGAGCAGTTCGCCGACCCGCCGTGCGAAGGCTTCGTAAAGCGGCTTCGACACCGCTTCCGGCGCCGCACTGACGTAGGAAGGGCGGTTGCCCTTGCGCGTGGAGGCCATCAGCGTGAACTGGCTCACCACCATCACCTTGCCGCCGGTCTGCCGCACGTCGAGATTCATCACGCCGGCCTCGTCGTTGAAAATCCGCAGCCGCACAAGTTTGCCGGCGAGGTATTCGACATCTTCCTGCGTATCGTCCGGACCCACGCCGACCAACACCAGCAGCCCCGCTCCGATTTCGGAGAAGCGCTCGCCGCCTATCTCGACCGAAGCCCGTCGCACACGTTGTACCAAAATCCGCATGGGTCCTACAGATTTTCGAAACAAGCCCATAGGTTGTCTCCCGCAGGCACCGGAGCCGTCACCTCCACAGGTTCGCGCCGCACGGGATGCTCGAACGCCACCTGCCTGGAGTGCAGCGAGATGCCGCCTCCGGGCAGCGAACGCCGGGCACCGTATTTCAGGTCGCCGCGAATCGGGCACCCTATTTTCGAGAGCTGGGCGCGTATCTGATGGTGACGTCCCGTCAGCAGCTCCACCTCGACAAGGGTGTAACGCTCCCCCGCACCGGCCATCCGGTATTTCAGCCGCGCCTCCTTGGCTTCGGGACGCGGGGCGTCGAAAGCTTTCGAACGGTTGGTGCGTCCGTCGCGCAGGATGTAGTGGCGCAGCTCGCCGCTCTCGGACTCGGGGCGGTTCTCCGTGAGGGCCCAGTAGACCTTGCGGATGCGGCCCTCGCGAATCATCTCGTTGAGCCGCACGAGGGCCTTGGAGGTCTTGGCGAAGAGCACGGCGCCGCTCACGGGGCGGTCGATGCGGTGCACCACGCCGAGGAACACGTCGCCGGGCTTGGCGTCGCGCGCCTTGATGAAAGCCTTGATCTGGTCTTCGAGAGCGCTCTCGCCCGAAGGGTCGGGCTGCACCAGGTCGCCGCAATGTTTGTTCACGACCAGCAGATGGTTGTCTTCGTAAAGGATGTCGTCGGGCGAAAACATGCTTCTACAGAATGAAGGTGAAAGGCAGCAGATGCGCCGCCGAAGCGACGACGCTGGCCGTGCCGTTGCCGCTCATGATGACCCGCATGGGCGAGCCCTGGCGCCGCTCGACGTCGACCATCACCTGGCGGCACTGCCCGCAGGGGTAGCACTCGCGCTCGGAAGGCACCGAAGCGATGGCCAGCGTCTCGACGGGGTCGTCGGCATGGTTGGCCTGGGCATAGAACAGCAGGGTCCGTTCGGCGCAGAGGCCGGCCGGGTAGACTTCGCTCTCGATGTTGCTGCCCCGGACGATGCGCCCGCTGCGCAGGCGCGCGGCGGCACCGACATGGAAGCAGGAGTAGGGAGCATGGGCATTGGCCGTGGCACGCTCGGCCTCGGCGACCAGCGCACGGTCGGCCTCGGACATGGCGTCGAGCGAATCGTAGTGCTCGTAGTCGATACGATGTTCCGTTTTCATGGACAGAAAGCTAAGTTAACAAAGATAACTCTTTTTTCGGAAATCCGCAATTCGCAATCTCCGCTTCGGCCGGAACGAAGAATCCGTGCGCCCGATTCCGCGACCCGGCCCCTCGCCGTACCCGGAACCGCAGCCGGCCATTCCGCCCCGACGCCCCGGAAGCGGCCGCCGGAGACAACGAAGAGGACGGCCGGAACCATCCTCTTCGGAAAGGTAAACGCGCAGGCTATTCCAACACGAACTTGGTCTGCACGCTGTACTGCAACTTGATGGTCTTGAAGTCGAGCGGTTCCTCGGCAGCACTCTCGGCAGCACCGGCATCCATGGCCTTCATGCTGCGCACGACCACGGCATTGTTGTAGTAGGCAGGCACGATGTCGTTGTTCGAATCCCAGATATAGAAGCATTTGCCCACCGTCTGACCGATGGCTTCGGCCAGTGCTACGGCACTCGCCTTGGCGTTGCGGATGGCCTCGGCGCGCACCTCCTCTTTCAGCGCGTCTATCCGGCTGTGCGAAACCCGCTGAATCGAGACATCGGAGATGCCCAGTTTGTCGAGCGCCTGCCATACGCCGGCCACTTCGGCCGCCGAACCCAGCTTCAGCTGGTATTTGGCCGTCGCCACGGAGGTGTTTTTCTTGAAGAACTCGCTCGACAGGTTGGCCACTTTGAGCTGTTTTTCCACATCGACGCCCTGTTTGCGGAGCGCTGCAATCATGTCGCGCTGCTGGCTCTCGACCGAGACCTTGCCTTTCGAGTCGCGTTCGTCGATGACGATCGAGAGGTAGAATTCGTCGGGCACGATCTCCTTCTCGGCCCGGCCGTTGACCTGGATGTAGCTCGGATAGGCTTCCTGCGTCTGCGCTGCCGCAGCCAGCGTCATCGTGAGCGCTGCGGCCAGTAATACGAGTTTTTTCATGGTTTTTCCGTTTTGTGCAAGGTAACTGCAAATATAACGCCGCGGCAGCCTTTCTTATTGCCTCCGGACGAGTTTCACCACATTCTCCACATGGTGCGTGTGGGGGAACATGTCCACCGGCTGCACCGCCGCGACCCGGTAGGCGGCGTCGAGCAGCGCCAGGTCGCGGGCCTGCGTGGCGGGATTGCAGCTCACGTAGACGATACGCTCGGGCGCGGCCCGCAGGATGACGTCGATGACCGGTTCGTCGACACCCGCACGCGGCGGGTCGAGAATCACCGCATCGGGGCGTCCGTTGGCTTCGACGAAGGCGTCGTCGAGCACCTCTTTCATGTCGCCGGCATAGAACACCGCATTGCCGATGCCGTTCTGCTGCGCGTTGACTTTCGCATCTTCGATGGCCTCGGGCACATATTCGATGCCCACCACGCGGCGGCAATGGCGCGCGCAGAAGTTGGCGATGGTGCCCGTACCGGTATAGAGGTCGTAGAGCACGTCGTCGGGGCCGAGGTCGGCGAAGCTGCGCGCCACCTTGTAAAGTTCGTAGGCCTGGGCCGAATTGGTCTGATAGAACGACTTGGGCCCCACCTTGAAGCGCAGCCCCTCCATCTCCTCGACGATGTGGTCCTTGCCGCGGTAGCATACGGCATCGAGGTCGCCCGTCGAGTCGTTCAACTTGGTGTTGACCACATAGAAGAGCGACGTAACAGCCGGGAATTCGGCGGCCAGGTGGTCGAGCAGCGCTTCGATTTTCGCCCGGTCGTCGGCCCCGAAGACCACGATGACCATCACTTCGCCCGTCGAAGCGGTGCGCACCACCATGTTGCGCATCAGCCCTTCGTGCGTGCGTGCATTGTGGAACGTATAGCCGTGTTCCTGACAGAAGCGTTTGGCTTCCAGACGGATGGCATTCGACGGGTCGGATTGCAGCCAGCACTTGCGGATGTCCAGCACTTTGTCGAACATGCCCGGAATGTGGAATCCCGCGGCGGGTTCGGCCGCGATGTCGCCGCCGGCCGCCACCTCCTCGTGCGTGAGCCAGCGGCGGTCGGCAAAGGTGAATTCGAGCTTGTTGCGGTAGAACTGCGTATGCTCCGAACCCAGGCAGGGGGCTATCTCGGGCAGCTCCACCTTGCCGATGCGCGTCAGCTGGTCGCGCACCTGGCCGGTCTTGAAGCGCAGCTGCTCTTCATAGGGCAGGTTCTGCCATTTGCAGCCGCCGCAGACCCCGAAATGCTCGCAGAAAGGCTCGGCCCGCAGCGGCGATTTTTTCACGTAGCGCACCACGTAGCCCTCCATGAAACGGCGGCGTTTGAGGCGTATCTGCACGTCGACCACATCGCCCGGAACGGTCATCGGCACGAACACCACCTGTTCGTTCCAGCGTCCCATGGCCTTGCCTTCGGCGGCCAAAGTCGTTATTTCAAGACCCTCAATGAGGGGATATTTAGCTTTCTTGCGTGCCATTTATCAAGGTGAAAGGTGAAAAGTGAAAGGTGAAAGGTGAAAAGTCGAATATGCAATGTCGGAAGTTATTGCAGGGCAGCCCGCGGCTTCTCGCCCCCGACGTCCGGCCGGCTACAAAATCTTCCGGGTCATTCCCGATCCTTCTGTTTCAGTTTCTGCCTTACGCCGCCCAGCCAGAAGCCCAGAGCGAAAGGACCGCCGATAAGCACCACGAGCGCCAACACGACGTAAAACAGGATTTTGCCGACCAGCCCGGGCACGGCATCCAGCACCGAACCGATCAGCTCCTCGGCCGAGCGGCGCAGCTGCCCCACCAGCGCCTCGCGCTCCTGCGTGACATAGGTCTGCAACTCCTGACGCTGCCGGCCGAAATCGTAGAACGCATTGTCGACCAGCGAATTCATCGTGTCGACCAGTTGCGCCACCTCGCCGTTGAGCCCCTCCATCATGCGGTCCGAAATCTCCGGCAGGTGTTCGGCCACCCGCACCATGCGGTTCAGGTCGCGTTCGAGCGAGTCGAGCCGGGCCCCGACTTCGGCGCGCAGGCTCTCCTGGCGCCACTCCATTTCGAGCATCTCCTTCGACCAGCCCACGGTGTTGGCCAGCTGCTGGGTCTGGCCGCTCACCCGGTCGTTGACATCGGCCAGCACTTCGGCGATGGTGCCCGTGGCGAATTCGGGCTCTATGCCCTTGCCGCGCAGGAACTCGATCCAGGCCAGCGTGGTATTGACCGATTCGACGCCCTGCTCCGTCACGGGATGCTCCGCAACGAACCGGTCGACGAACTCCTTCATCCACGCGTAGCGCTCGCCGGTCAGCGTTTCGCGCGCCAGTCCGTCGATGCGCCGTTCGAGCCGGGCGGCCGTACTGCGGGCCAGTCCGGTCTGCGGCCCGAACAACACCGAGTCGGGCGCCGCAGAGAACGTTTCGTCCATGCGCCGGCAGAGAATCCACATGTCGGCCAGCGCCACTTCGGGAATGCTCTGCATGGCGGCCGACACCGCGGCCCGCGTCACACGTATCTTCCACCGCATGGCGGCCAGCCGCACGGGCAGCGCCGACGAAGCCTCCACGATCGAATCGGCCGTGCGGGCCACCTCGGAAGAGAGGTCATAGTAGAAGCCGCGGGTCAGCAGGCGCGTTTCGGCGTCGCGCCGCGGCAGCGGATCGCCCGACGAAACCGACACCTTCAGCAGCGAACAGCCCGTCAGGCTCATCGCCGCGAAAAGCAGACACAGAAGACGTTTCATTCGCACATCGTTCAAATTCTTGCACCTTTTCTCGCCTCGGCATAGCTCAAGCAAACTTGGCTCTGCGCTCAGCTTATCGAAAACGTTCATTTCATGCAGGTTTTCCCGCCTCGGCACAGCTCAAGCAAGCTTGGCTCTGCCGCTCCGGCACACCGCGGACCTCGCTTCCGGTCCGAAGGGCACGGTTCGGTTTGCGGCGATAAAGATAGGCATAATCCGTCAAAAAATATTACCTTTGTCAAGACGAAAAGCAACGCATTCCATGAAAACCGCCACTCTTGTCTTCAACCCCATCCAAGAAAATACCTACGTCGTGTGGGACGAAACGCTCGAAGCCCTCGTCATCGACGCCGGCAACAGCAACGACCGCGAAAACGCCGCCCTGGACAATTTCATCGCCGAGCACGGCCTGCGCCCTGTCATGGCGGTCAACACCCACGGCCATTTCGACCACACGCTGGGCGTCTGCCACCTCAAGGAACGCTACGGCATTCCGTTCGCGCTCTCGGCCAAGGACGACTTCCTGCTGGAGAACGCCGCAACGAGCGGTTCGGTCTTCGGCGTGCGCATCGGGGCCATGCCCTCGATCGACACCGACCTGGACGCCTTGTCCGAAATCCGCTTCGGCGACACGACGCTGCAAGTCATCCCCACACCGGGCCACACGCCGGGCCACGTGGCGCTCTACGAACCGCAGAGCCGCGTAGTCTTCACGGGCGACACGCTCTTCCGCGAGAGCATCGGCCGCACCGACCTGCCCGGCGGCGACTACTCGTGGATCATGCGGTCGATTCTCGACAAGCTCCTGCCCCTGGGCGACGAAACCCGCGTCTGCCCGGGCCACGGCCCCGAGACCACCATCGGCCACGAAACGCTCTACAACCCTTTCATCGTCGAGGTGCTCAACAACGAAGTCGGGCTCCGATAGCGGAATCCCGACCTCGGAAAACACCTTTTCAACTTTCACTTTTCACCTCATAAAATGCGCATCGACATCCTGACGGTAGTCCCCGAGCTGCTCGTCTCGCCGCTCAACGAATCGATTCTCAAACGGGCTCAGGCCAAGGGGCTGGTGGAAATCGTCGTCCACAACCTCCACGACTACGCCCACGACCGCCGCAAGACCACCGACGACTATCCGTTCGGCGGCGAGGCGGGCATGGTCATGAAATGCGAACCGGTCTTCGAACTGGTGGAGAAGCTGCAAGGCGAACGCCGCTACGACGAAATCATCTACACCTCGCCCGACGGTCGCCGCTACGACCAGCACGAAGCCAACCGGCTCTCGACCCTGGAGAACATCATCATCCTCTGCGGCCACTACAAGGGCATCGACCACCGCATCCGCGAACACCTCATAACGCGCGAGATTTCGATCGGCGACTACGTGCTCACGGGCGGCGAGCTGGCGGCCTGCATCATCGCCGATTCGGTGGTGCGCATCATCCCCGGAGCCATCGGCGACGAGGCTTCGGCCCTCACCGACTCGTTCCAGGACAACCTGCTGGCCCCGCCGGTCTATACGCGGCCGGCCGAGTTCCGCGGCTGGCGCGTCCCCGACGTGCTGTTGTCGGGCAACTTCGCCGAAATCGCCCGCTGGCAGGACGAACAGGCCTACGAGCGGACCAAAGCTCTGCGGCCGGACCTTTTGCGGGAAGGTGAAAGTTGAAAGGCGGAAAGTGAAAGGCCTGATCGCACAAGATAATGACCAATCATCGCCCGCACCGCCGGCCGGCATCGCAAAAGCCACTTTCCACCTTTAACCTTTAACTTTTCACTTCGACATGAAATATTACTTGATAGCCGGCGAGCCGTCGGGCGATCTGCACGGCGCCAATCTGATCGAGGGGCTGAAAAAAGCCGACCCCGGGGCCGAATTCCGCTTCTGGGGCGGCGACCGCATGGCGCAGGCGGGCGGCGCGGCCAACCTGAGGAAGCACTACCGCGAAACCTCGTTCTTCGGCATCGTGCAGGTGCTCCGCAACTTCGGCACCATCAGGCGCCAGATGCACGAATGCCAGGCCGACACGGCAGCTTTCGCTCCCGATGTGCTGATTCTGATCGACTACCCCGGCTTCAACATGAAGATGGCGCGCTGGGCCAAGGAGCACGGCATCCGCACCTATTATTATATAGCCCCCAAGGTGTGGGCCTGGCGCGAATGGCGCGTCAAGGCCATCCGCCGCTACGTCGACCGGCTCTTCATCATCTTCCCGTTCGAACGCAGCTACTTCCCCAAGAAAGGCATCGAACCCATCTTCGAGGGCAATCCGTTGGTCGACGCCCTCGAAGCACGCCGAGCAGCGCTCTCCTCGTCCGAGGAGTTCCGCCGCCGACACGGGCTCGACGAGCGGCCCATCGTGGCGCTGGTCGCCGGCAGCCGCCGGGGCGAGATACGCGACAACCTGCCGCTCATGGCCCGGCTCGCCGAGCGGTTCCCCGACCGTCAGTTCGTCGTCACAGGGGTGCCGTGGCTCGAAAAATCGCTCTACGACCGCTACATGGCCGGCAGCAGCCTGCGCTACGTCTGCGACGAAACCTACGAAACGCTCCATGCGGCCGAAGCGGCCGTCGTCACCTCCGGCACGGCGACGCTCGAAACCGCCCTGCTGGGGGTGCCCGAAGTGGTGGTCTACCGCACGCTATGGTTCCAGGTCAAGCTCCAGCCCTATGTGCTGAAGGTGCCTTGGGTGTCGCTCGTCAACCTCAACCTCGGCCGTGAAGCCGTCGCCGAAATCATCCAGTCCGACCTCTCCGTCGACCGGGCCGAACGCGAACTGCGCGCCATCGTTGCCGGCGGTGCGAAGCGCGACCGGATGCTCGCCGACTTCGACGAATTGCGCACCGTCATCGGCGGTCCCGGGGCCAGCGAACGCTTCGCCCGGAGGATGGTGGAGGAGCTGCGCCGAGAAAAACAGGAAAAACCATGAAAATCATCTGCATAGGCCGCAACTACCGGGCTCACGCCGAAGAACTGCACCGCGACACCGGTCTGTCCGAGGGCGGGAATGCCGAGCCGGTCTGGTTTCTGAAACCCGACACGGCGCTGCTGCGCAACAACGACCCGTTCTACATCCCGGCATTCTCGCAGGAGGTGCACTACGAATGCGAGCTGGTGGTGCGCATCGACCGCGTCGGCCGTTCGATTGCGGAGAAATTCGCCCGCCGCTACTACAACGAGGTGGGTCTCGGCATCGACTTCACGGCCCGCGACCTCCAGCGCCGGGCCATCGCGCAGGGGCTGCCGTGGGAGCGCGCCAAGGCGTTCGACCGTTCGGCGGCCCTCTCGCCCGAATTCGTGCCGCTGGCCGACCTGGGCGGCGACGTGCAGAACCTCCGGTTCGAACTGAGCGTCAACGGCCAGGTGCGCCAGCAGGGCTCCACGGCCGAAATGCTCTTCACCGTCGACCGCATCATCGCCGCGGTCTCGCAGTACACCACCCTGCGCATGGGCGACCTCATCTTCACCGGCACCCCGGCCGGCGTGGGCCCCGTAGCTCCCGGCGACTGCCTGCGCGCCTCGCTCGAAGGCCGCGAACTGCTGAATTTCGACATCAGATAGCAAGGTGAAAGACCACAAAGCATAATCTACATACAAAAAACAAGAATCCCGCAAGGCTGAAAGCCTTGCCGCCCGGGGCCGGCTCGCATCGGAGATGCGACCCCCGCAGCCGGCCCGGGCGAACAATCCGAAACCTCAATTCCGCAAAATGTTGCTTCACGAAAAACTCCGTCCCTACCGGCTCCTGCTGGCTTCGCAGTCGCCGCGCCGCCGCGAACTGCTGCGGGGCTGCGGCCTGCCCTACTCGCTGGCTCCCGCATACTCCTGCGACGAGGTCTACCCCGACAAGCTTGCCGCCGAGGAGGTCCCCGGCTACCTTTCGCAGCTCAAGAGCGACGCCTACCCCTGGCAGCTGGAGCCCAGCGACATCCTGATGACCGCCGACACCGTCGTGGTGTTCGACGGCCGCGTCCTGGGCAAGCCCCGCGACCGCGACGAGGCTTTCGCCATGCTGCGCCGGCTCT
The DNA here is from genome assembly GCA_029059935.1 of Alistipes sp. Taxonomy (GTDB): domain Bacteria; phylum Bacteroidota; class Bacteroidia; order Bacteroidales; family Rikenellaceae; genus Alistipes. Next base: position 9,656 of record JAIDUZ010000083.1, read on the forward strand.
CGGGACACCGCCACACGGTGGTCTCGGGCGTAACGTTCCGCACCGCCGCGCACCGCCGCACCTTCTCCGCGCAGTCCGACGTGTGGTTCCGTCCGCTCTCCGACGAGGAGATCGCCTACTATCTCGACAACCACCGCCCCTACGACAAGGCCGGCTCCTACGGCATCCAGGAGTGGATCGGCTATGCCGCCATCGAACGCATCGACGGCTCGTTCTACAATGTCATGGGACTCCCCATCCAACGCGTATATACCGAACTCGAAAAATTCATCGACCTATGAAACGTATTCTGCTGACTCTCCTTTCGCTGTTTCTGCTCCTCCCGGCCACGGCCGACGAGGGCATGTGGCTCCCGAGCCTCATCTCGCACCGCATCCGCGACATGCGCGCCAAAGGCTTCCGCCTCACGGCCGAAGACATCTACTCGATCAACAAAGCCTCGATGAAGGACGCCGTGGTGCTCTTCGACGGCGGCTGCACGGGCGAACTGGTCTCGCCCGAAGGGCTGCTGCTGACCAACCACCACTGCGGCTACGACGCCATCCAGAGCCATTCGTCCGTCGAGCACGACTACCTCACCCACGGCTTCTGGGCCCGGTCGCGCGCCGAGGAGCTGCCCAACAAGGGGCTCAATGTCAAGTTCCTCGTCCGCATGGAGGACGTCACCGACCGCATGGCCGCCGGCGAGACGGCCGAAGAGATCGTCCGCAAGGCCCAGGCCGAGGGCAAAGGCTACAAAGCCGCAGTTGAACAAATGTACTACGGCAACCAGCAGTTCCTCTTCCTCTACGAGCAGTTCGACGACGTGCGCCTGGTGGCCGCACCGCCCTCGTCGATCGGCAAGTTCGGCGGCGACACCGACAACTGGATATGGCCGCGCCACACGGGCGACTTCTCGGTCTTCCGCATCTACGCCGATCCCGACAACAAACCTGCCGCCTACTCGCCCGACAACGTGCCTTTCCGTCCGCGCCGCCACTTCACGGTCTCGACACGCGGCGTCGGCGAGGGCGACTTCACCATGATTTACGGTTTCCCGGGCAACACCCAGCAATACATCATCTCCGACGTGGTGAACTACATCGCCAAGGTCTCCGACCCCATGAAAATCGCCATCCGCACCGGCCGTCTCGGCATCATCTCCGAGGCCCAGGAGAGCGACCCGGCGCTGCGCATCCACTACGCCGCCAAACACGCCTCGATCGCCAACGCCTGGAAGAAATGGCAGGGCGAAGTGCTGGGCATCGGGCGGCTGGGCACCTACGAAAAGAAATTGGAGACCGAACGCCGGTTCGTCGAAGCCACGGGCGACGGCGAAGTGCTGCAAGAGTTGAAGAAAGAGTTCGCCCGGGCGCTGCCCTACTACTATACGCGCGAACTGCTGGCCGAGACGCTGCTCACGCTCCGCTACGGCTTCACCGACGAGGAGAAGGCCGACCCGCTCTTCGCCAAGTGCCGGCCCGTCGAACAGGCTCTCTACCGCCAGGCGTTCGAGGAATACGCCGCACGTTGCACCATGCTGGAGCCCCTCGCCGCATTCAAGGCCGGCATCGGACAGTACGGCACTCCTGCGGCCTATGCCGACCACATCTTCGCATTGGCGGCCGACGACCCGCAGAACCCCGAACTCTCCGCGCTGAAAGAGGCCGTCAAAGGGCTCAGCGCCGAAATCATCGACGCCCTGGGCACCCGGTCGCTGCGCAACTTCAACAGCGCACGCATGAACGAACTCTACGCCCGCTATGTCGAAGGACTGCGCCGCTGGGCCGCGGCCGAGAAACGCGAAGGGGCCATGTTCCCCGACGCCAACCTCACGCTGCGCGTGGCCTACGGCTCGGTGGCCGGCTATGAATATGCCGACGGCGAGTATCACACGCCGCTGACCACCCTCGACGGCATCATCGCCAAGGACAATCCCGCCATCTACGACTACGACATCCCCCAGTCGCTGCGCGACCTCCACGCATCGAAGGATTACGGCCGCTGGGGCATCGAGGTCGACGGCCGCCGCACGGTGCCCGTCTGCTTCCTGGCGACCAACCACACCACGGGCGGCAACTCGGGTTCGCCGATTCTCAACGCCCGCGGCGAGCTGGTGGGCATCAACTTCGACCGCACGTGGCGCTCGACGATGAGCGACATCGAGTTCGACCCCTCCATCTGCCGCAACATCGCCGTCGACATCCGCTACGTGCTGATGGTCATCGACCGCATCGGCGGCGCCGGCTACCTGCTCGACGAGATGACGCTCCGGTAAGCCCCTGCCCGCAGCCGGGTCGGCAGGCAATCCGTCTGCCGACCCGGTGTTCCGGGCTGCTTCCGGAACAAAATTTCAATGCCCGGCACAAAAAATTTGGTGATTTGAATTTTATGTTCTATATTTGTGCTCCCGAATCGCAAGTTTCGGTCGTGTCGCCCAGGTGGTGAAATTGGTAGACACGCTACTTTGAGGGGGTAGTGAACGTTTAGTTCGTGCAAGTTCGAGTCTTGTCCTGGGCACAAAACCGCATCAGACGAAAGTCCGGTGCGGTTTTTCATTGTACCCCCCCCCGAAACAAAAAAACAGCAGGGAATCTCACGATTGCCTGCTGCCTCCGGAGGTTGCCCTCCTAAAACTACTAACCCAAACTTAAATAAATGAAGAAACCTCACTGCGGTTGCTGATCCGCAGTTGACTATGGAATTGCAAAGCGCGTGCCAAACTGCCGGACGGGAAAGAACGGAAAAAGAAACGAACCGCCCGGCGCACGATTCGGACCGGAGATGCGAAAAGCCCCCGCACAACAACGCCCGGACCGTCACAACAAGCGGTCCGGGCGCAGGAGAAAGGCAGAAAAGAGGGAAAAATACAAAAGGTGTCGATGCAAAGCCAAGCGCTATTTGCGGTCGTAACGCTCGCCCACGGTCTTCCAGTCGATGCGCTCCCACAGTGCCTTGACGGCATCGGGACGCCGGTTGCGATAGTCGACATAATAGGCGTGTTCCCACACGTCGACGGCCAACAGCGGCTTCAGCCCATTGCGCATGGGGTTGCCGGCGTTGGGTTCGCTGACGATGACCAGTTCGCCCGACGGTTTGGCGGCGAGCCACACCCATCCCGAGCCGAACAGCCCGGCGGCCGCCGTGTTCATCTCGGTCTTGAAGCGGTCGAACGAGCCGAAACTGCGGTTGATGGCCTCCAGGAGCGCACCCTGCGGTTCGCTCTGCGGCTTGGGCGAGAGCTGGTCAAAATAGAATTCGTGGTTCCAGGCCTGCGCGGCATTGTTATAGATGGCACCGTCGGCCGACATGACGATGTCTTCCAGCGGCTGCCCGGCGAAAGGCGTGTCGACGATCAGTTCGTTGAGTTTGTTGACATAGCCGACATAATGTTTGTCGTGGTGGTAGTGGAGCGTCTCCTCGGAAATCTGCGGCGCCAGCGCGTCGTAGGCATAAGGGAGTTCCTTGGGCTCGAAACGCGTGGCGGCGGCGGTATCGGTCTGCATAACGAAAGTGATAAGAAATGGAAAAATCAGTGGATGCATCTCGGCAAAATGAAAGGTAAAAGATGGCTGACGAAACTTGGCCGGGGTGTCGGCAAGCCGGAGATTCCGGCGCCTGCCTCCCGGGTTCAGTCTACCGGCACGAAGACGTCCTTCGGTTCGCCGCAGACAGGGCAGGTCCACCCCTCGGGCAGGTCTTCGAAAGAGGTGCCGGGTGCAATGCCGTTGTCGGGGTCGCCGACCTCGGGATCGTAGATGTATTCGCAGACGGTGCAACGATATTTTTTCATGGCAACATGGTTTATGGTTTCGTCGGGTCGTCCGCAAATAGAGTGCCGAAGAGACACCGCCTGCAACCGGCACGGAGAGACTCGCATGCAAAACGGGCCGCACCCATCCGGTGCGGCCCGCCATGTTCCCGGCCGGGAAAGCCTACAGCAGCGTCTCCATGATCTGTACGGCATTGAGCGCCGCGCCCTTGCGTATCTGGTCGCTGACGCACCAGAATGTCAGGCCGTTGTCGCAGGCCAGGTCCTTGCGGATGCGGCCCACGTAAACGGGGTCCTTGCCGGCAACGAACAGCGGCATGGGATAGGCCTTCGCGGCGGGTTCGTCCATCAGCACCACCCCCGGCGCCGCAGCGAAAGCCGCCCGGGCTTCCTCCGCCGAGACGGGGCGTTCGGTCTCGACCCACACGCTCTCGGAGTGGGCCCGCATGACGGGAACCCGCACGCAGGTGGCCGACACCCGCACGTCGGAATGCATGATTTTGCGCGTCTCGTTGAACATCTTCATCTCCTCCTTGGTGTAGTCGTTGTCGGTGAAGACGTCGATATGCGGAATGACGTTGTAAGCCAGCTGGAAGGCGAACTTGTCGACCGTGGGGTCCTGCCCGGCACACAGTTCGGCATGCTGTTTTTCGAGTTCGGCCATCCCGGCGGCACCCGCCCCGCTGGCCGACTGGTAGGTGGAGACATGCACGCGTCGGATGTGCGACAGCCGTTCGATGGCCTGCAAGGCCACCACCATCTGAATCGTCGTGCAGTTGGGGTTGGCAATGATGCGGCGCGGCGCGTTGCGGGCATCCTCGGGATTGACTTCCGGAACGACCAGCGGCACGTCGGTATCCATGCGGAAAGCGCTCGAATTGTCGATCATGACCGTTCCGTGCCGCGTGATGGTCTCCGCGAATTCGCGCGACGTGCCGGCTCCGGCCGACGCAAGGGCGAAGTCGACGCCCCGGAAGTCGTCGTTGTGCTGCAACAGCCTGACAGCCACCTCCCGGCCGCGGAACCTGTATGTGCGTCCCGCACTGCGCTCCGAGCCGAACAGCAGCAGTTCGTCGATCGGCAGCGGCCGTTCTTCGAGAATACGCAGAAATTCCTGCCCCACGGCCCCGCTGGCCCCTACGATTGCGATTTTCATAACGTCAACATGTTTGGATTGAGACAACGGCGGTGTCCGGCCGTCAGTCGAAAAAGAGTTCGTCTTCGTCCACGGTGTCCTCCTCCGGCAAGAGTTCTTCGCCCTCGGCGGCCTGCTTCACCCACCCGCAGTCGTAGCGCGGCATGGAAGCGGGGCGTTCGAACTTGTCGTAACGCGAGACGCCGAGCGTGCCGTTGTCGTAGACCGACTTGAGGAACTCGCCCACGATGGGCAGCGCCACGACGCTGCCCTCGCCGCGCGAGATGAGGTGCACGGCCTGGTCTTCGCCGCCGACCCAGGCTCCGGCAACGATGCGCGGAGCCACCCCTACGAACCACGCGTCGCGGTTCTTGTTGGAGGTGCCGGTCTTGCCGCCCAGTTCGACGTCGTCGAATCCGAACTGCCACTTCATGCGGCCGGCCGTACCGCCCGAAACCACGCCTTGCAGCATGGTCAGCATCGTGTAGGCCGTCCGCTCGCCCACGGCGTCCTGCGACTGGGGGATGAACGAGGCGATGACGTTGCCTTGGCGGTCCTCGATGCGGGTGACGAAGATGGCATCGGTGTGTACGCCCTGATTGGCAAAGGTCGAGAAGGCGCTCACCAGTTCGAAGACGTTCGACTCGGAAGTGCCGAGACACAATGCCGGCACGGGGTCGATGTAGCTGCGGATGCCCATGTTGTGGATGAAGTCGGCCACGGCGGCGGGTTCCTTGGCCTGCTTCATGATCCAGGCCGAATAGTTGTTGCGGCTCAGTGCCAAGCCCCACGACAGAGGGTGCAGCTCGCCCTCCTGGGGCACGTTGCCGGCCTCCTTGGGCGACCAGGCGGTGCCGTTGGCCGTCTCGATGGTCACGGGCAGGTTGGGCACCGGCGTGCAGGGCGAGAGGCCCAGGTGGTCGATGGCGAACGTGTAGATGAACGGCTTGATGGTCGAGCCTATCTGACGCTTGCCCTGCTTGGCCATGTCGTATTTGAAATAACGGAAGTTGGGACCTCCGACATAGGCCTTCACGAAACCCGTACGGGGATCGAGCGCCACGAACGAAGCACGCATGATGCGTTTGTGGTGCAGAATCGAGTCGCGCGGAGTCATGACCGTGTCGCGTTCGCCCCGGAACGTGAAGACCTTCATGGAGCAGGGTTGTTCGAACGACGCCTCGATCTCCTTCTCACGGTAACCGGCATTCTTCATCTCGCGGTAGCGGTCCGAATAGCGGATGGCGCGTTTCATGATTTGCGCGCGCTCCTCCCGCGTGGTTTCGAAGAAAAGTTGCTTGTAGCGCTTGTACTGGTCGTCCATCTGCGGCTGGATGACCTCGGCCAGCTGCTTCTGCACGGCCTGCTCGGCATAGCGCTGCATGGTGGAGTTGATGGTCGTATATATCTTCAGACCGTCGCGGTAGATGTTGTAGGGCGTACCGTCGGCCTTGCGGTTCTTGTGGCACCAGCCGTAGAGCGGATTTTCGTCATACTCCCTCATGGCCTGCTCGTAGTCCCATTCGTTGTAGAACTGGTTGCGGCGCGGACGCTCGGCGTTCATCACCAGACGCAGCATCTCGCGGAAGTAGGTCGCCGTACCCTCGTTGTGGGAGATGGGTTTGTAGTTGAGCTGAATGGGCAGGGCCGCAATGGAGTCGTACTGCTTGCGGGTGAGCGCCCCGGCGGCCCGCATGCGCGAAAGCACCAGATTGCGGCGCGCGAGCGCCCGCTGGGGGTTGCGCACGGGCGAATAGTAGGTCGGCGCATTGACCACGCCCACGAGCATGGCGGCCTCCTGGATGTTGAGTTCGTGGGGTTCCTTGTTGAAGAAGGTGTGGGCCGCCGACTTGATGCCGAAAGCGTTGGACCCGTACTCCACGGTATTGAGGTACATGGCCGCAATCTCCTCCTTGGTGTAGTTGTATTCGAGCTTGACGGCCGTAATCCACTCCTTGAACTTCGAGGAGATGAGCTTGGCCGTGCGGACGATGCGGCCGCGGTTGCGCACCGTGTCGCGCGGGAAGAGGTTCTTGGCCAGCTGCTGGGTGATGGTCGAACCGCCGCCCTGCGAAAGGTTGAACATGCCCACGGTCTTCACGGCGACGCGGGCCAGCGACGGGATGTCGATGCCCGAGTGGCTGCGAAAACGCACATCCTCCGTGGAGATAAGGGCCGCCACAACGGGCGGCACGTCGCGGCCGCCCAGACGCACGAACTGCGACGGGTCGAGCGGATAGAGGTCGTCGTACTGGACATAGGAGCGGTTCTGCACGAAGAACGACCCGATGACCTTGCCGTCCTCCGAGTAGATTTCGGTGGCCAGGTTGCTGCGGGGGTTCTCCAGCTCCTCGAACGAGGGCATGCGTCCGAAGACGCCCAGCGCCGTGAGCGTCAGCATGACGGCCACCGCCACGAACGGCGCGAACGCCACGATCCAGATCCATCGTATCGTTTTGGGGTCGATGCCCTCTCTCTTTTTCTTCTGCTGTGCCATGGGAAGCTAATTTGGTGCGAAGATACAAATTATGGAACGAAGAATTAAAAATGACGAATCAAAAATGCGCTGCCATGCCGGAAACAGCCGCAAAAAATTCCTCGCAATATCCGAATACGAAACCTTGAACGCTTTCCGGCGACCGAAAATTGTAAACCCATCTATATATTTAATGTACCGGCGTCTGAGGAATGCATTTCAAATCCGAGCGTCGCAGCTCGCGGCCGAGGCCGCGTATTCAGTCTTGGACCCCACCCCAAACCCCTCCCTTGGGAGGGGGATTGGGGGGGGGGGGCGCGGGGTGGAATACGGGTAACCTGGGTAGAGGA
>JAIDUZ010000084.1:0-6876 GCA_029059935.1 Alistipes sp.
TAAATATTTCGACATGCTCATGGAGGACGTGCGGTTCCGCGAGGGGCTCAATTCCTGCATGAACTGCGGCGTCTGCACGGGCGTCTGCCCCGCGGCCGAGTTCTACAACTACGACCCGCGGCAAATCGTCTCCATCGTGCAGACCCGCGACGAGGAGGCCATCGAACGGCTTCTGAAAAGCGACACCATCTGGTATTGCGGCGAGTGCATGTCGTGCCGGCCCCGCTGTCCGCGCGGCAACACGCCCGGCTACGTCATCCAGGCCCTGCGCACCTTGTCGCAGAAGCTGGGCTTCTTCACCGAGAGCGAAAAGGGGCGCCAGCAGCTGGCCCTCAAACGCATCATCGGCGACAACATCCTGCGCACGGGCTACTGCATCGTCCCGCGGCTCGTCCGGCCCGAGCTCCACCCCGAGCAGGGCACCGTCTGGAAGTGGGTCTTCGACCACGACAAGGAGATATTCGCACAATTCACCCCGGTCTACATGCGCCACGGCGCCGGGGCCCTGCGGCGTTTGGACGAGGAGTCGCTCGCCGAGCTCGGCCGCATCTTCGAAGTCAGCGGCGGCAAGGCCATGTTCGACGCCATCGAGCAGCATTCCGACCGCAAGGCCCGCGAACTGGGCTACGCCGGGGGCGCCACCCAGGAGTACATGATGGACGTCTTCCTGAACAACAGCAACGAACACTATTGACCCGCCCCATGAAACGCAACAGCTGGAAGGAATACCAGAAACAGATAGCCGACGACCGTTATTACTACGCCCGCAGCTGCATCCGGCAGAACTTCTTCCCCGGCAGCGAGAAGGCCTTCATCGACATCTTGCAGCACGACCTCGGCCGCGACCTGCTCGACGACCCCAAGCACTCTTCGTGCACCGGCATCGGCTACCACTCCGACATCGTGCCGCTCGAAACCATCATGACCGTCGTCGCCCGGCAGTTCGCCCTGATGACCGAGGCCGGTTACGAGAACTTCGTCGCTTCGTGCATCACTTCGTTCGGCGTCTACTCCGAGATTCTCGCCACGTGGGAGGAGTTCCCCGAGACCGAGGAGAAGACGCGCGACAACCTCTTCAAGGCCACCGGTCGCGAGTTCCGCAAGCCCGCCAGCCTGGCCCATACGTCCGACGTCATGTTCCACTTCCGCGAGGAGATCGCCCGCAAGGCCAAACACCGCCTGGTCAACACCGTCACCGGCGAGCCTCTGCGCGTCGTCGAGCACATCGGGTGCCACTACGCCAAAATCTTCCCCAAGTCGGGCATCGGCGGTTCCGAATTCCCCTACGTGCTCGCCGGCATGATCGAGTCGTGGGGCGGCCGGTGCGTCGACTACCCCGAGCGGCGCCACTGCTGCGGCTTCGGGTTCCGCAACTACCTCGTGCAGGCCAACCGCGGCTACTCCATCGCCAATTCGCACAAGAAGCTCGAAAGCATGGCCCCCTACAAGCCCGACTTCATCGTCGCCAACTGCCCCGGCTGCGCCATGTTCCTCGACAAGTGGCAGTACGCCATCGCCGAAATGGAGGGCACCACCTACGGCGACAACGGCCACGGCATCCCCGTGCTCACCTACGAGGAGATGGCCGGCCTCGTCCTGGGCTACGACCCCTGGGCCCTGGGCATGCAGATGCACCAGGTCGACGTCGAGCCCCTGCTCGACAAGATGGGCATCGACTACGACCCCGCAGCCAAATACCTGGGCCGCAACGGCAAATACATCGGCAAGCCCGATTCGGCCGTCGTCAACGGCTGCCCGCCCGCAGCCATCTACGACATGCGCGAATAGACCCCAACCCCCAACAGAAGAGACACGTTATGAAAAAAGCGATCATCATAGGCGGCGGCGTGGCCGGCATGCAGACGGCCCTGCGGCTCGCCGAACTGGGCATCGAGCCCCTCGTGCTCGAAAAGGAGGCCGAGGCCGGCGGCAAGCTGCGCGGCTGGCACGCCCTCTTCCCGTCGTTCACCCCCGCAGAGGAGGTGCTCGGCGAGTTGCGGCGCCGCATCGAGGAGAAGAAAATCAGGATACGCACCCGTTCCGAGGTCCGGAGCATCGCGCCCGACAGCGTCACCCTCGCCGACGGCACCACGCTCTCCTGCGACGCCGTCGTCCTGGCCACAGGGTTCACGCTCTTCGACGCCGCCATCAAGGAGGAGTACGGCTACGGACTCTACGACAACGTCTTCACGTCGGCCGACATCGAACGCATGTTCAACGAGGGCCGGGTCGCCTGCGCCGACGGCCGCGCACCCCGGCGCATCGCCTTCCTCCATTGCGTGGGTTCGCGCGACGAGAAGGTGTGCCAGCAGCATTGTTCGCGCGTCTGCTGCATCACCGGCGTCAAGCAGGCCATGGAGATGAAGCGGCTCTTCCCCGAGGCCGACGTCTTCAATTTCTACATGGACATCCGCATGTTCGGCCCCGGCTACGAGGAGATGTACCGCGAGGCCCAGCAGCGGTGCAACGTCCACTTCGTCCGCGGGCGCATCTCCGAGGCGGCCCCCACGCTCGACGGACGCATCCAGATCAAGGCCGAGGACACCCTCACCGGGCGTCCCCTGCGCATGAGCGTCGACATGTTGATTTTGCTCGTCGGCATGCGGGCCAACGACGACAACGCCACCCTCAACAGCGACTTGTCGCGCGCCCCGAGCGGGTTCTTCGCGCCCCGCGACCACTTCCTGGGCAACATCCGCAGCAGCGTCCCGGGCATCTTCTTCGCCGGCACCGTCACGGCTCCCAAGAACATCGGCGAGACCCTCAACGAAGCCACCGCCGCGGCCGACGCCGTGGCCGAATACCTCAAAGCATAGGCCATGGCAGCAGTCAATTTCGGTTACACCATCTCCAAGCCCCGGGCCATCGACATCGACCGCAACAACTTGCTCAAAAGCGACGAAATCCTGCGCGAGATGCCCGAGTTGCAGACTTGCATCGGCTGCGGCAGCTGCACGGCGGTCTGCACCGCCGGCAACCTCACCGAGTTCAATTTCCGCAGGGTCCACACCCTCGTGCGGCGGGGCGAGTACCAGGGGGCCTACGAGGAGATGAACAAATGCATGCTCTGCGGCAAGTGCCGCCTCGTCTGCCCGCGCGGCATCAACACGCGCGGCGTCGTCCTGCTCATCAAACGCAAACTCGGAGACTTCCGGCCATGACTTTCTACGCTCCTTTCTGCCTGCCGTTCATCTTCGGCGCTTCGGCCATGTTCGCCGTCGTGGCGGTCAAATGGTTGTTTTGGCTCGTCCGGCTTCCGCGGGCCGACAAATTGAGGATTCTGCGCGGCATCCCCTCCGGCGCCACATTCCGGGCCGCCGGCGAGGCGGTCTGCGAGGCGCTCCTCCACCGCCGCATCTTCCGCGTCGACCCCTTGTTGGGTTACATGCACATGTCGTTGGCTTTCGGCTGGTTCCTGCTCATCGCCGTGGGTTGGATCGAGACCGTCGCCCACCTCGGCTTCCGTTACGTGCCGTTGCAGGGACACGTCTTCTTCAAGTATTTCGCCACCGGACTGCCGCACAAGCCCTTCTTCGACTTCGCCATGGACTTCCTGCTGCTCTTCGTCCTCTCCGGCGTCGCTTTGGCCTGGGCCAAGCGGTTCCGGTCCCGGGCTTTGGGTTTGCGGCGCACCACCAAACATCTCCTCGGCGACCGCATCGCCCTCTCGGCCTTGTGGTTCATCTTCCCCGCCCGCCTCGTGGCCGAAAGCGCCACATGCGCCCTCTACGGCGGCGGCGGTTTTCTCACCGGCACCCTCGGCGAATGGATGCGCGCATCCGTCGGTCTGATGGCCCTGATGAACATCGAGACCGCCGCCTGGTGGTTCTATTCTTCGTGTCTCGGCCTCTTCTTCGCCGCCATGCCGTTTTCGCGTTACATGCACATCTTCACCGAGATTCCCCTCATCTTCCTGCGGCGCTACGGCGTGCGGTCCGGCGAGAAGAAGGGTTCTTTCGACCGGTTCCAGGTCGAGGCCTGCTCGCGCTGCGGCATCTGCATCGACCCCTGCCAGTTGCAGAGCGTCCTCGGCGTCGACAGCGTGCAGTCGGTCTACTTCCTGCGCGACCGCCGCTACGGACGGCTGCGCCCCGAGGTGGCCGACAATTGCCTCATGTGCGGGCGCTGCGCCGCCAAGTGCCCCGTGGGCATCGACCTCAACACCTTGCGGCTCAATTCGCGCGACCGGATGCGCAACCTGCCCGACAAGCGGCGCTACGACTACCTGCACGGTCTCGACCTCTCGCAGGGTTCCGGCCGCGTGGGTTACTTCGCCGGGTGCATGACCTTGCTCACGCCCCGTACGCTCGCCGCCATGGAGCGCATCTTCACCGCCGCCGGCGAGGAGGTGTGGTGGGCCGACCGCAGCGGCGGCGTCTGCTGCGGACGTCCGTTGAAGCTCGCCGGCGAGACCGACGCCGCACGCAAGATGATGGCCAGCAATACCGAGCTCTTCCGCAAACACGGCATCCAAACCCTGGTCACGTCGTGTCCCATCTGTTTGAAGGTCTTCCGCGAGGACTACGCCTTGGAGGGCATCGAGGTGCTCCACCACTCCGAGTATATCCTGCGGCTCCTGCAATCCGGACGGCTCCATGCCGAGCCCGCCGCCACACGCTACACCTACCACGATCCTTGCGAACTGGGACGCGGCAGCGGCATCTACGACCAGCCGCGCGCCGTCATCGGGGCCGTCGGTCGGTTGCTCGAGCCCGCCGCTTCGCGCGAGAACGCCCCTTGCTGCGGTTCTTCGGTCGCCAATACGGCCATCGGCGACAGCCAGCAGAAAGCCATCGCACAGAGCGTCGCCGCCCAGCTCGAAGCCACCGGCGCCGAGGTCATCGTCACCGCTTGCCCCCTCTGCAAGAAAGCCATCGGCCGCGGCACTTCCCGCAGGGTCTGCGACTTGTCCGAAATCGTCGCCGACAGCATCCGGCATTAGCTCCCCGCCGCCCTCCCCGTTCTGCAAATCCTTGCGGCTCCCAAGCATAGCAGCGTCATTCCGAAGCGCAGCGCGGCGAAGAATCTGTTTCCTCTCCCTCCAAAGGCCCCGGCTCTCCCCATCTTTACTCGCACTGCCCTTTACTCACCCTGCACCATACTCGTCTTTTCCTCGTTGCCCGGCTGGGGGCGGTCGCGCATAGCGCGAGCCGGGCAACGAAAAATCCGCAACTTGCAATATCACAAACCCCGACTCTTAGCCGGACGTCATTCCGAACGGTTGTTCGGTCATTCTCCCGTCATTCTGAGGAGCATAGCGACGAAAAATCTGTTTCCCTCTCCTGTCATTGCGAGGGCCGCAGGCCCGTGGCAATCCAAACACATGTTGTAACGTATCCGCCTTTAGCCATGCAGACCGCAAAATAAATAAAACCCCGTTCTTAACGGGGCGGGCCGGAGCCTCCGCCGGCGGAGGCCCGCAAAAGAACTGCGTGCCCCGCAGGCTCCTGCCCGAAAGCCCTGCCTCGTCATTCTGAGGCGCAGCCGAAGAATCTGTAATATGAATATTCGCATCTTCCGCCTTTCAGGCGGGCGAGCCGAAGCCCCGCCCTGCGGAGGCCAGCAAATATCCGGCTGGCACCGGGCGTCATTGCGAGGAGCACAGCGACGCGGCAACCGACGAACGCAGCGAGCGCAGAGGCCGCTTGCGGACTATGCCTCGCAAGGAGGAGGAAAACAAGCGAAGCGCAGTTAATCTAAACAAGTGCAAAGACCTCCAGCAAGCCGTACCTTGCAAGGTGGAGAATGACAAGCACAGCGCAGTTAATCTGCACACACGTTGTAACAAGGAGAAGCCGACAAGTATAGCGCAGTCAATCCGAATAAAAGTTGCAACCCTCAGACCTGCACTCTCGAAAATCGGCAAATCTCTGCAAACTTTACCTTCCCGCCGTCGTTTTTTACACAAGCCTCTTGACAAGGGCTTTTCCATGTCGTATATTTGTTTCGTCTTCCGGTTCCTGCGTTGTCGGACAGAGCGCTCATCTTTCCTTATATAGCGACAACCGCCGTGCACGGCAGCAGAAACCCTTCCAAGATAACCGTTTTGCCTTTCTGACGTCAGTCTTCGGGTCGTTTCCCATCTTGATTCGCCCGTCGTATGCAAGTTGTCGAGTTGTTTTTCCGGTTTTGTTTCTTCGAATCGCCGTCCCGGTCGGTTGTGTCTTGCGAACGTAAGTCCGACACACGGTGAAACCCTCCGCAGGGCGCGTGTTCCGGCCCAAGAACCCGGACCCTGTCGATTCCAAGTTCCGATTCCCCGAAAACGCCGCAACGAATGGTTCGTTCCCCCGGTCGGTGCATGATGGTGCACGGGCCGGGGTAACCGTGTTCATCCCTGCACCCTCGCATAAACATCTCCGTATTTTTTTCGCCTCCTAACCCGCTGCCTGGCAATATCATACCCGACAGCCGGGCAGTTCGGCGCAAAATTTTATTTCGCAGAGTTTTGCAGAGTTCTTTTTTTGTATTATCTTTGCACCGTCGAAGCGATAGTTTCTTCTTACGATATATCGCGGGATAGAGCAGTTGGCAGCTCGTCGGGCTCATAACCCGGAGGTCGGAGGTTCGAGTCCTCCTCCCGCTACCAAAGGGGCCGAACATAGTTCGGTCCCTTGTTTTTTGCCCCCCTACAAGGGAGGACGAGAACCGGAGGTTCGGACGGTCTTAGGAGCGAGCGCACAGCCGGACTCGTCCGCGCTTTGCCGAGCGACGACAGACCGAAGACGAGCGCAGCGAAGTCAATCCTCCTCCCGCTACCAAAGGGGGCCGAACATAGTTCGGTCCCTTGTTTTTTGCCCCCCCCTACAAGGGAGGACGAGAACCGGAGGTTCGGACGGTCTTAGGAGCGAGCGCACAGCCGGACTCGTCCGCGCT
>JAIDUZ010000084.1:6976-23672 GCA_029059935.1 Alistipes sp.
TTGCCGAGCGACGACAGACCGAAGACGAGCGCAGCGAAGTCAATCCTCCTCCCGCTACCAAAGGGGCCGAACATATGTTCGGTCCCTTTTTCGTATCCATCCCCGCACAATGGAGGGCAAGCAAAAAACAAAGGGGATAATTCCGGTTATAAGAATTATCCCCCTCTTCGTGTTTACGCTCCGACCTATCGCACACTGATCGACGGCATGCGATCAATGTCGAGGCCGGGCATGTCGCGGACGTCTACCTCGAAACCGCCGAAAGGAGCGCGAACCTCCACACGGGGCATCTCAACAATGCGGACGTTGACTACATCCTCGTACAAACAGGCAGCAGCAGGGCCGGGAAGCGAATCGGCCTTGGCAGGCGTCACGAACGAAATGTCGCGAAGCACGATTACCACCAGACAAACGGCGATGACAGTAAGGACCGCCTTGGTATAAAAATCGGTTTTCATAGGACAAACGGATATTTGGAAACAATGAAAATTCACTCCTTCCCCTCTTCGGGCCTCCGGAGTCCGCGTTCGGCGGCCAGGCGGAGCATCAGCCCGAACGCCGCGTCGTAGTCGTTCGGTATCTCGCCGTCGAGTATGGCGTTCTTGATTACTTCCTTGATTTCGCCGATCACGCGCGAGGGGCCTATTCCGTAGGTCTTCATGATTATTTCGCCCGTAATCGGCGGTTGGAAGTTGCGGATGCGGTCGCGTTCTTCCAGGTCTTTCATCTTGCGGCGCACCAGTTCGAAGTTGGCCAGATAGCGCCGGACTTTGGCGTCGATGCCCGACGTGATGTCGGCTTCGCAGAGGGTCATCAGCGCTTCGATGTCGTCGCCCGCTTCGAACAGCAGGCGCCGCACCGCCGAGTCGGTCACCAGGTCTTCGGAAAGGATGATGGGCCTCAGATGCAGGAACACCAGTTTCTGCACGAACTTCATGTGTTCGTTCATCGGCAGTTTCAGCTGCCGGAAGATGGCCGGCACCATCTTCGAGCCGAGCACTTCGTGGCCATGGAACGTCCAGCCCGCCCGCGGGTCGTAGGCTTTCGTCAGCGGCTTTGCTATGTCGTGCAGCACGGCCGCCCAGCGCAGCCACAGGTCGTCCGAGCGGCGCGCCACGTTGTCCAGTACTTTGAGCGTATGGACGAAGTTGTCCTTGTGGGCATGTTTGCCGCGGCGCTCCACCCCTTTCAGACGGTGCATCTCGGGGAAAATCAGTTTCAGCAGCCCGGTCAGCTCCAGCAGTTCGAAACCCATCGACGGCACCGGCGAAAGAACGATTTTGTTCAGCTCCGTCATGATGCGTTCGCGCGAAACTATCTTGATGCGCGCGGCGTTGCGGCAGATCGCTTCGAAGGTCTCGTCTTCAATGGTGAATCCCAGCTGCGCCGCGAAGCGCACGGCCCGCATCATGCGCAGCGGGTCGTCCGAAAAGGTGACGTCGGGGTCGCACGGCGTGCGGATGATGCAGGCGTCCAGGTCGTCGAGCCCGCCGAACGGGTCGACCAGTTCGCCGAACGAGTCGCCGTTGAGCGACCATGCCAGGGCGTTAATCGTGAAGTCGCGGCGGCGTTGGTCGTCTTCCAGCGTGCCCGCTTCGACCCGGGGTTTGCGCGAGTCGTGCGAGTAGGATTCGCGGCGCGCCCCCACGAATTCCACTTCGATGCCCCGTACGCGGACCATGGCGGTGCCGAAGGTCTTGAAAACCGACACTTTGGCATGCAGTTCGCGGCCCAGGGCTTCGGCCAGCGCTATGCCCGAGCCCACCACCACCACGTCGATGTCGGTCGAGGGGCGGCAGAGATAGTGGTCGCGGACGTAGCCGCCCACCACGAACGCCCGCACGCCCTCGGCGTCGGCCAGGCGCGAAATGCGGCGGAATATGGGGTCGGAGAGCGGCACGCGGCTAACGGACGGTTCCAAGTTGACGCCGGTAGAGTTGTACGGTGTTTTCCAGGCCATAGTAGAGGGCGTCGCTGATGAGCGCATGACCTATCGAAACCTCGTCGGTCCACGGGATGCGTTCGACAAAATAGGCAAGATTCTCCAGCGAGAGGTCATGCCCCGCGTTGAGTCCCAGCCCTTGCCGGCGCGCCTCTTCGGCAGCGGCAACATAGGGTGCAACGGCGGCTTCGCGGCCGGCCGGATAGAGCCGGGCGTAGGCTTCGGTGTAGAGTTCCACCCGGTCGGCACCGCAGGCCTTGGCCCCGGCCACCATCGCCGGGTCGGGATCGACGAAGTGCGAAACGCGGATGCCGCGTTCGTGGAACCGGGCCGTCACTTCGGTCAGAAAATCGCGGTGGGCGGCGGTGTCCCATCCGGCATTGGACGTGAGGGCGTCGGGCGCGTCGGGCACCAGCGTCACCTGCGCCGGCACCACCTCCAGCACCAGGTCGACGAACGCCGGCACGGGGTTGCCCTCGATGTTGAGTTCGGTCGTCAGCACGCGTTTCAGCGCCCGTACGTCGTCGTGGCGGATGTGCCGCCCGTCGGGCCGCGGATGGACCGTGATGCCGTCGGCACCGAAGCGTTCGATGTCGAGGGCCGCCCGCACGACGTCGGGACAATTGCCGCCGCGCGAATTGCGGATGACGGCAATCTTGTTGATATTGACACTCAACTTTGTCATAAAAACACTATATTTGCATGGACGTTCATATACATGGATGCACCGACAGCGCGAGGATTCGAGTCATTCGGCTTTCCGACCGAAGCCCCTCCCAAGGGAGGGGTGCGGGGTGGGGTCCAAAACTCAATACGCCGCTCGCGGCGAGCCCGCCCTTCGGATTCGAAATGCGTTCCTCGGACGCCGGCACATCGAAGTATATGGATGGGTTTGCATATTTCATGGATGCAACGCGCCGCCCCAACCGCTGCGGCGTGGTAAAGTTACTTATTTTTTCGGAACTCCGCCGATGAAAATCCTACTTTTTTCCCGCACCCGGCCTGCCCGCAGCGCCGAGGAACTCCGCCGGCTGCTCGACACGCTCGACCGGGCAGGCCTCGACTTCGAGGTCAACGAAGAGTTCGCCGGCGAGCTGCGCACGCTCGCCGGGCGCAACATTCCGGCCGCCCGGACCTACGGCGCCCGCATCGCGGCGCAGCCCGCCGGCACGACGATGGTGTGCTACGGCGGCGACGGCACCCTCTTGGAGGGGGTGCAGCGCCTGGGCGGGGCACCGATACCGGTGCTGGGCATCAACGCGGGGCACCTGGGTTTTCTGACCGGAGCGCCCACCGAAGACCTCGAACAAATATTCGACCGGATGGCGCAGGGCAGTCTCGCCGTGCAGCCGCGGACGATGCTGCATGTCGAGGGCGGCTTCGCCGAGCAGCCCGACAGCAACCTGGCCCTCAACGAGTTCACCATCCAGCGCCACGGCGCCGACATGCTCTCCATCGAGACCTATGTCGACGGACAGATGGTGGCCGCCTACCACGGCGACGGCGTCATCGTCTCCACCCCCACCGGATCGACGGCCTATTCGCTCAGCGCCGGCGGCCCCGTGGTGGCTCCGTCGTGCGCGTGCCTGGTCATCTCGCCCCTGGCGCCCCACAACCTCACCATGCGCCCGGTGGTCATCCCCGACACGGCCCGCATCGCGCTGCGGGTCCACGAGCGGCGCTCCGACTCCTTCGTCACGCTCGACAACCGCAGCTACCGCGCGAACCCCGACGCGTGCTTCGACGTGCGCCGAGCCGAGCAACAACTCTTTTTGGCCATCCCGCACAATATATCGTTCTACGACACGTTACGTAACAAGATGATGTGGGGCGTAGACTTGCGAGAAGTGAAAAATGAAAAGTGAAAGGTGCAAAGTGTTATTGTGTTCCATGTCTCGCATTTTCGTCGTCTTCATAACGGCGGTCGGCCGCAGGAAGCAACGGTGCGGCGCGAAAAATCCGCAGCCGCCGGGTTCTGGCGAAAAGAGCATCGGCCCGCGCCGCTTCCCCTCTCACTTTTCACCGCTCACCGCTCACTTTTCCCCTCCCACCTTGGAATAACCCGCCAAAATCCCTATATTTGCACCCTATTATGAGCGACGAGAAACGCATACCCCGCCACGTGGCCATCATCATGGACGGCAACGGCCGCTGGGCCGAGCTCCGCGGACTGGAGCGCCACGAAGGTCACGCGGCCGGCATCGAGCCGGTGCGCACATCGGCCCGCGCGGCCATCCGCCACGGCGTGGAGTACCTGACGCTCTACACCTTCTCGACCGAGAACTGGGGCCGGCCGGCCGAAGAGGTCGACGCGCTGATGGAGCTCTTCTGCCAGTGCGTCGTCCACGAAACGCCGGAGATGCAGCGCGAGGGCATCCGCATCCGCACCATCGGCGACCGCAGCCGCTTCTCGCAGAAGGTGCAGGAGCATCTGACCCGGGCCGAGGAGCTCACGGCCGGCGGCGGCCGGCTGACACTGATTCTGGCTCTCAACTACTCGTCGCGCGACGAAATCGCGCGGGCCGTCCGCAAAATAGCCGGGCAGGTCGGAGCGGGTGCGCTGGCCCCGGAGGCCATCGACGAGCAGCGCATCGCCGCGGCGCTCGACACGGCGGAGTATCCCGACCCCGACCTCATCATCCGCACGAGCGGCGAATGCCGCCTGAGCAACTTCCTGCTGTGGCAGGCCTCCTACGCCGAGCTCTATTTCCCGGCGGTGCTGTGGCCCGACTTCACGGAGGAGGAGTTCGACCGTGCGATGGAAGAGTACGCACGGCGCGACCGGCGGTTCGGACTTGTGAAACAAATGAAACCATGAATATCCTGCCGCGGGGCGTTCGCCGCACATCCGCCCCGGACAGGAGCTCAGCGCCGCAATGCGGCAAAACGGGCGTTCGCGACCGTCGTTGTAAATGAAAATGAAACGGATGAACAGAATCTGTAACGCACTCCTGGCCCTGGCGCTGCTGACGCCCGCCGCCCGGAATACATTCGCCCAGCAGCCCGCACCGGCCGCTCCCGCCGCCGGACGGGAAGCCGTCGCAACGGACGCAGAGCAACCCGCCGAACCGGCCGAAGAGGAGACGTCGTTTCCGGAGGACGCCCCCCTGCTGACCGCCGACGGAACACCCCGACGCTACCATATCCGCGACGTGAAGGTCCACGGCGTGAAGTATCTCAACCCCGAGATTCTCAAATCGTCGTCGGGTCTCATCGCCGGCGACTCGGTCTACCTGCCGAGCGACTTCATCGCCAACGCCATCTCGCGGCTGTGGAGCCAGCGATTCTTCTCCGACGTGAAGGTGGGCGCCGAAATCGAGGGCGACGACCTCGACCTGCATGTCTTCCTCCAAGAACGGCCGCGCGTGATGAACTGGCAGTTCGAGGGCATCACCAAAGGCAAGCAGAAAGACCTGCTCGAAAAGCTCAAGCTCAAGCGCGGCGGCGCCCTGTCGGACTACATCATCGACAAGAACATCAAGCTCATCAAGGCCTACTGGGCCGAAAAGGGCTTCCGCAACGCCGAGGTGGGCGTGCGCATCGAGAACGATTCGGTACGCCCGCAGGCCGTGACGGTGGTCTTCGAAATCGACCGCAAGGACAAGGTCAAGATCGGCAAAATCAACTTCCGGGGCAACGAACAGTTCCCCGACAAACGCCTGCGCCGCACCTTCAAGAAGACGCACCAGAAATCCATCAACTTCCTGCGCAACACCAAACTCAACGAAGCCGACTTCGAAGAGGACAAGGAACTGCTCATCGACTTCTACAACGCCCACGGCTACCGCAACGCCACCGTCGTGCGCGACTCGGTCTACCCCATCAACGAAAAGCGGCTGGGCATCGACATCGAGGTGTCGGAGGGCAACAAATACTACATCCGCAACGTCTCGTGGGTGGGCAACTCGGTCTATGAAACCGAAGAGCTGCAACGCATGTTCGGCATCACCAAGGGCGAGACCTACGACAAGAAGACGATGCACAAACGCCTCGGCATCCAGAAAGAGACCGACCTGGAAGCCATGTCCGTTTCGTCGCTCTACCAGAACAACGGCTACCTGATGTCGCAGATCGAACCGGCCGAGACCATCATCGGGCCCGACTCCATCGACATCGAAGTGAAGGTCTTCGAGGGCAAGCAGTTCACCATCAACAACGTGGGCATCACGGGCAACCAGCGTGTCGACGACGAGGTGATCCGCCGCGAAATGTCCATCTACCCCGGCGAACTCTACGACCGCTCGCTCCTGATGCGCACGCTGCGCCTGCTGGGCTCGATGGGCCACTTCAACCCCGAGAACATCGCTCCCGACATCCGGCCCGTGTCGAACGAACTGGTCGACATCAACTGGTCGCTCGAAGAACAGGCCTCCGACCAGTTCAACATCGCCGGCGGCTGGGGCTCGGGCACCTTCGTGGGCTCGGTGGGCATCACGCTCAACAACCTCTCGATCCGCAACTTCTTCAAGAAAGGCGCCTGGCGGCCCTACCCGATGGGCCAGAACCAGCGGCTCTCCATCTCGGCGCAGACCAACGGCACCTACTACAAGGCCGTGTCGCTGGGCTTCACCGACCCCTGGCTCGGCGGCCGCAAGCCCAACTCGTTCACCTTCTCGGCCCACTACTCCGACCAGAACGACGCCTACTACGTATGGCAGAAGAGCACGCGCCACTTCCGCACCTACGGCGTGGCGGCCGGACTGGGCAAGCGCCTGACGTGGCCCGACCCCTACTTCACGCTCTATGCCGAAGCAAGCTACGAACGCTACTCGCTGAAGAACTGGTACTCGTTCATCATGGAGAACGGCTCCTCCAACCTGCTGTCGTTCAAAGTGGTGCTGGGCCGTAACTCGGTGGACCAGCCCATCTACCCGCGCCGCGGCTCGGAGTTCAGCGCCTCGGTGCAGGCGACGCTCCCCTACTCGCTGTGGGACGGCAAGGATTACAGCAACCCGAGCATGAGCGACCAGGAGCGCTACCGCTGGATCGAATTCCACAAGTGGCAGTTCAAGGCGCAGTGGTTCCAGGCCCTGACCCGCAACTCCAACCTGGTGCTGATGCTGCGTGCCGAAATGGGCTACCTGGGCAACTACAACAAACACAAGGTATCGCCCTTCGAACGCTTCGAAGTGGGCGGCGACGGCATGACGGGCTACAACATGTACGGCATCGACATCATCTCGATGCGCGGCTACGAAGACGGCGCCCTCGACCCGGGGAACCACTACTCGTGCGGCTACAACAAGTACACGGCCGAGCTGCGCTACCCTGTGATTCTGAAACCCTCGTCGCAAATCTACGTCCTGGGCTTCCTGGAAGGCGGTAACGCCTTCAACTCGTGGCGCGACTTCTCGCCCTTCAAAATCAAGCGTTCGGCCGGCTTCGGCGTGCGGCTCTACCTCCCGGTGGTGGGCATGCTGGGCATCGACTGGGGCTACGGATTCGACCCCCCGGCCAACAGCACCAAGAAGAGCGGCAGCCAGTTCCACTTCGTGATGGGTCAGCAGTTCTAAACCGGGGGCCCGAACCGGGGCGGGGAGCGAAGGACCGGGGAAAACCCGGGAAAAGGCGGCCCGGGCGGCGAGAACCGGAAAGAACCGCGGGTGCACGAAAAAGAAGCCCCCGGACGAAACCCGAATGCTGCGTGGCAATAAATTTGAAAGAAAAGTGTTATATTTACACTACGGTACAACACAAAAACAAGCATTATGAAACGTCTACTGTTTCTTGCGGCATTCCTCCTGACGGCCACGGCGCTGTCGGCCCAGAACTGCATCGTTGTCAACAGCGAAAAAATCTTCAAGTCGCTCGACGCCTACAACACCGCCATCCGCATGCTCGACAACCTGGCCGAACTCTATCAGAAACAGGTGGACGAGAAATTCGAAGAGGTGGAAGAATTCTACAACGCCTACATGGCTCAGAAGGCATCGCTCCCGGCGACGACGCGCCAAGCCCGCGAAAACGCCATTCTGAACCTCGAACAACAAGCCAACGAATACCAGCAGAGCATCTTCGGGCAGGAAGGCTCGCTGATGAAAAAACGCGTGGAACTTATCGAACCCATACAGAAAGAGGTCTTCGCCGCCATCGAAGCCTATGCCAAACGCATCGGCGCGACGGTGGTGCTCGACTCGTCGAACAACCCCGCGCTGCTCTACACCGACCCGGCGGCCGACCATACGCAACAGATCATCGCCGCACTCCGGAAATAAGACTCATCGAACATTAACGCATAAATCCCAACTATGAAAAAGGCAATCAAACTGACCCTTGCCGCAGCGCTCATGCTCAGCGCCACGTCGCTCTTCGCCCAGAAATTCGGCCGCATCAACTCGCAGGAGATTCTGCTGGCGATGCCCGAGACCAAGGAGATGGAGACCAACATGCAGGCCTACGGCAAAGACCTCCAGGACAATCTGGAGACCATCACCGTGGAATTCAATCAGAAATACCTCGACTTCCAGAAGAACTTCGACACCTACTCCGACGCCGTGAAGCAGCTCAAGCAGAAAGAACTGCAGGAACTGCAGAACCGCCGCGAAGAATTCGAGCAGGTGGCCCAGCAGGAGTATCAGAAAAAACAGCAGGAACTGCTGACGCCCATCATCGAGAAAGCCAAGGCCGCCATCGACAAGGTGACCAAGGAGAACGGCTATCTTGCCGTTTTCGAGACCGGCTCGCTGGCCGCATACGATGAAGCCGCACTCACCGACCTGGCCCCCCAGGTCCGTCAGGAACTCGGCATTGCCGACGCTCCGGCAGCGCAGTAGACCAAGCGGTGTCATTGCTGCCGCATTTTCGCAACCTTTCGGGGAATTATTATCCACCGACGGTGCGACAAACACCTGCCGAACCGAACGGCTGCGGAAACCGAACCCTCGGCCGGTCCCCGACAACCGAATACTTCGGGCAGCCATGCGCCGACCAAGACAAACCGAACGACCCTCGCCATAAGGCGAGGGTCGTTTTCGTATTGCTTAACACTTGGGAAACCTCGTCCGCTCCCGGACCGGACGCAAATCGGTGCCGGCAAGGCTGCCCCGTTCATCGACGGGCCGAGGCGAAAAAAGCACCGTTTTCGATAAGCCGGTGGCAAAGCCAAATTTATGCGGGCGTGGCCGCAACGGGAAAAGGTGCGCAAAAACGAACTTCACGGGCAGATGCTTGGACGCAGCGCACGGGGAAACCGAAAGCCCGACCAGAGAAAACGTACAACGTATTGACCGACACCGAGTGGAAGTCCAACCCGCCCGACGAGACGAAACCGCCATCCGGCGAAGACGACGAAGACCAGTAAACACCCTCGTCGCCGATGTTGGCCAGGGCTCCCGTCTCACGGTGGCGGTAGCCCGTAGCAGGTGCTGAAAGCAATCGCTGGATTGAATGACGGAAAGGAAACTTCTTAATGAATAAGGAATAGTTAATAATGAATAATCGGTTGCGACGCAAAAAGTAATTATTCACTATTCATTCTTAATTACTCATTAAGTCGCAGACTTCCCGTCAGACTGGAATAGTCAGCTGACAGCCATGCGGGTTCGGAAAGGAATCGTTGTTTTTGTGAATGCACCGGCTTCGAATCGGGACGCAGCAAAAATTTATAAATCCCGGCTCTTAGCCGGACGGGCGAACGCAGCCTGCGGGGCGAGCAGTTGCGAGCCTCCGCGCCGGGAGGCTGCGGCTCGCGCAACTCGGAGAGTTGCAAAACCCGACGAAGCCCAACAAAAACCGTGTTAAACTACCGCAAACAAGCGAGCAAATAACAGATCCCTTTTACAAACTCCGAGCTGTTAGCGGATTGCTGAATCTACCAACCTCTCTGACCGAAACCTTAACCTCGGTCACTCCGGGCCAAGTGAAGTTGCAGAGGCGAAGATAAGGAATTAATTTGATAAGCAGCATGCCCGGAATCCACCGGGATGCCGAAGAGAAAGCGACGAGAACCGGGCAGTGCCGAGGGATTACCGGAGCTCTCCTGCAAATTGTTCGAAAAATCCGAAAAACCAACATTCAAGACCGAATATTGCAAAATATTGCTACATTTGTCGCAAACCAACGAATCCATGGACACCAGACAACAAGATACCGCACCCGCCATCGCCCGCTTTTCGCTCGGCGAACTGATCGACCGGACCCGCCCCGGACACACGCCGGCACCCGACTTCGTCATTGCCCACAGCAACGTTTCGCAACTGGAGGAACTGCGCTTCCCCTGCCGCATCGACGCTTTCATCATCGGACTGGGCACCGAAGGCCGAACCGACCTCTCGATCAACCTGAACGAACATACGCTGCGCAGGAACACGCTGTATCTGATCGGGCCGCAGAGCATCCTCCAAACCAAACCGGGAGGCACGCTGCGGGGCGACACTATCATTGTGTCGACGCAGTTTCTGCAACGCATGAACATCGATTCGAAACAGCTGATGCCTCTGATGCTGCATCTGGGAGCCCACCCCACGTTCGAAATATCCGACGAGGAGAGCCGCGAACTGCGCAACTTCATCGCGCTGATGGAGCACGAGACGAAAGGCGAGGCGGCCCAATTCTCGGAACAGGTTGTGGGCCAGCTTTTCATGGCCACGCTCTACAAGATAGGCAACACGCTGCAACGCTACCTTGCGCGGCATCCCGAAGCGGAACAACGGATACGCAACCGTGCCGACACCTATTTCCGCCGCTTTCTGCAACTCCTCAGCATCCACTATAAGGAGGAGCGCAGCGTGGGATTCTACGCCCGTGAACTCTGCATCACGCCCAAATACCTGACCACGCTGGTCAAGCGCATCAGCAGCAAATCGGTGTCGGAATGGATTGAAATCTATGTGATTCTCGAAGCCAAAACGCTGCTCAAGTATTCGGGCATGAGCGTGCAGGAAATAGCCTATGCACTGAACTTCCCCAACCAATCGTTCTTCGGCAGCTACTTCAAACGCAACACCGGCATGTCGCCCTCGCAATACAAGGCCTCCGGCAACCCGAACGATGGGGGGGGGTATTCCTTGGCTGGCACTGCTGAAGTGAGCGGCAAGCGGTAAATGCAGGGCATTTGCGCGTCTTTCGCTGTGTTCGGAACAATCCCCGCCTTTGAGGCGGGGATTTCGATTTTTCTTGTTACGGATTCTTCGGCTGCGATACTTGTCGTCGTCTTCCCTTGCAAGGTACGGCTTGCCGGAGGTCTTTGCACTTGTTTAGATTAACTGCGCTTCGCTTGTTTTCCTCCTCCTTGCGAGGCATAGTCCGCAAGCGGCCTCTGCGCTCGCTGCGTTCGTCGGTTGCCGCGTCGCTGCGCTCCTCGGAATGACAGAGCGTGTGCCAATAACGGAGAGAACGAACTATGCGGGTCGGGCAATGTTCTCCTCGCAATTGGCGAGATTAAGTATTAAGGGATACGGAGTCAAAGAGGTGGTGGCGCAGGAAGAGGCTCTGCGGACTTGCCCCTACGCCCGGTCAGAAGGGGTAGCCGACGCCGAAGTTGAGCGCCGTATTCTTCCACCGGAAATTGTGGATCCACCGCTCGCCGGCGGGATTGTTGGGATTGTGCAACTGGATGCCCCAGTCGAGACGCAAGACGGCGAACTTGATGTCGAAGCGCAACCCGAGACCGGTGTTGAAGCCCAACTGCCTGTAGAAATTGCGGAAGTGGAAGACGGCGTCGGTAGAATACTCCGACGGGTCGTTCTTGATGTACCAGATATTGCCCACGTCGAAGAACGTGGCGCCGTGGACGATGCCCCACACGGGAAAGCGGAACTCCAGGTTGGCCTCCAGCTTCATGTCGCCCAACTGGGTGGGGAACTCGGTGTCGGTGATGGGCACCGACCCGGGGCCGAGCGTACGGGGTGTCCAGCCGCGCATGCTGTTGCTGCCGCCGGCGTAGAAGAGGCGGTCGAAAGGCACCGACGTGGAATTGCCGTAGGCGACGGCCACGCCGCCGTAGAGGCGCCAGGCCAAGGCCGACTTCTCGCCCAACATGATTTTGCGGCTCAGGCTCAGATCGCCGCGCACGTACTGGGCGTACTGCAATCCGAAAATCGTGTAATAATCCTTGCCGCGCGCCGGCTTGTAGAAGAGGTGCTCGACGCCGTCGATGAGGTTGCCGGCCGTCTCGGCGTTGAAGCGGATGACGGTGGCGCTGCCGCCCAGGTTCTTGAACTGGTTGTTGTAGCTGTAACCGAACGAGAGCCCGCCGATGAACTGCGGCTCGTAGCTATGGCGCAGGTACTCGTTGTGGGTGCCTTCGAGGAAGCTGTCGTCGAGGTAGCCGACGTCGACCACGTTGATGTTGATGGGCCGCAACGAAAACGACGAATAATGCGAATTGGTCCACAGGTAGGTCATGCCGGCGCTGGAGAGCGTACGCCGGTAGTAGGGGCGGTCCTGGAAATTGATGGAGACCTCGACCTTGGTTTTGGGCTGGTTGACCGAGCGGTAGCGCCGCGTACGCCACGGCACGAGGAACCGCGGAAAAGTGAGCCCCGCCGTGGCGCCGAACTCGGTGGCACGCTTCTTCCTGGCGTCGCGCGCCTTCATGAACTCGTAACCGGCCGTCAGCGAGACGTCGAACGATTCGGCGCCGCGGAAGATATTGCGGTTCTGGTAACCGACGGTGGCCTTCAGACCGTAGAAGCTCGACGTGGTGCTGGCCTCCAGCTCGGCCTTGAAACTCTGCTTGAGCGTGGGCGTGCAGAGGATGTTGCAGGTGAGGTAGCCCTCGCGGGTGTAGTCGGTGCGGGTGGAATCGGCCGAAGCGCCGATATAGGTGACGTAGTCGGTGACGTCGACCTGCCGGGGGTCCTCGACGAAGGCGATGCGGGCGCTGCGGAAATAACCCATGGACATGAGGTCGGTGTAGGTGCGGTCGACCTGCGCGGAGTTGTAGACGTAGTTGGGATAGAGCGGCACGGCCTGCCGCAGGATGGAGGGCCGCAGGTTGGGCCGCCCCTCGTAGATGATATTCAGACCGCGATAATAGAGCGTATCGAGACGCTGCAAGAGCGTGGAATCGCTGCGGAAAGCCAGGGGGTCGTAGTCGGGAAAGAGGTTGATGCGCCGGATGCGGTAGACCGTATTGTTGTCCATGACGGCCTGGCCGCGCTCGTCGTACCCCGAGAGGTGCTGCTTGATGACGGTGGTGACCCCCACGCGCCGGTCACCCGAGAGGGTGTCGGCCAAAAACTCGATGTTGTTGACCGAGAAGTTGTAATACCCCCGCTCCCTGAGGTAGGCCGTGATGCGCTCGCGCTCGCTGTCGAGCATGGTGATGTCGAAAATCCGGCCGGGGCGCACGAGGGTGCCGGCCGTGTCGGGAGCGAGAATCTGTTCGAGGAAGCGGTCGCGGAAGTCGTAGGAGACGGAATCGATGAGATAGGGTTCGCCCTGCCGCACGCGGTAGGTGATGCGGGCGCGCCGGCGGCGCGACGTGGTGTCGACCTCGAACGATGCCTGCGACGAGAAGAAACCCTTGGTGTCCATGTAGACTTTGAGGTTCTGGGCGCTCTTGCGCGTGAGGTCCATGTCGAGAATGACGGGCTGCTCGCCGATGCGGCGCTTCCACTCGTTCCATCTGTTGGTCTTCGAGGGGTCGGCCTGCTCGTAGAGCCAGACGTAGAAATTGGTGCCCAGGAAACGCTTGTTGGGAGTCTGACGCACGTATTTTTCGAGGTCCTCGGCCGCAATGCGCTGCTTGCGCGGGGCCGACCGGTCGGGCTCGACGGTGACTTTCTGCAAGAAATACTCGCCCTCGGGGATATGGCGCGTGACGCTGCAAGCCGAGCCGACGAAGCCCAGCAAGACGAAGAATCCTATGCGCCGCACCCTCCCCATGCCTGCTACTGATTGAAGAAACCCTGCTCGCGGAGCAACTCGAAGTAGGAACGCGAAAAAGCGAGGTTGTCGCGCCGGACGTAGCGCCGCTCGGTGAAGATGCGGGCCAGGTTGTCCAGACCGTTCTCCTCCAAAAGACGCTTGGTGAGCTCCGACTCCTCGCGCTCGGCCCACAACTCGTCGATCTCGGCGGCGGTATAATCGGTGTAGCGGTCGTAGTGGACGACGGCGTCGAGCGGCAAACGGTCGGTGAGGGCGGGCGACTCGTCGGGGTAGCCCACGACGATGGTGGTGACGGGAATGACCCCCTTGGGCAAGTGCAGGATGCGGACGATGTCGGGCGCCGTATAGACGGTGGTGCCGAGGTAACAGATGCCGAGCCCGTGGATTTCGGCCTGGACGCAGAAATTCTGCGCGGCGAGCAAGGCATCGGTGGCGGCATTGAGGAACCAGGCGAAATTGTCGTAGGCCGGGTCGGCGCCCCGCTGCTCGCACCACATGGTGAAGCGGTGAACGTCGGCGCAGACCGTGACGATGCACGGAGCCTGGGAGACCATGGGCTGGTTGAAATGGCACGGAGCCAACTGCTCGCGCACGGCCTTGTCGCGCGTGACGACCAACGAATAGAGCTGCATGTTGCCGCACGTAGAAGCGCGCGCAGCGGCTTCGAGGCACTCCGTGAGCACCTCCTCGGGGATGGGCGTCGGGCGGAACCGGCGTATGGAACGATGCCTGAAGAGCATGTTTTTCATAGGACGAAAAAATAAAAATCTAAAGTTTCTTCAAATGTTCGAGAAAAGCTGCATAAGCCTCTGTCTCCTCCCTTCGGGGCCGCCAAGATTCGGGCAGGAGGACGGCGCGACCGTCCCGGTCGAGCACGAAGCGCCCCTCGCCCTCGAAAGTGGCGTTGCCGCACAACGACGTAGCGGTACCCTCGCTGCCACGGGTGCAGAGGCA
The DNA here is from genome assembly GCA_029059935.1 of Alistipes sp. GTDB lineage: Bacteria > Bacteroidota > Bacteroidia > Bacteroidales > Rikenellaceae > Alistipes. Next base: position 21,705 of record JAIDUZ010000084.1, read on the forward strand.
CCGCACCATGCCGCCGCGGTTGAACACCTCGATGGGAACCCCGAAACGGCAGAGGCCCCCGATGCAGGCGGCCGTGCTGCAAGCGGTCATGGCCGTACCGCACGAGAGGGTGATGCCGGCGCCCCGCTCGCAAGTGGCGACGAAGAGGCGCTGTGCGCCGCACGGCCGGTAGAAACTGACGTTGATGCCGTGCGGGAAGACCCCGGGCAACTCCGCGGCGCGGCGCCCCAACCGCTCCAACCCGTCGATGTCGGACCACTCCGTACGGCAGACCAGATGGGGGTTGCCGAGGTGGAGGAACGAGAATCTTAAGCCGGGGTCGAGGTCCGGAATAGGGCTGTCGACGAACGGCTCGTCGCCGCAACGGACGAAATCGTCCGAAGCGAAGCCGATGGGGATGCGGACCCCGAAAGCGGGAATCCCGCCCGGAAGCGGCTCCTCGCGGGCGAGGAGGTAACGCCGTCCGCCCGACCACAAAACGAACCGCTGCCCGGCGCCATGGCGCGCGGCGGCGAGCCGCGCGACGCACCGGATGCCGTTGCCGCACATCTCGGCGGCCGACCCGTCGGGGTTGAACATGCGCATGCCGAACTCCCCGCCGACCCGGACGAGCAGCAACAACCCGTCCAAACCGCCGTGCGACCGACACAATTCCTGCGCCAAGGCGGCCGGGGCGACCGCCTCGGAAAGTGCGGCCTGAGCCACGCAATCGATCAGGACGAAGCGGTTGCCGGAACCATGGCAGACGATATACTCGAATTCATGCATACCACTCGGAAACAATGGGAGACCAAAAGTACGAATAAAAAAGAAGTCTCTCAAATTTTGGCCGCCAATATTGCGGGTGACGGCAATCATTCGCGACGAGGCGGAAGCCTATGCGGCGGAGAAGATACGTGCAGGAACTGCATATTGAATACTTAGCCGCAGAAATACAACTCCGCTGCCGGGCGAGGCGCTCGGACCGCGGGACATTTTAAACGGGCGAGAAGTATTTTTGCCGAAAAGGGGCTGAATTTGCGAAAAAAAACATAACATTGCACCGTGATTCCGGCAAAGGCCCGGCCTGCCGGAAAATCTTTCGAAAGAAAAACACTATGACCGAAAAATTCATCATGGCCGGAACGACGGCCCTGCACGTCTGCGACTCGGAAGCGGGCGAACGCTGCGTGGTGCTGCTGCACGGATACCTGGAATCGCTCCTGGTATGGGAAGAATTCGTACCGCTGCTCTACAAACGGGTGCGCGTGGTGACGCTGGACCTGCCCGGACACGGCATATCGGAAGTCCGGGGCGACGTGCACACCATGGAATTCCTGGCCGACACGGTGGCCGACGGCATGCGGGCACTGGGCATAGAACGCTTCACGGCGGTGGGACACTCGATGGGCGGATATGTGGCCCTGGCGCTGCTCGAACGCCACCCCGAGATGCTGGAAGGCATCGTACTGCTGAGCTCGACGCCCAATGCCGACACGCCCGAAAAAGCCGAAAACCGCCGCCGCGAAATAACGCTCGTACGTGCCGGCAAGAAAGATGCCCTGGCCCGGGTAGCCCCGGCGGCGGGATTTGCGCCGGAGAACCGCCAACGCATGAAAGATGCCGTAGAAGACCTCGCGGAACAAGTATTCATAACCGAAGACGAAGGCATCGTTGCACTGCTGAACGGCATGATCGAACGCCCCGACCGCAACGACCTGCTACGAAAATCGCCGGTCGCCCAACTATTCATCCTTGGCCGAAAAGACGGCTACATACCGGCCGAAGCGGCAGAAAAACTGGCCGCCGCCCATCCGCAGGCCCAAGTTGTGTGGCTCGAAAACTCGGGCCACATGGGCTTCCTGGAAGAACCCGAAGCCTGTGCGCAAGCGCTGCTGGAATTTGTAGAACGCGCGCAGTGAGCCCGGCTGTGGCGGCGTCCTTCGGTCGGGCTGTCGAGGTAGCTGTCGGGGTCGGGCTTCGGCCTGA
>JAIDUZ010000085.1 GCA_029059935.1 Alistipes sp.
ATGGGGTGCAGGGCGTGTACGATGTCGGTGGCGCCGGCCTGACGGATGTTCGACAGCGATACGGGGTCGTTCGGCCCGTACCAGCGCCAGGATTGGGTGCAGAGTATCATGGCTTGCTGATTTTTCAGATGGAGAAGGCGTCGAATCCTCCGTCGACCACGGCCAAAGCGCCCGTTACGAACGACGAAGCGTCGCTGATGAGGTAGTGGATCGTGCCGAGCAGTTCTTCGGGTTCGGCGAAGCGTCCGGCAGGCGTGTGGGCGATGATGGCCCGGGCGCGGTCGGTGTACGAGCCGTCGGGGTTCGTCAGCAGCGCGCGGTTCTGGTTCGTCAGCAGGAACCCCGGAACAATGGCGTTGACGCGCATCTCGGGGCTGAACTTCGTCGCCAGTTCGGCAGCCATGTATTTCGTGTAGTTGCCGATGGCGGCCTTGGCGGCACCGTAGCCCACTACGCGGGTCAGCGGGCGCAGGGCCGATTCGGAGCAGAAGTTGACGATGACGCCCTTCTTGCGGGCCGTCATCGCCTCGCCGAAGACGGTGGTGGGAAGCACCGTTCCGAAAAGGTTGAGGTCGACGACTTTCTTGAAAGCGTCGATTTCCAGGTCGAGGAACGTCTTGTCGGGAGCGATGGTCGCGCCGCCCATGTTGCCGCCCGCGGCGTTGAGCAGTACGTCTATGCAGCCGTACTTGGCGAGGATGTCGGCACGGTTCCGTTCGAGCACCTCGCGATTCAAGACGTCGGTGACAAGGAAAAGAGCCTCGCCGCCCTCCTTGCGGATAGCAGCGACCAGTTCGCCGCCGGTCTTCTCGTCGCGGTCGAGGACGACGACCTTGGCGCCCTGTCCGGCCAGATAGCGGCTGATCGATTGTCCGAGGATGCCGGCGCCGCCCGTCACCACGATGACTTTGCCGGAGATGGAAAACAGTTCGTTCATAATTGTTGGGTTTGGATGGCGACGGTCCGGAGTCGTACCTCCTCTTGTTGTCGCCGTGTACGTCCACAAATATAGGAAGAATTTTTCAACGTACGAAAGCCGCGGCGATTTTTTTTGCTTTTTGGCGGTTGTGTCTTGTTTTATGCGGGCAAAAAGCATATCTTTGTAAGACGCAAACCTGTTTGTTATGGCTCGAAAGATTCGAATAAAGGATATTGCACAGCTTGCGGGAGTCTCTCCCGGTACGGTCGACCGTGTATTGCACAACCGGGGCAACGTCTCTCCGGCGGCCCGGAGTGCGATCGACGCCGTGCTCAAGCAGGTGGGGTACCATCCCAACATGCACCTGTCGGGCATTTCGCTCAGACGCCATTACAAAATCGTCGTCGCCATTCCCGAATTCAGGAAGGGCGAGTACTGGGAGAATACCTACAAGGGCATCATGCGGGCCGTTCACGTCTACGAGAACATCCGCATCGAGTGCAAATTCATGTATTACAATCAGTTCGATCTGTATGCGTGCCGCGCTACGTTCGAGCAGATTACGTCGCAGAGTCCCGACGGCGTGATTATCGGTCCGACGTTCCGCGACGAGACCGTCTACCTCACCACCTTGCTCGAAGAGCACGACATTCCTTATGTCTATGTGGATTCGACCATCGACTGCACTTTCCCGCTGACTTATTTCGCCTCCGACCCCTATGCGTGCGGTTATCTGATGGGCAAGCTCATCGACGCGATTACGCCTGCGGATGCCGAATACGTTCTGTTCCAGTCCGTTCGAGTGGGTGATGCGAGCGCCAACACCACCATCCTGCGCAAGCAGGGATTCATGGGTTACATGACGGAGCACGACCGGACGAAGCAGCTCCACCGCCTCTCTTTTTCGGTCGTGGAGCCGGAGCGCAACAGCGAGCTCATCGGCGACTTCTTCGAGCGGAATCCCCGGGTCCGGGGTGCCGTCGTGCTCAGTTCGCGCAGCAGCGTGATTGCTTCCTACCTGCACGAGCACCGGATCGACGGGGTCCGGTTGATAGGGGTCGACCTCACGGAGAACAACAGCCGCGAAATACGGAACGGGCATATCGATTTCGTGCTGGGCCAGCGCCCCGAGCAGCAGGGGTACATGGCAATCAAGTCGTTGATTCAGTATCTGATTTACGGCAGCAAGGTGAAATCCGCCAACATCATGCCTTTGGACATCATCACCCGCGAGAACCTCGACTTGTACAGCGAGTTCAGCGAGGTGGCCTATGTGGATGCCAAGTAGCCGGCCGGGCTGTCGGAAATCCGGGGTCTGCCATGGAGGCGGGCGCCGGATTTTTCTTTTGTGCTCGTCCGTAAACATCTTCCTTTTCCGTCCGCTCTCCTGTTCGCCCTCCTCTCTGCCACCGTTCCCCGTCCTTCGCTTTGCCTTGCTTCCTCTTCCTCTTAATAATGGGGCTTTCAGGTTGTTTTCGCAACGATTTCCGCCATTGCGCTCGTGCTCTGTTCGTTCTGCCTGTCCTCTTTGTTCGTTGTTCCGTCTGCTCTCTCTCTGCCCGTGGTGGGCATATGGCTTGCCAAGGGGCGGTTTTGTTATTGTTTGCGGGTCGAATTTGCCGGGTCTATTCGGCCGAATCATCCGAACTGCACGGTCTGACAGGGTTGATTGGGTACAGGTATTCCTGGTTATTCGTGTCTTAATCGTTTGTGTATACGTACACACTTTGTTATATATGCACTGTTATATTCGTATAATAAAACACGGTTTTCGATGGTTTTTTAGAAAAAATTATGCTATTTTTGCATCGGAATGGCGGACGTGCATGCCGTGTCCGATAAAATCGCACGGATTGCACACCGAGAGGCGGACCGGGGTTGGAATCCCGTTCCGGGCTGTCGGAGAGCCGCATGCAAAACCACTGAAACCAACCTGAACGAATGATGAAACAACTGATCAACATGGCGGCCGCAGTGCTGTTCGCAGGCGTGCTGGCGACTTCGTCGATGGTCGTATCCGAAACGCAGGCGGCCGAAACGGCCCTACGGACGGATGCGAAGCCGCCGAAAGGCAGGACTGCGAAGCGGATGCCGGGGACTGCGATTCTCGACGGGGCTTCGTCTCCCGACGCATCGCTCCGATCGCGCATCGATGCGGCTTTCGGCGACAATTACGCAGCAGTAAGGCGGCTTGTCGTGCGCTCGGGCGAGCTGACGCCCGACGACTGCCGCTTCGTCCGGCAGCAGCTGACCGGACTGGAGGAGCTCATCGTGGAGCGCGAGGCCGACTTCAGCGGGGGCGTCGTCCCGAAAAGCGCTTTCGAGGGGATGCGTTCGCTCCGATACGTGCGGGCCGATCGGCCCGCGGAGATCGGGGCCAAGGCTTTCAGCTTGTGCGAAGGGCTGGAAGAGGCCGATTTCCCGAACGTGCGGAAGACCGGCGTGCAGGCTTTCGCCCAGGCGAAAGGGTCGGGGGCCGGACGGCTGCGCATCGTGCGTTTTCCGAAACTGGAGCGGATGGACCCGCGCCTTTTCTATTATTGTACGAATCTGGAGCATCTCTACCTCTCCGGGCCTCCTGCCGCCGAGCGGCCCGTGGGCAAGGAGGGTCTTTGGTTCGAGCGCGTCACGCGCATGGTCATCCACGTTCCGGACCGGAGGAGCTACGATGTTTTCGTCGACGTGGCCAATTGTCAGGCTCTCGATTGGAGCGCCTTCGACTTCGTGGCCGACAACGGGGAGCGGCTGCCCGAAATTGCGGCGGCTCCGGCCTACGACGATGCGGCCTATGATTACGTGCGCCGCGGTTTGCTGCCCCGCTTCGACCGGACGGACAAGGACTTTTCGGGCGAATACTACACGGGCGATTTCAAGTTGAGCCTGAATCTCTATACCTTCAACATGAACATCAACGCCTGGCTCGGCGGTTCGTCGGCAACTCCGCAGCTCAGCACCCTCGATGCCATCCGTTGGGCGGCGAAGGCTGGATTCGACGCCGTGGATGTGACTTGTTATTACATTCCCGGCTATAGCAATACTGCCATGCCGACGCTTCCCGAGGAGGAGATTCTCGGTTTCGCGCGGCAAATCCGCGAGTTGTGCGCGCAGCTCGGCATCGAGGTGAGCGGTACAGGCTTGCAGAACAACTTCGCCGACCCCAACGAGCTCCGCCGGAAAACCGACGTGGAGCGCATCAAGTTCTGGATTCGGGTCGCCGAGGAGATGGGGGCCCCGGTCATCCGCATCTTCGCCGGGCCTCCTCCGGCCGACATCCGCCGCGAGGGGTGGGAGAAAATCGCCCGCGAACGCATGGTGCCTCCCATTCGCGAAGTCGCGCAGTGGGCCGCGGAGCACCATCCTTCCGTCCGCATCGGTTTGCAGAATCACGGCGGCATGCTCGCCACGGCCAACCAGGTCATCCGCGTGCTCGGATGGGTGGATTGCGACAACGTGGGAATCATCAACGATACGGGTTTCTACCGCGATTTCCTGAGCACCGATGCCACGGCCTACGATTGGTATCGCGACATCGCCCTGGTGCTTCCCTATTCCAACAACTTCCAAATCAAGAAGAAGCCTGCCGGGGCCGAGACCCGCGAAACGATGGACCTCGTGCGGCTCATGCGCGACATCCGCCGCAGTCCCTACCGGGGTTATCTGCCCGTCGAGTTGCTTTGGGTCGCTAAGGACGAGGGGTATCCCGGCAAACTGACAACGCCGCCCTACGACGAGACCGTGCGGTTCGTCGGGCGGTTGAGGCAGGCGATCGACGAAACCCGGACTCCGGACAACAAGCCGGCGCCCACTCCGGCCGCCGTCAGCGATGCGGTTCCGGCTGCGGACAGCGGCGTAGGCCCGGTTGCGGGCAACAGCGTGCTGTACATGGAGGGAGATCGCATCGGGTTGTTGGACAACGTTTGCCCGGCCCGATTGTTCGGAGAGCTCGCGTTGCAGCCCGGCGAGGTGTTGCAGGCGACGGCTCCCGACGGTCTGCCTCGGGCCGAGCTCGAACCTGTCGGCAATGGCGACCGGGTGTGTATCCGCTCGAAGAACGGCTGCCGGAACTATACGGCGGAGATCAAGCACTACGAACTCACCAATCTCGCGTTGAATCCCGCTCCGGAGCGAATCAAGAAGAGTTCTTTCCACAGCAAGAGCCAGGCGGCCAGGGCTTTCGACGGCAATGCCACCGGATTCTCGGGCAGCGGTTACCAGGTCGACGGTTCGCAGGCTTCCGTTCCCGGCAAGGAGACTTTCTGGCTGGCGGTCGACTTGGGCGAGGAGCAGCGCATCGACGCTTTCGGAGTGGCCTGGGGAACGGCGGTCGGACAGTTGAAGAAGCGTCTCCGCGACGGCACCTACCGCGTGGCCTGCACCAATGATTCGCACCGGTGGGCCGCGCTCTCCGATGCCGCGGTGCCGGGCCGGGCGGGTCTCTCCGGATATGCGGCTCCGGAGGGTTGGACGGAGGTCTATGCGCAGAACGTGAGCGAACTGCCCGATGCCAACGGCAACAAGCTCTTCATCGAAACGCTCTCCCGGCCCCTCACGGCCCGCTACGTCATGGTGACGGGCGACCTGGCCGACGGCGGGGTCGAGATATACAACTTTTTCGTCTTTCAGAAGCGGCTCCTCGACGGTGCCGCGCCGCGTCCCGACTATCCCACCGGGGAGTTGGCATGCATCCGGCCCGACCGTGCAGGGATGCTCCTGGCACCGGGGCGTCCGGCTCTGGTGCGGCTCGGGGAATCCGTCCCCGATTTCGTCGTCGCGGCCCGGCAGGAGCTTTCGTTCGCAGCCCGTTTGTTCGCTCCTAACGGACAGGTCGTCTACAAGTCGGATTTCCGGACGCTCCGCAAGGGCGAAACATGCAGGGTCGTTCCCGCTGTCCCGGCCGCGCTGTCCGGCACCTATCGCATGGAGTTCGAGTTCGCCGGCAACCCGGTCATCCACGATGCCTGCTACTTTACGGCCGTCGACGAGGATATTGCCCGCTACACCTACTCCGAGCCTTATCCGGCGCTGCGCCTTGAGGGCGGGCGCCTGGTTTATACGCCCGATTACCGGGGCAACCGCGTCGTCGACTATTCCCATGCCGGATACGGAGGCGGAGGGACGGCCCTTCCGAACGTGCCGGTCCGGATTGTCCTCGAACCTTCCGCCGACCCGCAGACCGACGATGCGGAGCGCATCCAGCGCGCGGTGGACATGCTCGGCCGTGTTCCGGCCGATGCCGACGGATTCCGGGGCGCCGTGTTGCTCAAGGCCGGTACGTTCCGCATCGGACGTCCCGTCCGGATTGCGCAGAGCGGCATCGTCATTCGGGGCGAGGGCGACGGCCACGCATCGATCCGCCGGCACGACAAGCCGCTCGGCCCCGGCAACTGGTTCGACTACGCGCAGTCGGAGGACCCGGAGCCGGGCGTGACGAAGGTGGTGGCCACGTGGGTCTCCGATTCCTACAACAAGACCGAGGCGCTTTTCGATTTCAGCGGCGGCAGTGCCGAATACGGCGAGGAGATCGCCGTCACCGATCAGTATGTTCCCGTCGGTGCGCATACGCTTCGCCTGGCCGATGCCGGCGCTTTCCGGCCGGGCGACAACATCCGCATCCGCCGGCCCGTCAATGCCGCCTGGGCGCAGGACCTGAGGATGGACGCCATCACCGATGCGCCGGGCGTTCTGTCGGCCAACCAGTGGGCTGCGAACGGGCAGGTCGAACGGGCCTACGAGAATGTCTGCCAGGAGCGCACCGTCGCGGCGGTCGATGCGGCGGCGGGCACCGTCACGCTCACGGAGCCGATCGTCGACCCGCTCGACCGGAGGTACGGCATCCCTACGGTCTGCCGTTTCACGACCGAACGGCGGGTCTCGCGTGCGGGCCTTGAGAACGTGCAGTTGATTTCGCGCTTCGACAAGTCGGGTACGGCCGTCACGTCCGCCTTCGATGTCGACTACAAATTCTACAACGACGAGCGTCATGCCCAGGTGGGCGTCCGCATAGGCAATGCGGAGCACGTCTGGGTGCGTCGCGTCACGACCTACCATATCGATGTGGCCGTAACCCTCGCTTCCGGTTCGCGCTGGGTCACCGTGCAGGATACGAACTGCCTCGAACCGGTGGGCGGCACAGGCGGCGAACGCCGTTACAGCTACTCCAACTCGGGCGGTACGCTGGTGCTCAACCAGCGCAATTATGTGCGTTATACGCGCCACGGGTTCATCGTCATGGGGCATGTCATGGGTCCCAACGTCTTTCTCGACGACCGCAGCGACTATCAGTTCGATGCCAACGAGCCGCATCTGCGCTGGTCGGCCGGCGGGCTCTTCGACAACATGCAGGGGCGCATCTATGTGCAGAACCGCTGGAACAACGGCACGGCCCACGGTTGGTCGGGAGCCAACTATGTGCTCTACAACTGTCGCGGCAAGTTCATCGTCAGCCAGAATCCGCTGGCGGCCAACTACCTCTTCGGACAGTGGGGTGCCGACGACCGGCTGCCTTTCGTCATGGAGGAGGTGGACCCGGGCAACGTTCCCAACTTCAAGGCCCACGAGCAGCGGACCGACGGGCGGACCATGCCCCGCAGCCTCTATCTCCAGCAGTTGGAAGACCGTGCCGGGCGGCAGGCCGTCGCCAATGTGCTCGACGACCGCATGCCGCCTTGCAAGGATATGTCCGAGGGTTTTCTCGACAGCTTCGCCTACCTGGCCCGCATCACCGTCGACGGCCGGCCGCTCGCGGAGTTCCATCGCGAGGTCTTCGACTACACCGTGCCCGTGGCGCTGGACCACGAATCCCTGCCGGTAATCGCCGTCGAGAGCGAAAAGGGGTGTGCCGTCGAGCGCCGCGACGACAGGCACGGCCGTTCGGTCGTCTTCACCGTGACCAGACCGGGCTGCGTGCCCGGCACCTATACGGTTCGCTATGACTTCGTTTCGAAGGAGCGCATCTCAGGCGACGGCAGCGCGAAGCAGCTGGGCAACCTGCTGGACGGCAATCCGAAAACTTCGTGGAGCCAGTCGGGGTCTCCCTGCGTGCAGTTCTACCTGGGCGACAGGCCGGTCCGCATCGCGCAGGTCTCGCTCGGCTACTGCCGCAATACGCAGAGCCGCCGCCAGTACTACTTCGATTTCGAGGTCTCCGACAACGGATACGACTGGACGAAGGTTTCCCACGACGGCTGGCAGCCCGACAACCTGGGCCGCGGCCATGTCATGGGCATGCAGCTCATGCCGGGCGTCGGCAACAGCCGCTCCGACTACGAAACGTTCGTCTTTCCGCGTAACGTCCGGGCCCGGTTGCTGCGCATCCGCATGTACGGCGCCCGCTTCGGCCGGGGTTCGGGTACGACCAACGCCAATTCCTATTGGGCCGTCGATGTCGTGACGGAGCCGCACTGACGAATCGCTCCGGATGCCGGGCGGGCGGAATGGCCGGTGGCTGTTCCGCCCGCCTGCCGTTCGGGCAGGACCCGGATGCGGCGGCCCGGCGGGCAGAAATTCCGGTTCTCCGGTCGCAATCTTTCTTGCGTCCGTCGGCGCGCTTTTCGTTTTTTTATCACTATCTTTGTCTTGGATAGCCGTCCCGGCAGCTGCGGACTCTCCGGCCTTGTGTTCGGGCCGTTCGGTCTGCCGATGACCGGACCGCGACCTTGAAACCGTATTGTCCATGATTCCCGAATCCGAACGTCGACGCATCGTCGACCTGATCCGCCGCGAGGTGGTCCCCGCCATCGGCTGCACCGAACCCATCGCCGTGGCACTCTGCACGGCCCGTGCCGCCGAGTTGCTCGGCGTGCAGCCCGAAACGATCTCGGTGCGCCTGAGCGCCAACATCCTCAAGAACGCCATGGGCGTCGGCATCCCCGGTACGGGCATGATCGGCCTGCCCATCGCCGTGGCGCTGGGCGCTCTGGTCGGACGGTCGGAATACGGGCTGGAGGTGCTGCGCGACGTGACGCCCGAGGCCGTGGAGCGCGGCCGGGCCTATATCGACGGGAAACGCATCTGCATCGGTCTCAAGGAGGACGTCGAGGAGAAGCTCTACATCGAGGTCGAGGCCGCGGCGGCCGGACACCGCGCCGCGGCCGTCATCGCCGGCGGGCATACGCGTTTCGTCTTCCTGGAGCGCGACGGCCATGTCGAGCTCGACGAGCGCCGGCCTGCCGCCGATGCCGTTTCCGAGGGCGACGAGCCCCTTACGTTGCGGCGCGTGTGGGATTTCGCCACCACGGCTCCGCTCGACGAACTGCGCTTCATCCTCGAAACCCGCCGCTTGAACAAGGCCGCCGCCGAACGCTCCTTCGAGGGCGAATTCGGCCATTGCGTCGGCCGCACCCTGCGGCGCGAACGCGAGTTGGGGGTGATCGGCGACAGCATCTTCTCGCGCATCCTCTCCTACACCTCCGCGGCCTGCGACGCCCGCATGGCCGGGGCCATGATCCCCGTGATGAGCAATTCGGGCAGCGGCAACCAGGGCATCGCCGCCACGCTGCCCGTGGTGGTCTATGCCGAGGAGACGGGCGCCGATGAGGAGCGGACCGTCCGGGCGCTGGTGCTCAGCCATCTGACCGTGATTTACATCAAGCAGAGCCTCGGGCGGCTCTCGGCTCTGTGCGGATGCGTCGTCGCCGCCACGGGTTCGAGTTGCGGCATCGTCTATCTGATGGGCGGCGAGTATGCGCAGATGACCGCCGCCGTGAAGAACATGATTGCCAACCTCACAGGCATGATTTGCGACGGGGCCAAACCCAGCTGCGCCATGAAGCTCACCAGCGGTGTTTCGACCGCCGTGCTGTCGGCCTTGATGGCCATGGACGGCCATTGCGTCACACCCGTGGAGGGCATCATCGACGAGGATGTCGACAAGTGCATCCGCAATCTCACCGCCATCGGCCGCGACGGCATGAACGAGACCGACCGGCTCGTGCTGGACATCATGACGGGCAAGTGCTGAGGCCTGCATAAGGTCATCATACGTTCGGGGCGGTTTCTTCAATGAAGCTGCCCCGGACTTGTTTTCGGCGGCGTCGGTCGAATCGTGCCCGCCGACGCCCCGTTTTACCGAACCCACCTTTCGTCTGTGCGATTGCCGCCGGGGCCGGAATCCATGCGGACGTCCGATGGCCGCAGGTGGCGGCCGGCAGCCAATATTGCATGAAAAACGGACGAAACTTCGTTCCGTCCGCATGCTCCTTTTCGCCCTTCCTCTCCCGGGTTATTCGAATATCGTCTTCAGAATCAGCTCCGTGGCGCCCTGGTGGCTGGCAGTGTAGTCTTTCGCCGCACGGCTGGCCTGCTGCAATCGGGCCGGGTCGTCGCGCAGCGGCTCGAACCAGGCGCGGAGTTCTTCGTAGTCCGTCACGGGCTGTGCCGCTCCGAGCGTCGCCAGGTCGCGCGCCTCCTTGAACTTTTCGTAGTTGGGTCCGAAAGCGATGGGCAGGCCGAACGTCGCGGCTTCCAGCGTGTTGTGGATGCCCACGCCAAATCCGCCGCCGATATAGCCCCAGGTCGCATAGCCGTAGACCGACGAGAGCAGACCCACGGTGTCGAGAATCAGCAGCTGTTCGTCCCCGTAACGCGTGTCGGGCGTGCAGGCGGTGTAGCGCAGGGCGCCGCCGCGGGTTTGGGCCATGAGCCGGGCGATGCGGGTTTCGTCCATCTCGTGGGGTGCGACGACGAACTTCACCTCCGGATTGTCGTTCATCAGACGAATCAGCAGCTCTTCGTCGGGACCCCAGGTCGAGCCGGCGACGAAGAGTCGGCCGTCGCCCCGGAACCGCTCCACGATGTCGATTTGGCGGGCTGCCTGCGCAATCTCGGCCACACGGTCGAAGCGCGTGTCGCCGGCCACCACGGCGTTGTCGAAACCCAGTTCGGCCAGCAGCCGCTTCGACTCTTCGTTCTGCACGAACAGCGTGTCGAAAGCCTCCAGCGCCTGGCGCCACATGCCGCCGTAGGGGCGGAAGAAGACGGAGTTGCGGCGGAAGATGGCCGACACCACGTAGGTGCGGACCTTGCGGCGGCGCAGGCCGCGCAACAGGTTGATCCAGAACTCGTATTTGACGAAAACGGCGATTTCGGGGTGCACGATGTCGAGGAACCGGCGGGCGTTGCGCGCGGTGTCGATCGGCAGGTAGAAGATGTAGTCGGCACCCGGGTAATTCTTGCGGATTTCGTAGCCCGAGGGCGAGAAGAACGTGAGCAGAATCTTGTATTCGGGGTGCTCCCGGCGGAGTTTCTCGATGATGGGGCGTCCCTGTTCGAATTCGCCCAGCGACGCGGCGTGCACCCACACGATGCGTTGGTCGGGGCCGATCGCACGGGCCATCCGGTCGAACAGGTTCCGGCGCCCCTCGACCCATTGCCGGGCTTTCGGTATTCTGAGAGCTGCGAGACGTATCAGACCCGCATAGATTGCCAGGAACCAGTCGTAGATCCACATGGGCGGTAGTCGTAATGCTTTTTTGCCGGTGCCGAGGGGGCTTTCCCGCCTGCCTCCGCTCCGGCGGAGCGCGTATGCGAAGACAAAGATAGCATTTTTTGCCGGAAATGCAAAATCGGTTCGCCGGCCGCATTTTCGGCGGGCCCTCTTCAGTTCTTTCCCTCTCTTTCCCTCTCTTTCCCTTCGGTTCGCTTTGCTTTGCAAGCGCGGTTATGTCCCCGCAAGGGGCTCTGCTGCTTCGTTTCAGGCGGCGTTCCTTTCTTGTTTTTGATTTGGTCTCTCCGGTCTCTTGTCTCTCCGTCACTACAAAGAGAGCATATCCGTCTCGTCCGGGCTTTCGGCTCGTCCTGCGGTCGTTCCCGATAAGTTTTTCGTAAAATTGGCTATCTTCGTCCCAGCAACTTCACTACGCCCGGAGTGACGGCGGCCACGGCTGCCGTCAGCGCGGTCGGTAGATTCAGCAATCCGCTGACAGCTTGTTTAAGAAGCGGGGGTTGAAAAAGGAGTCGGTTGTTTTGTTGCTTGTTTGCAGAGACTTGGCGCAGCGTTTTGTTGTGCTTTGTCGGATTTTGCAACTCGGAGAGTTGCGCGAGCCGCAGCCTCCCGGCGCGGAGGCTCGCAACTGCTCGCCCCGCAGGCTGCGTTCGCCCGCCCGCCTAAGAGGCGGGATTTATTAATTCTCACTGCGGCTCGATTTGCTGGTTACGTTCGGTCCGAGCAGACAAGACAACGATTCCTTTTCCGAAATCCGCATGGCTGTCAGCTGACTATCCCAGTCTGCCGCAGAGCCGGTTTATCAATGCACAATTAATAATGAATAGTGAATAATTTTCTGCGTTTGCAGTTCCAAGAACAAGGGTGCAGTTTGTTCTGTCATTCTGAGCGAAGCGAAGAATCTATAATAAAACCCCGTTCTTAACGGGGCGTCATTGCGAGGAGCACAGCGACGCGGCAATCTGAATAATTGTTGTGACGTAGCATTATCATCTTCCTTCTCTTTGGTGGGTGGGCCTCCCGGCGCGGAGGCCCGCAAGCGTGCCCCGCAGGCTGCGCCCGACTCTTTGCCACAAAAGAGCTGATGCCAAGGTTGAAACCCTTGCGCCCGCAACCGCTCCGCACCGAAAGCCCCCGCAGCATCCGGGCGAACACCTGATTATTCACTATTCATTATTAATTATTCATTTGCCAAGCCCTCTCTGCGTCATTCCCCTGAGTGATTGCTGCTTGCACCTGCTGCGGGCTGCCGCTTCAGTGAGTCGGGAGGTTTGGCATATGTCGGCACGGAGGGCAATTGGTGGGGTTCTTCCTCCTTTGCGTCTGCCGTTTCGCCGCTCGCCGCCACCATGTGGTTCTCTTCCGGAAATGTCCGGACACTGGACGGCGGCTTCCGTCCACGGCGGAGCAACGCCCTTTCCGTGCGCTGCGTCCAAGCATCTGCCGGAAGTTGTTATTTGAGCAACCCTGCCTTGCAGAAGGAGAAATGGCCTTGGCGGGCGATGACAAGGTGGTCGATCAGGCGGATGTCGAAGAGTGCGGCCGCTTGGGCCACACGTTCGGTGAGTACCTTGTCTTGGGGGCTTGGTTCGGCCGAGCCGGAGGGATGGTTGTGCACCAGAATCAGCCGCGTGGCAAGCAGTTCGAGGGCCCGTTTCACAATGAGCCGATGGTCGACAACCGTGCAGTCGACGCCGCCTTGGCTCACACGTTGGCGTTCAAGTATGCGGTTGGAGCCGGAAAGATGGAGGACCCAGCATTCTTCGTGGCGGAGGTCTTCAAGTTGCGGACGGAAGAGCCGTACCACATCGTCGCTGCCCGCAATGGTTCGGGTCTCTTCGGCTTGTGCGGCCGCAACCCGGCGCCCGAATTCGGCCGCCGCTGCAATTTGGCGGGCCCGGTGCAGCCCCAGCCCGCCCATCATGCGCAGCCGGGTCAGTTCTTCGGCGGCCAGGCGGGCCAGCGAGCCGTCCGCGGCCGCAAGCAGTTCGCGGGCCGTTCGGAGGTCGTCGGTCAGCAGGGCCAGCAGTTCTTCGTCGGTCAGTGCCCGGGCGCCGCGCGCCGCCAGTTTGTCGTGCAGGTTTTTCACGTCGGGGTCGGTCTGTGGGTAGGGTGTCGGGACGGCCTGTCAGCAGTGGACCGTCCGGTTCTCGTCGCTTCTCCGCGCCCGCCGGCCCCTCTCTCAGCCCTCCCCGTCAGTCGGTCATCCGGTCCATCCGGTCCAGTACCGAGGCGCATTGTTCGTCGCTCATGTATTCGGCTACGGAGTAGGCGGCTTGTTGTTCGGCTTCTTTTTTGGATTCGCCGGAGCCGTGGCCCACTTCGAGGCCGTCGACCAGCACGGTGGCGCAGAACAGCGGATGGTTGGCCGCACAGCCTTTGTCTTGTTCGGTCCGGAACGTTATTTTGCGCCGGTGCTTCTGGCACCACTCGATCAGGCGGCTTTTGTAGTCGGTTTCGGAGGCCGTGAGTTCGTCGAGGTCAAGATAGCGGCCGTAGATGTCGTTTATCAGCAGCCGGTTGACGAATTCGTAGCCTTGGTCGAGGTAGATGGCCCCCATCATGGCTTCGAAGGCGTCGCCGTAGATGTGTTTCTGGATGATGGTCGCTCCGCCGTTGGAGATGACTTGCCGGTCGAGTCCCAGGCGTACGGCAAGGTCGTTGAGCGACTGGCGCGAAACGATCTTGGACCGCAGTTGGGTAAGAAACCCTTCGTTGTGCCCCGGATATTCGATGAAGAGGTAGTCCGATGTGACGGATTCGATGACGGCATCGCCCAGAAACTCCAGCCGTTCGTTGTTGACCGACTGTCCGTCGTCCAGAATCAAAGAAGCTGACTTGTGAATCAAAGCCAGCTTGTAGAGTTCGATGTTGTGCGGAACGAATCCGAACATGTCATCGACCATTCGGTAGTACGCCTTGTTCCGGCCGTAATTCCTCCGCAGAGGACGCAGCAGAAAGTCGAACACGGTGCGCGGTCGGAACGAGGGTCAGAACTTCCGGAAGATGACGGTGGCGTTGTGGCCGCCGAAGCCGAACGTGTTGCTCAGGGCGCACTTCACATCACGGTGCTGCGGCTTGCCGAGCGTGAGGTTCAACTTGGAGTCGATCTCCGGGTCGAGGTTCTCGCAGTTGATGGTCGGGGGGATGATTCCCTTGGTGATGGCGTAGACGCAGGCCAGGGCCTCGACAGCGCCGGTGGCACCCAGGAGGTGGCCCGTCATCGACTTGGTGGAGGAGATGTTGACGTTGTAGATGTGGTCGCCCAGAACACCCTTCACGGCCTTCAGCTCGGCGATGTCGCCCAGCGGCGTGGAGGTGCCGTGCACGTTGACATAGTCGATGTCTTCGGGGCGGATGCCGGCATCCTTGATGGCGTCGCGCATCGACTTCATGGCGCCGATGCCTTCGGGGTGGGGAGCCGTGAAGTGGTGGGCGTCGGCCGATTCGCCGCCGCCTACGAATTCGCAGTAGATCTTCGCGCCGCGGGCCTTGGCGTGCTCCAGTTCTTCAAGAACGAGGGCGCCGGCACCTTCGCCGACCACGAAACCGTCGCGGTCCTTGTCGAAGGGGCGCGAAGCGTGTGCGGGGTCGTCGTTGCGCGTGGAGAGGGCCTGCATGGAGTTGAAACCGCCGACCGAGGGTTCGTTGACGGCGGCTTCCGAACCGCCGGTGACGATGACGTCGGCCTTGCCGTAGCGGATGGCGTCGAACGCGGCGATGAGGCCGTGGTTGGACGAGGCGCAGGCCGAGACGGTGCAGTAGTTGGGACCCATGAAGCCGTACTTCATGGAGATGAAGCCGGCGGCGATGTCGGAGATCATGCGGGGGATGAAGAAGGGGCTAAACCGAGGGGTCATTCCACCCTCGGCGTAGCCCAGACATTCGTCGAAAAACGACTTGAGACCTCCGATGCCCGAAGCCCAGATGACGCCGACCTGCTCCTTGTCGAGCTTGTCGAAGTCGAAAGCCGCATCTTCGACGGCCTGCGTGGCCGCGATGAGGGCATACTGCGTAAAGAGGTCGTATTTACGCACTTCCTTACGGTCGAAATACTGGTTCGGGTCGTAGTTCTTCACCTCACAGGCGAACCGGGTCTTGAATTTTTCGGCATCGAAATGAGTAATGGGCGCGGCGCCGCTGACACCTTTTTCCAGATTCGTGAAATACTCCTCGATGTTATTGCCGAGCGGGTTGATCGTGCCGATACCCGTAACGACTACTCTTCTTTCTGCCATGGAAACGAAAAAACCTTAGTTACGTTGTGAAATGAAAAAAACTTGATGGGCGGCCGCCTGCCGTGCTTCGGAGCCCGGCCCGCAGCCGCGGTCGTTGGTTGATTATTTCTTGTGCTCTTCGATGTACTTGATCGCGTCGCCTACGGTAGCGATCTTCTCAGCCTCCTCGTCGGGAATCTGAATGTCGAAAGCCTTCTCGAACTCCATGATCAGTTCTACGGTGTCGAGCGAATCGGCGCCCAGGTGGTTGGTGAAGCTGGCTTCGGGTACTACCTCCGACTCCTTTACACCCAGTTTGTCAACGATGATCTCGACAACTTTAGTTTGAACTTCAGACATAATTTTAAGTTTTTAGTTAAACAATTATTTGGAAACAGTTCTTTTTTATTTCCGACGTGATTTTGCGCAAAAGTAACACTTTTTTTATTACTTTTGACAAAACGCAGGTTTTTTTTATTGACAGAAATTCCGACATACGGGACATTTTCAGAATTAAGAAACTATGAACCACCGGCTTATGAAACTTCTTCTGATTTCCAATTCGACCAACGCAGGCGAGGAATACCTGCGTTATCCCCTGCCCCGGATAGGGCGTTTCCTGGAGGGCGTGCGCGAGGTGACGTTCGTGCCTTACGCCGCCGTGACGTTCCCGTACGCCGAGTACGAGCGCCGCGTCGCGGCCCGCTTCGCCGAGCTGGGCATCCGCCTGAGGTCGGTGCACCGGGAGGCCGATCCGGCGCGGGCCGTCCGCCGGGCCGAGGCCATCTGCGTGGGCGGCGGCAATACGTTCGCCCTGGCCAAGAAGATG
Source organism: Alistipes sp. (assembly GCA_029059935.1). Taxonomy (GTDB): domain Bacteria; phylum Bacteroidota; class Bacteroidia; order Bacteroidales; family Rikenellaceae; genus Alistipes. The sequence continues at coordinate 16,407 of JAIDUZ010000085.1, forward strand.
CAGGAGCAGGGTCTGATGGAAGCCATCCGCAGCCGGGTGCGCGCAGGCGTGCCCTACGTCGGGTGGTCGGCCGGCAGCAATGTCTGCTGCCCGACGATCTGCACCACCAACGACATGCCCATCGTCGAGCCCGCGTCGTTCCGGGCTGTCGGGGCCGTGAAGTTCCAGATCAACCCCCATTATCTCGATGCCAATCCCGAGGGACACGCCGGCGAGACGCGCGAGCAGCGCATCCTGGAGTTCATCCAGGCCAATCCGCGGCGTTGGGTCGTCGGGCTGCGCGAGGGGTGCATGCTGCACTACGACCAGGGGCGCCTGGAGCTCGTCGGGAGTCGTCCGATGCGCATCTTCAAGAAGGGCGTGCAGCCTTTCGAGGTCCGGCCCGGCGACGATTTGTCGTTCTTATTATAAATAGGTATGGCATCGGCTTCCGAGACCGGGGCCCGCGGCGAGAGGGCTGTGGCGGAGTATCTGCGGCGCGAGGGCTACGAGATTTGCGCGTTGAACTGGCGGGCGGGCCGTTATGAGCTCGACATCGTGGCGCGCAAGGGGTGGCTGCTGCATTTCGTGGAGGTGAAGACCCGCCGGCGGGGTTCGCTCACTTCGCCCGAGGAGGCCATCACGCCGCAGAAGTTCCGGGCGTTGCAGCGTGCGGCGGCCGCCTATATGGCCCGTACGGGCGACCAGTCGGAGTTCCAGTTCGACCTGGCCGCCGTGGAGGCCGCTCCCGACGGGACCATGGAGGTGCGCTTCGTGGAGCGCGCCATGGAGTTCCATTGGTAACGTTCTTCAGTTTCGTGTAAAATTTCCGCAATTTCCGGTCGTTTTTTACAGCAGGGTCTTGACAAAGGGTTTTCGGGGTTGTATCTTTGTCTCGTTCCCCCGCGGTTTTTG
>JAIDUZ010000086.1 GCA_029059935.1 Alistipes sp.
CTGCGACTTGCAATATCATAACCCTCGGCTCTTAGTCGGACGTCATTCTGAGGAGCGTAGCGACGAAGAATCTGTTTTTTTGCTGGTTATATAGATTCTTCGCTTCGCTCAGAATGACAGAACAAACTGCGGCCCGCACGGCTCTTTGAGTCGCTCACACAGAAAAGGTTTAATTGTGAATTAATCCCCCTTACGGGGTCTTGACTTCGCTCTTGCTCAGCAAAGCCTGCAAGCAGGCTCTGCACTCGCTTAATCGCGAAGTTGTGCATTCTGAATTATGAATTGTTCTCGGCTCTGCGGCAGACTGGAATAATTAACTACCCCTTTTCCTGCGGCACAAAAAGCGGCAAAACAAAGAGTAGCGGATTGCTGAATCTACCGACCTCTCTGACGGCAGCCGTGGCCGCCGTCACTCCGGGTCATGTGAAGTTGCCGTTCGCAAAGTTAAAGGTAAAAGAGGAAAAGCGAAAGGCAGTAACGCACAATGTTCATGGAGTGATACGGGACTGCGAAGAATGCAGCCGCAAAGAAGCTGCGACACCGAGAACAATCCCCGAACAACCGTATCGGAGAAGGCGAACAGAACACCCGGGGTTCAAATAATTCGTCGGTTTTTTGCAGATTTGAGAAAGTTTGCCTACTTTTGGGCTCCGATTGGAGAGGTGCAGGAGTGGTTGAACTGGCCCGCCTGGAAAGCGAGTAAACGTCAAAAGCGTTTCAGGGGTTCGAATCCCCTTCTCTCCGCTTCCGAAGATTGCGACGGCAGAACAATGTTCTGCCGTTTTTTTTGTCGGCGCTGACCTCGGATACGATTTTCAGCCCGGCGCCGATTTTTTCGCTCGCCGCAATCGTCTTTCAAGAAAAACAAATTGCAGGGATTGCGGGACGAACCGAATTCTTGTTTCCAACGGTCGTCCTGCGAGTGCTCCGTACTTCACATATCCTCCTCCGCAAAAAAAATCACAAAAAAAACAGCAAGGCAACCGTCTTGTATACAGCAATCGTTACGTTCAGGTAAGTATCTGTGCGTAAAGTACCTACTTGACTCCAACGAACGACCCCGCTATATTTGCACCCGAAAAGTAATCTGCAAACTTTCGGAAACCATTAAGGCAACCAAACAAGTAAAAATCATGAAAAAGATGCAAACCATCGCCACGGGTGCGAATTTCAGTGCAATCGACGCGGGTAAGCTCAACGAATTGGGCGATTATCTTCTGGAGCTCGGCCCCGAAATCAAGATTCCGGGCAAGGTGTTCGGCGGCGCAGCTGTCGGAGCAACGGGCGGCGAATTCTCGTTCCAGTCTTTCCTGCCGGGCACCGAAACCGGCTTCCTGCACACGCACAAGACGCACGAGGAACTCTATTTCTTCTTGGCCGGCTCGGGTGAATTCCAGGTCGACGAGAAGGTCTTCCCCGTGACCGAGGGCAGCGTCGTACGGGTCGCACCCGCAGGCCGCCGCTCGGTGCGCAACAACGGCACGGCGCCCCTCGTCATGCTGTGCGTGCAGTATCGCGGCAATACGTTCACGGCCGAAGACGCCGCCGACGGCGAGATTCTGAACGAAGCGGTGAAGTGGTAATCCCCCGCCCGCCGGAAAGAGTCCGCAATCCTGCTGCCGAACCCGAACGATTCCGGGCCGCCCGACCGGTCGGGCGGCTTTTTTCGGTTCCGGGATGAAGCGATTCGAAAATTATTCCTATATTTGCCGCCGCAAAGGTTTCCTGCCGCACCGAAGCGGGCGGCAGGATGAAAAGGGAATGCAGTGAGAATCTGCAACAATACCCGTTGCTGTGAGTTCCGGCTCCCCGCAGGGAGCAAAAAGGTTCTGCAACCAGCCACTGGCCCACGGGCCGGGAAGGCGCAGAAGAGGAACAAGTCAGAAGACCTGCCGATGCGCCATGGGATTTGCTGCCTGCGGGAGTACGGGCGAGAATCGAAACAGCGAACGGTCGCCGTACGAAAGAGAGGAGGCGGAAACCCAGCAAAAGCCGTTTTGATTTTTCGTTGCGCCGTGTTCCCCGAGGGACACGGTCGATTTTTTTCGTATAACCAAATAACAAACGCAATGAAAAATCTCTTCAGACTTCTGCCTTTCGCACTGCTGGCCCTCGGGCTGACGGCCTGCGACAACAACGACGACCCCGAATACACGCTGCGCGTGCTGACGTTCGAGGACCAGGACTACAAGGGCACCGACAACGGCGGCAAAGGCTTCGACGACTGGTCGTCGCTCATCGACGACAAGGAATACGATGGCACCCTGCTCTATCCCAAAGACGAAAGTTCGTGGGTCTACAACTGGAACGACGCGAACAACACGTTCCTCGCATCGGAACTCGCCGACAACTGGGGCGACCGGCAGTATTGGGGCGGCGGCCACGCCGTGTCGAACTACACGGAGACCGACATCGCTAAGTGCGACTACACGCGCCAGCTTTCGGTCTGCTTCGAGGGCAACGGCGGACACAACGGTTCAAAGAATTTCTGCGTGCACAACGGCACGAACGATGACGTGGCAAAACAGCCCTCGTTCCATTTCACGGACGGCACGGAGCGCGTCGTGGACCACATGTGGGTGGTCAACACGAGCTATGCACTCAACGTCATGAAGAACGGCGGTTACGACATCCAGCCGTTCGGTGCGGACAACTATCTGAAAATCATCGCTACGGGCATCTCTGCCGCCGGTACCCAGACCGGCACCTGCGAATTCTTCCTGGCCCAGGGTACGGAGATCGTCGAGGAGTGGACCCGGTGGGACCTCTCGTCGCTGGGCAAGGTGGCGCGTATCGCCTTCACGATGGAGGGCAATCAAAACAACAACTACGGATTGGCGACGCCGACCTATTTCGCCTACGACGACGTGGCCGTACGCTTCGAATAACTTCCGGCAGCCATGACGAGACTCGCCTGCCTGACCGGATTGCTCGCTGTCGCGATGATGTCGTCCTGCAACAAGGACGGCATCATCACGGCCGACAATCCGCCGCGCATCCTGCTCGACGATGCGTCGGGCGTCTACACCGTCAAGATAGGACGTGAGTTGGAAATTACTCCCCGCTATGAATATGCCGACAATGCGACTTTCCGCTGGACGCAGGAGGGGCGCGTCATCGGCACCGAACCGGCGCTGCTCTACCGCGCCGAAAACACCGGCACGGCTTTCGTCCGCATCGAAGTGACGGCCGCGGGCGGCAGCGCATCGGAGGAGTTGCGCATCGAGGCGGTGGAGCTCGAAATACCGATTGTCGCCCTGCCCGAAGCCGGCAAGGAACACACGATTGCAATCGGCAGCGAGCTGCTTCTTTCGCCCGTCGTGAGCCGCACCTCCATCCCCGCGCACTACGCATGGAGCGTCGACGGCCAAGAGGTGGCCAGCGAGGAGAGCTACACGTTCCGCAGCGATGCGGCCGGGAGTTTCCGGGTGTGCTTCACCGCTTCGAACGACGACGGACAAACGAGCGCGGAACTGACCGTCAGGGTCTGCGAACCGGACGAACTGCCTTTCGCATGGACGTTCGCCACCACGGAACACCGCATGGCCGCCGGGCGCACGATCCGGTTGTCGCCGCTCGACATCAGCCGCACGCAGGGCGTCGTCTTCACCTGGACGGAGGAGGGCACCGTTCTGCAAGAAAGCGCCGAACCGGCCCTGTGTTTCACGTCGTCGGAACAAGGCATGCACACGCTGGTGGTCACGGCATCGGGCAGCAGCGGCGAAGAAGCATTCAGCCTCTCGCAGGAAGTGAGCGTCGAGGTCTGTGCGCCCGAGGGCACCTACCGCCGGCCGTGCACGGCATCGAGCTCGGCCGCAGCCACCCGGGTCTTCGAATTCCTCCCGGCACCGGGACAGTTCATCAACGAAAACTACACCGTCGCCACGATGGACGAGGCCTGCGCCTGGGCCGAAGGTCAGCTGAGCAAGGGCAGCGCATTCATCTCGCTGGGCGCATTCGGGGGCCGCATCGTCGTGGGATTCGACCACAGCGTCGGGTGCTCGGGCGGCTACGACCTGTCCATCGGCGGCAATTCGTTCGCCTCCTCCTCCGAACCGGGCATCGTCTTCGTCATGCAGGACGAGAACGGCGACGGCCTGCCCAACGACACCTGGTACGAGCTCAAAGGCTCGGAATACGGCAAGCCCTCGACGTGGCAGGAGTATGCCGTCACATACTACCGGCCGGCCGCAGGCAGCATGGACATCGCCTGGCGCGACAACCGGGGCGGCAGCGGCACCGTCGACCGGCTCAACTTCCACACCCAGGACTCCTACTACCCTGCCTGGGTCGAGAGCGACAGCTACACCCTGCGGGGCACCCGGCTCGAAGCACGCAACTATTTCGACGGGCTGGAGTGGATCAATCCGCCCTACGACTGGGGCTATGCCGACAACTTCAGCGCCACGGACCGCCCGGACGGCGGTTCCAATGCCGAGGGCGGAGTCAGCGACAACCGCTTCCGCATAGCCGACGCCGTGCGGTTCGACGGCCGGCCGGCCGACCTGCAATACATCGACTTCGTGATGGTGCAGACGGGCGTCCAGGCCCAAAGCGGCACATTGGGCGAAATTTCGACCGAAATCAGCGGTTTCCGCGACTGCAATTTGCAGTGACGAACCCTCGCCGAGGTCCGATATTTGCACGGTCTGCAGACCGTGCAAATATCTTTTATCATGAAACATACGCTCCCTTTCGGGCAAGTTTTCCCGCTTCGGCAAAGCCCGAATAAGTTCGGCTCTGCCCTCGCCTTGTCGAAAAGATTCTTCATTCTGCTGGCGGCGTTGCTGCTGGCGACCCCCGCTCCGGCCCATTCGGGCAAGGCGCGTTACCATGTCATCATCGACACCGACGGTGCGCCCGACGACCTGCGCGCCATCTGCATGCTCCTGGGCAGCCGCGAAGTCGAGGTTCTCGCCTTGGTTTCGTCCGAAGGGGCCCAGGCTCCGCAACGCACGGCGGCATGTCTTCGCGGACTGCTCCGCGACTTCCATCACGAAGGTATTCCCGTCGGCTGCGGCCGACCCACCGGCACGGCAGCCCCCGCCTGGAGGTCGCAGGCCGAGCAGGTCGACTGGGGTCTGGCCGACCGGACGGATTGTCCCGAGGCCGTAGATCTGCTGGCCTCGGCAATCGAGGGCGAAGAAGAAGCGGTAACGCTGATTGCGCTGGGTTCGCTCACCAACATCGACGCGCTGTGCGCCGCCCGGCCCGATCTGAAAGAGCGCATCGCCCGCATCGTGTGGTACAACGACTGCATCCGCCCGCTCGAAGGCGCCAATTACCGCACCGATCCGGCGGCGGCATGCCGGGTCCTGGCAAGCGGCATTCCGACGGCCATGGTCTCGGCGGGTTGTCCGGTGCCCATCACCGAAACGTGGCTCGACTCCGTGGCGACCGTGACGACTCCCTACGCTCGGCGAATCGTCGCAACGCATCGCTGTCTGCCCCTTTCGCAGTCGATCGGAGCACGCCATCTCGCCGCCTGGGACGACCTGGCGGTCCTCTACCTCTTCAATCCGGAACTATTCGACGAAAAACGGCTCACATACACCGTCTCGACCTGCACGCTCCGCGACCCGGAGTGTTTCTGCCGGGCCGTGCTTCCGCTGCTGCGGGGCAAGCCCGACGCCGAAAGCCGCGTGTTCTACGGATTTCCCACCGATGCGGGCTGCTACGCCCAGGATGTCGAACCCATCATCGGCCAGGCGGTCGCACTCTACGGGCCAAGCGAATGGCGCGCATGCGTGCTGACCAACGAGCTGCACGGCCATCTGGGCATCTATGCCACCGTCGGCGTCAAGATGGGCATCCGGGCCCGGGAGTATTTCAACATCGGGGTCGACGACATCGAGGTCACCACCTTCGCCGGACAGACGCCGCCCGTCAGTTGCATGAACGACGGATTGCAGGTCGGCACCGGCGCTTCCGTGGGCCACGGGCTCATCCGCGTCGCAGCGGTCGACGCTCCGCGTCCCGAGGCGCTCTTCCGGTTCAAGGGCAAGACAATCCGCCTGCGCCTCAAACCCGAATATGCCGAGCGTATCCGGCGCGACGTCCGGCGCGGCATCGAGCTCCACGGCGACCGGACCGAGGCCTATTGGCAGTATGTCCGCAAGCTCGCCCTGCTCTATTGGCTGGAGTTCGACCGCCACGAAATATTCGATTTGGAAACCGTTGCGGAGAACGTCTGAGATGACTGCCATAGCGGCAGGCGCAGGCACTCAGGCATGGTCTTTTTGAAGAACGTATCAGCAAAAATGCTTTTGCCGATACGCACAAAAAAAGCGACCGGAAAATTCCGGTCGCCTGCCATGCCGCCAGCGGAAAGAGAGGGATTCGAACCCCCGGAACCTTGCGGTTCAACGGTTTTCAAGACCGCCGCAATCGACCACTCTGCCATCTTTCCGGGGCAAAAGTAACACGGATTTTCGATTCTGCCAAATGTTGGAGATGTTATTGTCGGTCCCGCAGGCCCCTGCGACATGAAGATGGCGGTGCCGGAGACGATTTTCGGAAGAATATGCCCGAATCCGCGAAAAATCCATAACTTTGCAGTAGCTGAGGTCTCTCCGGAGAGGCAGCGGCCCGACCGGCGGCCCCCGGCGCTCGCGTCCGGATACCCGGCCCGCAAGCGGGAGCCGAAGCAGCCACATTCACGACAACACCTCTATGAACAAGACGCAACTTGTCGAAGCCGTCGCCCTCGACGCGAACATGACCCGACTCGAAGCCCGCAAAGCGGTCGACGCCGTGATACGCATCACGAACCGCACGCTGCGCGAAGGCGACCGCCTGACGCTCACGGGCCTGGGCACGTTCAGCATCCAGCACAAAAACGAACGCGTGGGCCGCAACCCGCGTACGGGTGCCGCCGTGAAGATTCCGGCCCGCAAAGTCGTCAAGTTCCGTTCCTCGTTAGAAATCGAATAACCCATGCCCAGGATTTCGCAACGCGCCGAGCTCATGCCGGCCTCCCCGATCCGCAAACTCGTGCCGCTGGCCGAAGCCGCGCGCGCACGGGGTGTCAGAATCTACCACCTCAATATCGGTCAGCCCGACCTGCCGACCCCGCAGGTGGGTCTCGACGCACTGAAAAAAATCGACCGCACGATTCTGGAATACAGCCCCAGCGACGGATACCGTTCGCTGCGCGAGAAACTGGCGGGTTACTACGAACAGTATCAAATCAAGCTCTCGCCCGACGACATCATCGTCACGACGGGCGGTTCGGAGGCCGTGTTGTTCGCCTTCATGTCGTGTCTGAGTCCCGGCGACGAAATCATCGTGCCCGAACCGGCCTACGCCAACTACATGGCTTTCGCCATCTCGGCAGGCGCCACGATTCGTCCGGTGGTTTCGTCGATCGAGCAGGGTTTCGCCCTGCCCGACGTGGCGGAGTTCGAGAAGCTCATCAACCCGCGCACCCGCGGCATCCTCATCTGCAATCCCAACAACCCTACGGGTTACCTCTATTCGCGGCGCGAAATGAACCGCATCCGCGACCTGGTGAAGAAATACGACCTCTTCCTCTTCTCGGACGAGGTCTACCGCGAATTCATCTACACGGGCTCGCCCTACGTCTCGGCCTGCCACCTCGAAGGCATCGAGCAGAACGTGGTGCTGATCGATTCGGTGTCGAAGCGCTACTCCGAGTGCGGCATCCGCATCGGTGCGTTGATTACCAAGAACAAAACGGTGCGGGACGCCGTCATGAAGTTGTGCCAGGCGCGTCTGTCTCCCCCGCTGCTGGGCCAGATAGTCGCCGAGGCCTCGATAGATGCGCCGCGCAGTTACAGCACCGAAATCTACGAGGAGTATATCGAGCGGCGCAAATGCCTCATAGACGGACTCAACCGCATTCCGGGCGTCTATTCGCCCATCCCGATGGGCGCTTTCTACACGGTGGCACGGCTGCCGGTCGACGACAGCGACAAGTTCTGCGCCTGGTGTCTCTCGGAGTTCAGCTACGAGAACGAAACCGTCATGCTGGCTCCGGCGTCGGGCTTCTACTCCGACCCGGCCTACGGCCGCAACGAGGTGCGCATCGCCTACGTCCTCAAGAAAGAGGACCTCGAACGGGCACTCGTCGTGCTGCGCAAGGCACTCGAAGCCTACAACGCCCGGTAATGACAGACAGGGGCGGCCTTAAGGCCGCCCCTGTTGTTCACAGCGTCTCCTTTTTGGCTTCTTCCTTCGTCTTCTTGAAGGGAACAAACTTCCGGTAATAGGGCGTAAAGTAGCCTTTTTCAAGCAGCCATTGGTTGCGTTCGACCAGCTTGCGGGTGAAGTTCTGACAGTTCAGATGCCGCATGTAGCCCAGGTAGGAGTTGACCGTGGCCACCATCTGTTGCGTGGGACGGTATTCGGCGCTCTGCATCTGGCGGTTGATGCGGCGTTTGGTCTTGTTCACAAGATAGCGGCGATAGGGCTTTATGTTGGCTCCCAGGAAGTTGACTCCTTTGGTCACTTCTTGCAGATAGATCTTGTCCGGATGCAGCATCAGCCCCAGTTCGTCTTTCAGGAAGTTGCGGATGATGGGGACCAGCTGCATCAGTTTGGCTTTGTCGGTGCCGACAATGTAGAAGTCGTCGACATAGCGGCCGTAATGTTTCATCCGCAGGGTCCGTTTGATAAAATCGTCAAGTTTCGAAAGGTAGACGTTGCTGAAAAGCTGCGACGTCAGATTGCCGATGGGCAGTCCGCAGCCGTCGGGCGTGTGGAACAGGCTCTTCGAGCGGGGCAGGCCGATCCATTGGCGTTGCGTGCCGCGCACTTCGCAGTTTTCGGTCGGGTCGTTGAAGACGATTTCACGGGTAAGATAGCGGACCAGGTCGTAGTCGAGATGTTCTTCCCACGTCTTGCCGTCGATAGCCCGGCGCTTGGCGAAGCGGTCGAGTTTCTGCGAGATGATGTCGAACAGTATCTGCCGGTTGATGTTCATGAAATAGCCTTGGATGTCGAGTTTCAGCAGATAGCATTTCCATTGGAAGTTGTTCGAGCACGAGCGGATGTGGTGTTCCAGACGCGCTATGCCGAAATGGGTGCCCATGCCTTTGCGGCACGAGTAGCTGTCGGTGATGAAGGTGCGTTCGAAAAGCGGCCCCACATAGTTGCACAGCAGGTGATGTACCACTCGGTCGCGGAAATCGGCAGCGAAAATCTCGCGTTTGACCGGCACGTTGGTCATGAAGCATATGCTGCGGCCCACCTTGTAGCGGCGTTCGTCGATTTCGTGGTAGAGTTCGATCAGATTGGCTTCGAGGTCCATCTCGAAGCGCAGTTGGCTGAGGGTGTTCCGTTTGTTTTCGCGGGCATCGTAGTAGGCCCGGAAAACATCCGTCAATAGTTTTTCATTCATAGGGGTATCGGTATTAGTAAGTTAAAACGGCTCTGCATAGATGCTTGGACGCAGCGCACGGAAAGAGCCGAAGCACGCGTGGCGTTGTTCAGCGGGTTCACGTTGCCCGCGGTGAAGTTCAGGTTGCCGGAGCGATGGGCGTAGGTGCCATCGGCAGCATAGGACGACGAAGAGCGGTAGTTGCCCTCCGTGCCGACGCTCGTCAAGGCTCCCGCCCCGGCGCTGCGGTAGCCCGCAGCAGGGATGAAGTACAATCGCTGGATTGAATGTGCCGAAGAGATTTTTCGGTGTCGCCCCGGCACAGACTGGAGTAAAGAACTGGCTTCGCCGTCGGGAAGCATCGGCCCGGCCAGTGGATTGCTGAATCTATTCTATGACCACGCTGATGCGAACCGTAATCCGCATCATTCCGGGCCCGGGAGCCGTTTTTCGCCGAAAAGATATTCCATTCGGTTTCAAATATAGTCAAAAAAGATTACAAAAACAGCGGCAGATGCTGGACGCAGCGCACGGGGAATCCGTTGGCCCGGTTGTTTCCGTTCAGCGGCGTCACTTCGCTGGCAAGAAAGCGCAGATTGCCCGCATTGTTGTTGCCCGATGCGTAGGACGACGAGGACCAGGCGTAGCCGTACGTGCCGACGACATTCAAGGCTCCCGTCTCGCGGTTGCGGTTGCCCGCAGCGAAACGTGAGCGGCAATCGCTGGATTGAATGTGCCGGAGAGACCTCGGTGTCGCCCCGGCACAGACTGGGGTGAACAACTGGCTCCGCCGTCGGGAAGCTCCGGCACAGCCAGTGGATTGCTGAATCTGCCCGGCCGCTCTGACCGAGGCCTTGACCTCCGCCACTCCGGGCCGGAATACGCTGTTGTGATGGATAAAAAACGGCCCCCGCAGATGCTTGGACGCAGCGCACGGAAAGAGCCGAAGCGCGATTCGCGTTGTTCAGCGGGTTCACGTTGCTCGCGTTGAAGTTCAAGTAGCCCGAATTGTAACTGCCCGACGCATAGGACGACGAAGCATGGCAGAGGCCCCACACGCCGACGTTCGCCAAGGCTCCCGACGACTCGTGGCGGTAGCCCGCAGCAGGCATCGGGAACAATCGCTGGAATGAATGCACAGAAGGAGCAGACGCAGGCCCAACTCCGGAGCAGACTGGGTTGAACAACTGATGCCCTGATCGGATCGAACAAGGCCGTCAGCGGATTGTTGAATCTACCGACCGCTCTGACAAAAGCCGTGGCCTTCGTCACTCCGGGTCGACGGGGCGTTTTTTATCAGTGTGAATTCGCACTGCGGATGCGGAGCCATCGGAAACGGGTTCGCGCAGATGCTGGACGCAGCGCACGGAGAAACCGTTGGCCCGGTTGTCGTTATTCATGGGGTTCAGACGACTTGCGTCGCAGAAGAAACTGCCCGCGTTGATGTTGCCTGACTCGTAGGACGACGAAGACCACCAGTGCCCGTTCGCGCCGACGTTCGCCAAGGCTCCCGTCGAGTTGACGCGATAGCCCGTAGCAGACTAAATTGCAATCGCTGGATTGAATGCCGCCGGAGAGATCTTCGGTGTCGCCCCGGCACAGACTGGGGTGAATAGCTGAGCGCTCCGTTCCGAAGGGGGTCAGCGGATTGCTGAATCTGCGACCTCACTGGCCGAGGCCTTGACCTCCGCCACTCCGGGTCGAGGAATCCGTTTCCGACAGCCGCATCTTCCGGTCGCCGAAACAATAGAAACAGCTCCGCGCAGATGCTGTGGACGCAGCGCACGGAAAGGGCGTTCGCCCGGTTCGCATTGTTCAGAGGTTTCACTTCGCCCGAGCCATAAGCCAGATGGCTCGCGTTGATATTGCCCGAAAGCAGAGGCGACGAAGAGTAGTAGGCGCCCCACGTGCCGACGTTCACCATGGCTCCCGTCGTGTTGTTGCGGTAGCCCGTAGCAAGCACCCGAAACAATCGCTGGAATGAATGCCGCCGAAGAGACTTTCGGTGTCGCTCCGGCGCAGACTGGGATGCAAAGCTGGCAACGGCACGGGCGGTCGCCAGCGGATTGCGGAATCTGCGACCGCTCTGGCCGAAGCCGTAGCCCCGGCCACTCCGGGTCGACGGAGTTGTTTCTATCGTGTCCGGTTTGTCCGGGCGGTCGAAAAAAAGGATAAAAAACAGCCTTCGCAGATGCTTGGACGCAGCGCACGGGAAAACCGTTCGCCCGGTTGTTGTTGTTCAGCGGGTTCACCACAGTGGCATTGAAGCCCAGGTTGCCCGCGTTGATGTTGCCGGAGGCGTAGGACGACGAGGACCAGGCGTAGCCGCTCGTGCCGACACCGCCCAAGGCTCCCGTACCCGTACGGTCGCGGTAGCCCGCAGTGAAAAGTGAGCCGCAATCGCTGGATTGAATGCGCCGAAGGGGTTGGGGCGGGCCGCCCCGGCGCAGACTGGGATGCACAGCTGACCATGCCTTCGGAGCATCGTCAGCGGATTGCTGAATCTACTCGACCTCACTGGCAAAAGCCGTGACCCCTGCCACTCCGGGTCGGAAAAAGGCTGTTTTTTATCGGTTCCGGCCGGCGGCCGAGCGAAGACGGCCCGCAGATGCTTGGACGCAGCGCACGGGAAAAGCGAGCGAACGGTACCACCCGAACATCGGAGTCACGCAGTCCGCGAGAAAGCGCAGGTAGTCCGAGCGACGGTCGCCGGCCAGGAGAGGCGACGAAGACCAGCTGTCACCCTCGTCGCCGACGCCGAGCAAGGCTCCCGACGACTCGTGGCGGTAGCCCGCAGCAGGGGTTCGGCAATCGCTGGACTGGATATGCCGGAGGGAGCGTTCGCATCGGCCCCGGCACAAACTGGGATGAATAGCTGGCAACGGCACGGGCGGTCGCCAGCGGATTGCGGAATCTGCATTGCCGCACTGGCGCGCACCGTAGCACGCACCACTCCGGGCAAAGCCGTTCATTCGTTCGGAGCGCCTGCCGTCTGAGGGACCGGTCGGAAACAGCTTGCAGATGCTGGACGCAGCGCACGGAGTAGGCATTCGAACGATACCATCCATTCAGCGGGTTCACGTTGCCCGCAGTGAAGTTCAGGTTGATCACGTTGACACTGCCGGTCGCATAGGTCGACGACGACCGGTAGTTGCCTTCTGTGCCGATGCCGCCCAAAGCTCCCGTCTCACGGTTGCGGTAACCCGCAGCAGGGGGTTCATGACAATCGCTGGATTGAATGCGCCGGAGGAGTTTCGCAGCTCCGGCACAGACTGGGATACAAAGCTGGCAACGGCACGGAGGGTCGCCAGCGGATTGCGGAATCTGCGACCGCACTGACAGAAGCCGTAGCCTCCGCCATTCCGGGTCCGAAAGCTGTTTCGGCCGAAATCCCCGAACCCGAAAGCGGCCGCCCCGCAGATGCTTGGACGCAGCGCACGGAAAGACCGTTCGCCCGGTTCGTGTTGTTCAGCGGGTTCACGTTGCCCGCGTTGAAGTTCAGGAAGCCCGCGTTGATGTTGCCGGAGGCGTAGGACGACGAGGCCCAGACGTCGCCCTCGCCGCCGACGTTCGTCAAGACTCCCGACTCACGGTGGCGGTAGCCCGTAGCCATTGATCGGCAATCGCTGGATTGAATGCGCCGGAAAGCCTTCGGGGCGCCCCGGTACAAGCTGGGATGTAAAGCTGGCGGCAGAATCGCCGTCAGCGGATTGCGGAATCTGCAATCGCACTGACCGGAGCCGTGGCCCCGGCCACTCCGGATTCGGGCAGGTCGTCTCTGTTCGGGTAATCGGACCGACTTCACGGTAGAAAGCAGCTCGCACAGATGCTGGACGCAGCGCACGGAGAACCCGTTCGCCCGAATCGGGTTGCCGAAAGAGTTCACGGTGCCTGCAATAAAGTAGACGGAGCTCGCATAAGCACTGCCGGCGGCATGAGAGGAGGAGCCCCAGTACTCGCCGTTCGTGCCGGCGCCGCCCAAGGCTCCCGTCGTGTTGCTGCGGTAGCCCGCGGGACCCGTTATGTGGCAATCGCTGGATTGAATGTGCCGGAAAGCTTTCGGGGCGTCCCGGTACAAGCTGGGATGCAAAGCTGGCAGCAGCCCGGGGGCGGCCGTCAGCGGATTGCGGAATCTGCGACCGCTCTGACGGAAGCCGTAGCCTCCGCCACTCCGGGTCGGAGAGCTGTTTTCGGACCGGCAGGAAAAGGCCCGTAAAACGGTCGTAGATGCTGGACGCAGCGCACGGGAAAACCGTTGGCACGGTTGTTATAGTCCAGCGGGTTCACCCACGTCGCGTTGAAGTTCAGGTTGCCTGCACGGTTGGCGTAGGTGCCGGCGGCAGCGTAGGACGACGAGGACCAGGCGTAGCCGTTCGTGCCGACGTTCGCCAAGGCTGCCGACGACGCGCTGCGGTAGCCCGTAGCCGATAGGCAGCAATCGCTGGAATGAATGTTTCGGGGAAACAGGGGTCGCCCCGACTCAGACTGGGATGAAGAGCTGACGGCGGAACCATCGTCAGCGGATTGCGGAATCTACTTGCCTCGCTGATGCGCGCCATGACCCGCACCACTCCGGGCAGCAGCCGTTTTTCGGGTCGTATCCGGTCCGGATAAAAGGCAGCCCCCGCGTAGATGCTGGACGCAGCGCACGGGAAAACCGTAGGACCGGTTGTTGTTGTTCAGCGGGTTCACCCACGTCGCGTTGAAGTTCAGGTTGCCCGCGTTGATACTTGTGGAAGAGTTCGGCGACGACGACCAGGCGTACCCGTTCGCGCCGACGCTCGTCAAGGCTCCGCCGTCACGGTGGCGGTAGCCCGTAGCATACAAAAGCAATCGCTGGATTGATCGTTCTGAGGGAGCGCATCGCAACCTCGGCATAAGCTGGGATGAAAAACTGGCGGCAGACCGTCCGGCATGCCGACAGCGGATTGCTGAATCTACACAACCGCGCTGGCAGGAGCCGTGGCCCCGGCCACTCCGGGTCGAGGAGAGCTGTTTTTATCGTAAAAAATGCTCAATGTGTCAAAGAGCCTCGGATAAAAAACAGTCGTTCCGGCGTAGATGCTGGACGCAGCGCACGGCGAAACCGTGGGCCCGGCCCGCCCAATTCAGCGGGTCCGCGTTACCCGCAGGGAAGTACAGGAAGCCCGCACAGTGTACGTGGGTGCCGTCCGTCGCGTAGGGCGACGACGACCACACGTAGCCGTTCGCGCCGACGTTGAGCAAAGCTCCGTCGTCACGGTAGCGGTAGCCCGCAGCCTCGTATAGGATAGCAATCGCTGGAATGAATGCGCCGAAGAGCCCCGCAGGACACTTCGGGCAGACTGGGATGTAGAACTGACGGCGGCGCAGGAACGAGGGATGAATCGGCCCCGCAGCCCGGCATCAGCGGATTGCTGAATCTCGCTCCACCGCACCGGCACGAACCGTGGCCCGCACCGTTCCGGGTCGGAAGCAGCTGTTTTCTATCGTCATTGTTCGAGTCCTTCGGCCGCAGGTTCGAGTTCGGGCTCGGCATCCGGCGTGCGGGACTTGGTCTTGTCTTTCTGCGTATATTTCTGCCATGCGCTCAGCTGACGGGATATGGTCTCCAGGTTGTCGCAGAGCATGGCATATTGCTTGGTCGAGAGTTGCTGGGTGTCGTGGAGCAGGCGCACCAGCAGCTTCACGGGCACCAGTTGTTCGCGCGCCTGTTCGATGAGGGGTCCCTTTTCGGCGGTCAGATTGGCGCGGTAGATACTGATGCAGAGCCCCAGTATCTCTTTCTTGAGCGACTCGCCGAGCGTGTAGCGGCTCTCGCGTCGCATGTTGACAGAGAATTTCACCACCTGCAGCAGCAGGTCGTACGTAGCCTTGAAAACCGGCAGGTTGTCATAAATAGCCATCGATCTCTTTTTTCAAGTCGGCAACAAACAATAAACATTCTACGGGCGTCGCCGCTTCCAGTCGGAATTCGCGGATCAGACGCGCCACCCGTTCTTCTTTCGTCTCGCGTCGGGCCGGGTCGCGGGTCGTGCGGGCCGCCGCCGTTTCGTTCCGGCCGGTCGGGAGCGCTCCGCCCCGGGCGGCCGACCATCGCAGCAGCGGATTCGCGGTCGTCGGGCGAGCCGCATCGCCAGCGGCCGCATTCTCGGCGGGCGGCGCAGGCTTCTCCGAAGCGAGCGCCGCATAGGACCGCAGGGCCTCGGATCGCTCCGTTCGGAGCATCCCCGCCGCCATCTCTCGCGACAGCATGGCCATCGGTTGGGTCGGGGCGTTTCCGGACAGCTCCGCTTCGCCATAATGGCGGTTTTCCGGCCCGAATGCCTGCCGGTCGGCCCGTTGCCCCAGACAGTCAAGTTCGCGGCCAGGATGGTTCGTTTGCAGAGCCGAGCGGTCGAGTTTGCGGCCAGGATGGTTCGTTTGCAGAGCCGAGCGGTCGGTTTCGCGGCCCGGACGCAGCAGCTTGCGCAGCAGACGCCCCAGCCAAGCGGTTCGCGCCGGGGTCTCCGCGCCGGCCGCCGGGCCCGATTCGGAGCCATGCGGCCCGTCGGTGCCGTAAGTCATACGGCTGCCGTCGCCAGACACCGCAGTCGCAGGCATCGCAACGCGCACGGCCTGCCATGTTCCCGACTCCCGGTCACCGTTCCCGGTACCTCGGAATTCGGCCCCCGGTTCGTGGTCCGCAGGGTTCGTCGCCGGCCCCCGAGAGCCGCCCGGGAAGGTCTCCTGTTCCACAGCCCCCCTTCCCCCCAGTGTTCGCACCGGTTGCTTCGGCCCCGTCGTGCCGGCCGCAAGGGCCGGATTGTCGGGCAGCAGGTCGGCGGGATGCACGAACAGATTGCCTGTGTTGTCGCCTCGTCCCAGCGTGGGTAGATAGGCTTTGCTGCTGCCGCGGGGCCGCCGTTCCTTGAGCGGAAGGGCCGCCTTCCAAGCTTCGCAGGCTGCTGTGTCGATGCGTTCCCCAAGAGTTATCTCCACCCGCCCGTCGGAGAGGGGCCGGGGCGCCGAAGGGAAGTATTTCGCTATGGCCGCCGCCGGAAACCCTATCGATGCCACCTCGCGAGCGCAGTACTTGATGCGTTTCTTGGATGGTTTGAAGGAGGAAATCCGGCTCACGCATGCGAATGCCGACCGGTCGTAAGCCTTGTAAAAGAGGCCTTCGGGGTAGAGAACGATTTTGTCGTCGTTCCGTTCCTCCCGGCGGGCGATTTCTTCGAAAAAGCGCATGTAACTCTCGTTTGCCGCGAAAACTGCGGCCGGTCGTCTCGGCTTCCGGACGAGGTCCCGTCGGTCGTGTCCGATGCAAAAAGTCGCTCTCATGGCAGCGGTCCCGATGGCAGGGCTCCCGGAGGAATGCCGAACCGCGCGGAATCGCAGGGATTGCGCGCGGAGCAAAGGGGGCGGAACTGGAATGAGGGTGATTCGACAAGATAGCGACAAGATAATTCGGGATGTCCACAAGATAAAATCCGAAATAATCTTGCGTTATCTTGTAGTGTCAAGATAACAATCGGAGCAGAACGACGAGAAAGAACGTCCAAAAAGTCCGAAAACTCAGCGGTCCAGTAGTTTTCAATAGCAAAAATAGTCTTTTTTGAGGAACTTGCAAAAAATATGACCCCAAAATCAAAAAAAATTTCGACCGCCTTAAAGGCGGTATTCAAAAAGGGGGCGCCCTAAAGCGCCCCCTCGATAAAACATGATGCGTTCGTCTCGCTTACGCTCGCTCACTGATTATTCTTGGACGCAGCGCACGGAAAGAGCCGAAGCACGCGTGGCGTTGTTCAGCGGGTTCACGTTGCCCGCGGTGAAGTTCAGGTTGCCGGAGCGATGGGCGTAGGTGCCATCGGCAGCATAGGACGACGAAGAGCGGTAGTTGCCCTCCGTGCCGACGCTCGTCAAGGCTCCCGCCCCGGCGCTGCGGTAGCCCGCAGCAGGGATGAAGTACAATCGCTGGATTGAATGTGCCGAAGAGATTTTTCGGTGTCGCCCCGGCACAGACTGGAGTAAAGAACTGGCTTCGCCGTCGGGAAGCATCGGCCCGGCCAGTGGATTGCTGAATCTATTCTATGACCACGCTGATGCGAACCGTAATCCGCATCATTCCGGGCCCGGGAGCCGTTTTTCGCCGAAAAGATATTCCATTCGGTTTCAAATATAGTCAAAAAAGATTACAAAAACAGCGGCAGATGCTGGACGCAGCGCACGGGGAATCCGTTGGCCCGGTTGTTTCCGTTCAGCGGCGTCACTTCGCTGGCAAGAAAGCGCAGATTGCCCGCATTGTTGTTGCCCGATGCGTAGGACGACGAGGACCAGGCGTAGCCGTACGTGCCGACGACATTCAAGGCTCCCGTCTCGCGGTTGCGGTTGCCCGCAGCGAAACGTGAGCGGCAATCGCTGGATTGAATGTGCCGGAGAGACCTCGGTGTCGCCCCGGCACAGACTGGGGTGAACAACTGGCTCCGCCGTCGGGAAGCTCCGGCACAGCCAGTGGATTGCTGAATCTGCCCGGCCGCTCTGACCGAGGCCTTGACCTCCGCCACTCCGGGCCGGAATACGCTGTTGTGATGGATAAAAAACGGCCCCCGCAGATGCTTGGACGCAGCGCACGGAAAGAGCCGAAGCGCGATTCGCGTTGTTCAGCGGGTTCACGTTGCTCGCGTTGAAGTTCAAGTAGCCCGAATTGTAACTGCCCGACGCATAGGACGACGAAGCATGGCAGAGGCCCCACACGCCGACGTTCGCCAAGGCTCCCGACGACTCGTGGCGGTAGCCCGCAGCAGGCATCGGGAACAATCGCTGGAATGAATGCACAGAAGGAGCAGACGCAGGCCCAACTCCGGAGCAGACTGGGTTGAACAACTGATGCCCTGATCGGATCGAACAAGGCCGTCAGCGGATTGTTGAATCTACCGACCGCTCTGACAAAAGCCGTGGCCTTCGTCACTCCGGGTCGACGGGGCGTTTTTTATCAGTGTGAATTCGCACTGCGGATGCGGAGCCATCGGAAACGGGTTCGCGCAGATGCTGGACGCAGCGCACGGAGAAACCGTTGGCCCGGTTGTCGTTATTCATGGGGTTCAGACGACTTGCGTCGCAGAAGAAACTGCCCGCGTTGATGTTGCCTGACTCGTAGGACGACGAAGACCACCAGTGCCCGTTCGCGCCGACGTTCGCCAAGGCTCCCGTCGAGTTGACGCGATAGCCCGTAGCAGACTAAATTGCAATCGCTGGATTGAATGCCGCCGGAGAGATCTTCGGTGTCGCCCCGGCACAGACTGGGGTGAATAGCTGAGCGCTCCGTTCCGAAGGGGGTCAGCGGATTGCTGAATCTGCGACCTCACTGGCCGAGGCCTTGACCTCCGCCACTCCGGGTCGAGGAATCCGTTTCCGACAGCCGCATCTTCCGGTCGCCGAAACAATAGAAACAGCTCCGCGCAGATGCTGTGGACGCAGCGCACGGAAAGGGCGTTCGCCCGGTTCGCATTGTTCAGAGGTTTCACTTCGCCCGAGCCATAAGCCAGATGGCTCGCGTTGATATTGCCCGAAAGCAGAGGCGACGAAGAGTAGTAGGCGCCCCACGTGCCGACGTTCACCATGGCTCCCGTCGTGTTGTTGCGGTAGCCCGTAGCAAGCACCCGAAACAATCGCTGGAATGAATGCCGCCGAAGAGACTTTCGGTGTCGCTCCGGCGCAGACTGGGATGCAAAGCTGGCAACGGCACGGGCGGTCGCCAGCGGATTGCGGAATCTGCGACCGCTCTGGCCGAAGCCGTAGCCCCGGCCACTCCGGGTCGACGGAGTTGTTTCTATCGTGTCCGGTTTGTCCGGGCGGTCGAAAAAAAGGATAAAAAACAGCCTTCGCAGATGCTTGGACGCAGCGCACGGGAAAACCGTTCGCCCGGTTGTTGTTGTTCAGCGGGTTCACCACAGTGGCATTGAAGCCCAGGTTGCCCGCGTTGATGTTGCCGGAGGCGTAGGACGACGAGGACCAGGCGTAGCCGCTCGTGCCGACACCGCCCAAGGCTCCCGTACCCGTACGGTCGCGGTAGCCCGCAGTGAAAAGTGAGCCGCAATCGCTGGATTGAATGCGCCGAAGGGGTTGGGGCGGGCCGCCCCGGCGCAGACTGGGATGCACAGCTGACCATGCCTTCGGAGCATCGTCAGCGGATTGCTGAATCTACTCGACCTCACTGGCAAAAGCCGTGACCCCTGCCACTCCGGGTCGGAAAAAGGCTGTTTTTTATCGGTTCCGGCCGGCGGCCGAGCGAAGACGGCCCGCAGATGCTTGGACGCAGCGCACGGGAAAAGCGAGCGAACGGTACCACCCGAACATCGGAGTCACGCAGTCCGCGAGAAAGCGCAGGTAGTCCGAGCGACGGTCGCCGGCCAGGAGAGGCGACGAAGACCAGCTGTCACCCTCGTCGCCGACGCCGAGCAAGGCTCCCGACGACTCGTGGCGGTAGCCCGCAGCAGGGGTTCGGCAATCGCTGGACTGGATATGCCGGAGGGAGCGTTCGCATC
Organism: Alistipes sp.; assembly: GCA_029059935.1. GTDB lineage: Bacteria > Bacteroidota > Bacteroidia > Bacteroidales > Rikenellaceae > Alistipes. The sequence continues at coordinate 19,846 of JAIDUZ010000086.1, forward strand.
GGCCCCGGCACAAACTGGGATGAATAGCTGGCAACGGCACGGGCGGTCGCCAGCGGATTGCGGAATCTGCATTGCCGCACTGGCGCGCACCGTAGCACGCACCACTCCGGGCAAAGCCGTTCATTCGTTCGGAGCGCCTGCCGTCTGAGGGACCGGTCGGAAACAGCTTGCAGATGCTGGACGCAGCGCACGGAGTAGGCATTCGAACGATACCATCCATTCAGCGGGTTCACGTTGCCCGCAGTGAAGTTCAGGTTGATCACGTTGACACTGCCGGTCGCATAGGTCGACGACGACCGGTAGTTGCCTTCTGTGCCGATGCCGCCCAAAGCTCCCGTCTCACGGTTGCGGTAACCCGCAGCAGGGGGTTCATGACAATCGCTGGATTGAATGCGCCGGAGGAGTTTCGCAGCTCCGGCACAGACTGGGATACAAAGCTGGCAACGGCACGGAGGGTCGCCAGCGGATTGCGGAATCTGCGACCGCACTGACAGAAGCCGTAGCCTCCGCCATTCCGGGTCCGAAAGCTGTTTCGGCCGAAATCCCCGAACCCGAAAGCGGCCGCCCCGCAGATGCTTGGACGCAGCGCACGGAAAGACCGTTCGCCCGGTTCGTGTTGTTCAGCGGGTTCACGTTGCCCGCGTTGAAGTTCAGGAAGCCCGCGTTGATGTTGCCGGAGGCGTAGGACGACGAGGCCCAGACGTCGCCCTCGCCGCCGACGCTCGTCAAGGCTCCGCCGTCACGGAGGCGGTAGCCCGCAGCAGGATAGAAAGTCGACGCACCCTTGCCTGTATCTGCATAATAGAACTTCCAACCGTGGTCGGTAGCAAACGAAGTCTTGTTGGCTACGTTGAATTCAGTATCCGTCGACGAGTTGTTACCGGTGGTGGTGAAGTTGGTCCAAGTGTACTGGGGCGGCACCATGTAACCTGCCGGACACGGGTCGTAGATGGTCTTCTTTGTATTATTCTTATTCAGATTGGTCACGGTAACCGAACCGGAGACGTCGCTGCGGTTGCCCCACAGATAGTTGTTCTGATTAGCGACAGCCTCGGCATAGAGCCAGTCGTAGGTAGTGGTGTTGCACTGCGTGAGGAAGACCGTAGGATTCTTGGTCACGTAATCGAGCGTACCGGTGGTCGACGTCGAAACCTTGGTGTGGTCGGCATCGGTCCATTTCTGGCCCATGGTGCTCTCGGCGAACGTGGTGCCCGAAGTAGCGGCGGAACCTACGAACGGGTCCTTGCGGCCCCACTGGTAGAGCAGACCGAACGCAGCGGGATCGGCCGTATTGTTGTTGGCGGCACCGAGGTTGCGGTTCATCATCTTCGGAGCGGTAACACCCGTGACGCTGGGGTGAACCTTATACGTTTCGAGTCCGGAAGCGGGATTGTAAACCGTAGACCAGATGTGCCAGCTCCACAGGATGTTGCCACCCGAAGCAGCATCGCGAACAGCGATCAGGGCGTTACCCTCGCGTACAGCCTTGTCGACGCTACCGGCCGTCGAGAAGTAGACGTAGTTGCCGATGAGCTTCATCCGGCGGATGAGGTACTTGTCGGACGTAGTCTCCCACAGAATAGCGGCACCCTTGGGAGCGAGGGCCGTGGTGGCGCCGGTGATACCGGTCGTAGCCTTGGCGTTACCCTTCTTGGTAGCGTCGAAGTAATAGAGCTTGCCCGGGACGGCGACCATGTAGCAGTTAGCCGTACCTCCATCACTCAGATTGGTAACATCATCAGCCGACCAAACACGCAAGTCGGCCGAACCGTTGGTACCCTTGATAGTGGGATTGATGGTGTAGACCGTGTTGCGCTTGACGTTGAAGTCGGTGGTGGAGTTGTCACCGGGGAAGATTTCATAGTAGATGTTCTTACCCGAGATGGTACCGGTGATGCGCATGCTCATGGCCTTCTCGGGAGCATCCCACCACGACTTGGTCTTGGCGGTGAGGCCGGTGACCGTACCGCGCTTGTTCTCGGGAACGTAGAACACGAGGGCGCCCGAAGCCGACGTCTTGGCGTCGTAGGTAGTCCAGAACGACTGCTTGGTGGAAGTGGTGGCAGCCGACGTGAGGTAGATATGCTGCGGCACGTTGAGGAGATCGACCTTCGAGATGGTGAAACCTGTCAACGAATTGGTGATCGTGGTCGAAATCTTAGCCACGAGGAACGACATGGGAACCTTGATCGACGTAGCCGACGCAGCCAACGTAGCGGTACCCATCATGGGCAGACCGTTGGTGGCGACATTGGCAGCCGAAATGGCGGAAGCGAGGATAACCGAGTCGGCCAAGAGCTTGGTCTCGTTATCGCCCTTGCCGTTAGGCGCGCAGTTGGCGAAGACGTAGAGCTTGCTGCCCGCAGCCTCGTCGATGGTGACGTCGACCGAAGCCTCGCCGGTAGAACCGTCGACCTTGATGTCCGAAGCGGGAACGGCCATAGCGTTGAGTCGCTTGCCGGCAGCGTCGAACTGCATGATGTAGAGGCTCTTGATGGTCTTCTCGGCAGCGGTGGCGGCAACGGTGGCACGCGTAGCGGGCTGGATGCCGAACGAGATAGCCGCATCGGCATCCTCCTCCAACTCGGCACGCGAGATGTCGAGACCGGCACTCGTCATGTCGGGAATGGAGAACGAGAACGTCTTAGTAACCTTCGGGCCGTTGGACTCGAAATCCGAACCGCCGCCGTTGACGTCGACGGAATCGGTGAGATTGTCGTTGTTGCAAGCGGCGAAGAGAACACCGAAGCAAACGAGCAAAATCAATTTACTTAAGTTTTTCATGATTTGAAAATTTTGCGATAATCGCCTGTTATTAAATTATGTAATATTTATATGTTGTAAAGAGATGAATGGCCGGAATCAATCGCCCAAAGACTCGGAACCGGTGACGCCATTGCCCCAGTTGCCGGGGGTGGAACCGGCGGTGGAACCCGAACCAATATCGCCCGTATCGGAAGAACCGCTGTTCCAACCGGTGGAAGTGAGAGCACCGGACAAAACGGGATCGGCACCGATGTCCTCGCTCCAAGTGGGGCTGGGATTCCAACCTCCGATGTCGATGGAGGCGTCGGAACCGCTGCCCACCTCGAAGTCGTCCCAATTCTCGACGTTCCAATCACCGACGACGATGTCGACACCGGGCGAAGCGCCCATTTCGAGATTGCCCCAATCGACCTCGGAACCCCAAGGCTGAACCTGGAGAATCAAGGTGATGATGCTACCCTTCAAGACGACCTTGAAATTGTAGTGGTAACCGGGATTGAAAGCCATGGCCGGCACCTTGGCCGTGGGAAGCACGGACTGATTCTTGTTATTATTCGTGTCGTTGAACCGCACCGTGAGGTTGAAATCGAAATCCTCCTCGGTCTTGGGCAAGACGACGCCGAAGCAATCGTAGGGAGTGACCTTGCCGACGCTGTCATAGGTGACCTCGCCCTCGGGCAAGACGAAGAACCCGGTATTGGTCTTCGTGCTGACGTCCAACGCCTTGAGCAACAAAGAAGGAGTCGACGGCGACGCAGCGATGCGATTGACGTAGATCGTATCGACCTTGATACTCCGGATAGCCGAACTGGTGCTCTTACGCTCGATGGAGAACGACAATTTCGAACACTTGCGGTCCAAAGTAGTCAACGTGACGGGGTGCTTCTCGACGCCGGAGGGAATGACAGCCGTAGTGAGCGACGCGGCATGGTCGGTAGCGTGCTTGATGGCGACCTTATACTTATCGGCACCCGACTTGGCGATTTCGGCGGCGGGAGTGAAGGCGTAGAAATCGTAGGTACCGGCCCGCAGACGGATGGAAGCGGGAGTAGCAGCCGAAGCGACGACCTTACCGTCGGCATCGACCACGCAAGGCTTCAACGAACCGTCGGCCTGGACGACATAGGTAGCCTCGCCGTAGGGAGCGGAAACCTGCGTGTCGGAAGCGATGTCGGCCGAAGAACCCTTGCGCTGGAAAGCCAAGATACGGACCGTAGCGTCCTTATCCAGGTTGACGATACCCGAAGTGGTCGGAGGCGTGGTGACGCTACCGTCGGCAGCTCGCGGCGTGGGCATGACATCGGCCACGACGCCGGAGATCAAGAAGCTGACGTCGACCCTGTCGGCATCGGACTCGCGCAACTCGGACTTGTGGCAAGCAACCGCAAGGAACAGCAACGAAATAAATAAAAACTTCTTCATGTAACAACTTATTTTAATCGACTTCCATCCGGCGGAAGCTCCCTCCCCGCCACCCGCCGCCGGGGAAGCGCCGAAGCGCCCCGAAGCGCGGGAAAACCGGGAGAAACGCCCGACCGGACGGGCAGTAATCAAATTTCGATTTCGATTTCGCCACCGTCTTTCCACTCGGTAATCGTAGCGGTAGGCTCGATGCCCGAAGTGGTGAAACAAAGGACGATGCTATAAGCCTTGCCGGCCAAGAAACCGACGGAACCGTCGCTCGGGTCCGTAGGAAGCGTGAGACCGACCTCCTTGGTGCCGCCCAACTCGGTCTCGATGGCGACGGTGACCTTGCCCGTGCTTGCGACGGGAGCGATGAGGGCGTAACCGCACTCGGTGTCGTTCTTCTTGGTGGTGGAAGTACCGTCGCCGTTATCGGTAACGGACAAGACGGGGAGCTCCAAGGGGAAGGTGATGGCGGCATCGGTGGAATCGGCCTTCTTCTCGATCATCTTCATATCCACGGGGTCGGGAGCGGCAGCGTAATCGAAGGTAATCTGCGAAGCCTGGCTACCGGGCAACTCGATTTTGCAAGTAGCGAGCTGGTTCTTCAAAGTGACGGCCTTGAGCTTGCCGTAACCGACCTTCATGGCGGCGGAATCCTTGGCGTAGACGCGGAACTTCAACAAAGCGAGCTTATGCTCGAAGTTGAAAATCTTACCGGCGGCACCGAAAGCGGAAGCGGCGTCCTTGTTGCCCTCCAACTCCTGGGTCAACATGATGTCGTTGGCACCGTCGACGGCGATGGAGACCTCACCGGAAGCGAACGAGTTGCCGGCGAGGTGGGGATACCAACCGACCAACTTGGTATTGTTGTTGGTAACGCGCGTGAGGTAGTACTGCGGCACGGTGAAGGTGATGGCCGTAGCGTTGGAAACGGTGAAACCCTTGGACCACGTAGCGGGCAGAGCCGCAGCGACGGTGCTATAGGCGGGATAGGTGGCGTCGGTCTCGCTCTTCTGGTCGATGCGAGCGAAAGCGACCGTCAAATCCCGGGTGTAACCGGCGTCGATGACGGCACGCGACGATGCCGAACTGAGGGCGACGACGCCCCCCTTGGAAGAACCGCCGGAAGGGAGAATCTCGACGAGCCGGCCGTCGATGTCGACGGGCTCCTCACCCTTCTTCGAGCAACCGGTCAAAGCGATGGCCGAAACAGCAACGAAAGAAAGGACGATGCTTCTGACAAAAGTTTTCATAATGCTGACTTATTTAGTTTATTACTTTTTCTCTTAATAACTTTTTCTCTCAATAACTTTCCCTCAATAACCTTAGCGGCGGTTCTCCGGAAACTCCGGCCGAACGCGATTTCCGAATTCCGGTCTCCGGCGAGGCGGGAACCAAGCGGGGCGGAAACCTGCTCCCCCAATCCCCTGCTTGTCTCCTGCTTCCGGCGGTCAAACCCCCAAAAGGCGGTGCGACCGATGTGCCGGAGAGGCGAACATACTGCCGGCGAGGCGGGAACCGGCCGACCGGGGATTCTTAGTGACTGTAAGGGGAGATTCAACCCCTTACAGCCTATGAAGTGCGGCGATGAACACCGCAGCTGGTAGCCGAAACTACTTGATGGTGATGTCGCCCGGAAGAACGATTTCATCCCAGTCGGTAACCTGACCGAGAGCCTCGATGGGCGTCGACTCGAATTCGAGCGTAATGACGAAAGCCTTGCCCTGAGTCGAACCGGTAAATGCGGTGTTACCGGGCTTCTTCAAGTTGACCTTAACAGGGAAGCCTTTCGGATTCTTCTCGGTCTTGACGAGGAGCTCGTAATCATCCGAACCGGTGGCAATGATCGGGGCGACCATAGAGTAACCGATTCTCGGAGCGTCCGTAACAATAGTACCGTCAACAACTTTCAGCGCGACTTTCTTGCCCTGGAAAAGGGAGTCGGTAGCTACGGGAGTAGCAGGAGTCGTGGTGTTGTCAATCGTATAGAAATCCATGCTATCAGCAACCGAAAAAGCGCTGCTGGGATCAGCCGTACCGGTGCTGAGCGTAGCCTCCATCGTAGTGAAAGGCAAGGAAGAACCGGCCTTGCTCAGACGGATTTCGGTGATACCACCGAAATCGGAGATGGCAGCCGCAGTCTTAGCCTTAGCGCAAACAACAAGTTTGGTAAGCATGTGGTTGAAGACGAGCTTCTTGTAAACAGCGGGGGTAGCCAGAACCTCGGACTTCTTCGTCTCAACCTGAGCAGCGAGCATCACGTCGGTCTTACCGTCGAAAGTATACTTGGCTGTCGTCTCGGCCGACGGGGACGTCGAGAACGAGAAGCTCTTCCAATCAGTCGTAGAAGCAGGATAGAGACCGCAGAGGAAAACCGAGCTGCCGTCGGTCGGATAAGCGCGCGAAGGATTGTAACCTACGGGAGTCGTATCGCTGCCCTGGATAAAGACCATATTGGCGTCGTGCCAATTCGCAGTCGTATTGTTAGGATCGAAATTACCCGAAACAGTCGAAGCGATGACGCGGGCAACGAGCGAATCGGTAGCCGTAATGCCCTCGAACGGAGCCTTGGTAGCCTGCTTAACAGACAAAACTTCCGACTTGACCCCGATGAAAGCATCGCCAGTGACGGGACGCTCGGTCAATTCGCTCTTCGAGCAACTTGCCATAGCTGCTACGGCAAGCACGGAGAAAATGAGTTTTTTCATACGAATGAAGTTAAAAAAAAGTTAGTTGAAAATAATTGTTATCGGTTTTATTTGATAGTAATCTCGTCGTAGCCCATCAACAACCATTCGGAAACGGTAGCCAAGGCTCCGAGCTCACTCGTTTTGTCGAAGCGCAGAGAAATCAAGTAGGAACGGCCAGCAGCGAAAGAAGTCTCATACGAACCGTTGTCGCCCACCGAAGTAGGTCGGATGGTAGCCGTATAACTACCCAACGAAGCGGTATTGACACGCACCTTGAAAGAAGCCTGGCCGGGCTGGAGCATGATGCTGCGGCCTACCGACTGGGCGGAGGTGCTGAGAATCTCGACGTCGGCAGTACCCGCTACGGCAAGGTTGGCTTTCGAACCCCAGGTTCCGAGCGCTCCGGTCTCGATATTCATGGTCGAAGAAGTGTTGACATCGAGCACTTCGATGCTCTGAATCTTCTCGCCGACGAGCGTACCGCTGTCATCGATGATTTCGAACGTCAACTGCGTCAGGACGTGGTGGAACATCAATGGTTTGGGAGCATCGTCCTTTCTGCCGACGACGGGGGTGGCATACATGATGTCATCCTCACCGCTGAGCGTAAAGGAAAGGAAAGGAGCCTTGCCGGTAGACGGAGCATCGAGACGCAGGCGGCCGTTACCCTCGTAGGAAGCATAGGGATGGTAAGCGCAGAACTTGACGTAGGCATCGTCGAGGGGATAGAGGTAGACTCCGTTCCAAGAAATGGCTCCGTCCGCAGCCGAGACACCCGTAGTACGGACATTGTCCATGGGGAGCACGTTGCCCCAACCGGCGACAGGTTCAGCCGTCTTGGTGTTGACACGAACGCCGCAGATGCCGATATTGTCCCCCACACCGGCGGAAGCCAAGTCCGCCAGCGAATTGACGACCGTCTTGGTCCGGGGCGTTTCGTCGACTCCACCGGCCCCGAGCCGGATAGCCCGCTCGGATTCGCGGACGTCCAGGTCCTGCTTGGTGGAGCAGGAAGCGAACGCCCCGCAGAAGGCGACGAGAAACAAGAAATTCCTAAACATATCTAAATCGTTTTTTATACTCACACAACTCACGCACCGACTATTCGAGCGTACCGCCGCCGGTACCCTGCGTCCACTGGCCGACATTGGCTTTCAATTCGTCGCCGATCTTCTTCAACTCGACGGGAATATCAACGGGGATGGTTACGGGGATGGTACCGCCGTTATGATTGAGAATATCGTTGACCGTAGCGGAAAGATCCATGGTAATCTGATACGGAGTGCCGTCGGGACGAAGCAAAGTCAAGGTCAGAAGATGCACGCCGGTATTCGGCTGGACAAGGTCGAGGACCGATACTTCGGCCATGAAATCATAACCGGATTCGGAAGAGGCTTTCACGGTGAAGTTGACCTGCTCGGAAGTGGGAGCGCACGACGCGGAGGCGCAATGCAGCGAAGGCGACACGCCGGACAACGTACCACCGGTCAAAGAGACCTGCGAAGCATCGTCCACCTTGAAAAGGAAACGAAGATTCTTGACGCGGGGAGCAGGCGAAGCCGTAACCTTGGTCTCACCCTGATATACGACGTTCAGCAAACCCTGGTCATGCTCGTTGATAGCGGTAGCGAGCATCAGATCACCGGGCTGGGCGATGTAACCGCCGGCACGCGACCCGGCTGCGGCGGCAACTTCGGCTTCGCTCAAAACATAGATTTCGGCCCCATCGTACGTCGACTCGTTGCGTATGGCTACATTCGCGGCATCGCTGTTGAAGACGATGACCTTGTAGGTGCCGGAAGGCAGATTGCCGCTATAACCATCCGCAGGACAATCGACGACGAAGAAAGATTCGGACGCATCCGCCACATCCTCCTGGGGATAGAAGTAGAAACGGCTGCTCTGGGGAGTCTTGCCCGCCGGCCATTTCAGATCAATCCGAACGAAGCCCTCGTTCTTACGATAATCCAGGCTCTGCTTGGTACAACCCATTTCTGCCGCCAGCACGAAGAACAGGGCGCCGAACAGCATGTATGTTAAAATTCTTTTCATAATAACGGTTTATCTACTACCGGTCCACCAAAGGGCGCGGACAGATGCTCCTGTAATGGTTTTTATGTTCATCCGGCCGCCCTTCGCCCCATAAATACGGAGAAAGGCCGCCGTTTATTGTATGCCCGCTATCGCTTGCTGCGGCCGAAACGATAGACGATGTTGAGTCTCACGCCGGTAAGAGCGAACTGATTTTTCTTGCCGGGGCGGAAGTCGTCGTAATTATATATCTTATCGGGATCGATCTGACGGGTATACATGTCGTAGGAAGCACTGCGGTAACCGCCGCGTACGTTCACCTCGGCACACAGATGTTTCGTAAGCGGAATCATGTAACCGAGCGAGAGACCGGCATCCCAGTAATCGCCCGTATAATTGGTATCGACATGCGCACCCTCGGTATCGTCGCGGCCCTCCTGCTTGTTGAAGTCGCCGACCTCCCCGTAGAGACCCACGTAGAAGCCGCGGAACAGACCGTTGCCCTTGACCCAGAAGCGAGGCTCGACGCCATAAGCGGTATAACCCCAGAACTTCTCGCCGCCGCTGTACTTCCAATTGGAATAGAGTGCCGAAGCGGAAACCGACCAGCGATCGCCGAAGTAGACCTCGCCTTCGAGGTTGGGCATGAAGGTGGTGCGGTTGAAGCTGGCGGTACCCGACGGCACGAAACCGGCCCACGGAAGGAGATTGGTCTTGATGGCGAAGATAGGATAGAGCTTGCGGGACTCCTTCTTCTTCAACCGGGCCTCCTCGGCAGCCTTGCGCTGCGCTTCGATGCGGGCCTCCTCCTCGGCACGACGCTGGGCCTCGATGCGGGCCTCCTCCTCGGCACGACGCTGGGCCTGCAGACGGGCCTCCTCCTGGGCTATGCGCAGCGCTTCGAGGCGTTCGGCCTCGCGGGCCTGGCGTTCGGCTTCGAGACGTGCCGATTCCTCCATGGCGGCGAGTTCGGCCAAACGGCGCTCCTCGGCCAAGGCCTCTTCACGCTCCCTGGCCAAAGCGGCCTCGAACTCCTCCTGCGAAAGTTTGGTATGCAATTTCTCCTCCAAAATACGGCGCAAGTCGTAGTTGACGGTGATTTCGACACGGCGCAAGGCGGGGAAGAAATTCTTGAGCATATACTTATAAGGAACGCCGCCGGCCAGGTCCATGAGTTTCTTCTCACGCCCCTGGAAGACGTCGACATTGTTGATGAGGTTCAACACCTCGGAACGATAACGCATGTCGGACTCCTCGACGAGCTTGCGGAGCATGTCCCAGTCCTCGGCAACCCAATTGACGCGGATGGGATAATGCTGGGAGAGGTCGTACTCGTTGTCGAGGTAGGTCTTGAAGCCCAACGCACGGGTCTTGGCCAAACGTTCGTTGGCGGTGAACGAACCCTCGATCGAGCAATAACCCGTCAGACGAATCGAGTCGACATAGATGAGACTGTCACGGAAGACCTGGCGGATGAAGGCGTCGAGCTTCTCCAACTCCGCGGCATTGTTCTCGAAATCGGGGATGATCTTGGCGCTTCCCTGCGGATAGTTGAGGTAGCAACTCAGACTTTTCGAACCCTCGGTGATGACCTGACGATAGGTCGAATCGGCGATCGAGAGCTGGGAACCCGACTCGGGAGGAGCGGGAAGAGCCGCAACCCGCAATGCCGGCGTCAGAAACATCAGACACAGAGCGACCGGCAAGAACCGGAAAAATTTGGGAGAGTCAAAAATCTTCATACTTATCAGAGTTACAGCCCGAACATCGTGATTGCCGACATGCGTCGAAGTCCGAATATCCTTTTCGAGACAACGACCGTCGGGCAACCGGAGGCCGACACGTTTATTTAATTTTGTTCGAAATTCCACCGTCTCACCCTGCATTTCCAACTTTTCCGACACTTCCGAACAAGTGGAAATCGGCCGGGGCGAAAGCTCCAACCTAAGCAAAGCGGCACTGCCTTGTCAACAATTTATGTACTGCGTTCCAAGCGGTTGAACCCGCCTAAAACCGGATAGGAAGCTGATTTGCCGCGAATTCCGGGTGCCCGAACGAAACATTCTTACCACCGTACGGAACATCGAAGAGCCGCGGTTCACAGACCTCTTCACGCCGCAAATATATGAAAAAAATTCCCCCCCCCCACAAATTTTCCAGATATTTTTTTGTTTTTTCCGAAAAGTTTTGTTAGCTCTCGGTGGCTTCCGGCTTGATTTTAGACAAATAGAACAATCCGGGTTTCATCGGGCATGCCGGATTCCAAATTTTTATTAACTGGTACGGTCGATTCCGGACCGTACATCCGAACATCATGCGGCCCCGGTTTTGCATTGCTCCGCCGGACCCACACCCCATTCCAAAAAGCATACCTTAAACAAGACTGACAGAAAAGATTTTACCCGGCCGACCCGGTCCGAGGATGCTTCGGCCCCGGAAGCCACACGGAAATCCGCCGCTTCGTCCCGATAAAGAATCGGTCGGTCGGGGCCTTTTCCGGCCGAACCGGCCGCTTACACGCCTTTCAGTTGAATTTTCAGGCATTTCAGACCAAAATATTTGGCTTCCGGGGATTATTTGCCTACTTTTGCCACCGAATTTTACGTCCGCCTGCCGGCGGGCAAGCAAGAACAAAAACACAACGTATGAAAAAAATTCTCCTTCTGACGGCTGCCGCAGCCATGGCCGCAACCGCTTCGGCCGAAGGCTACCAGGTCAACAACATGTCGGCACGACAGACCGCCATGGGACATGTGGGCACGGCCATGAAGCTCAATTCGGAGTCGATCTTCTTCAACCCCGCGGCCGCGTCGTTCCAACAGTCGCAGTTCGACCTCTCGGCCGGTTTCACGGGCATTCTTTCCAATGTACGCTACCGCGCGCTGCCCGACAAGGACAACGGTTATACCACGGGTCCCATCGAGAAGTCGGACAACAAACTCTCGACCCCGCTGCACGTCTATTTCAACTACAAACCCATCGACCGGCTTGCGGTCGGCGTAGGCTTCTTCACGCCCTACGGCTCGTCGATGAACTGGGGCGACAATTGGTCGGGCGCCCATCTGGTACAGCAAATCAACCTCAAGGCCTTCACCGTACAGCCGACCCTTTCGTTCAAGATATGCGACCGGCTCTCGATAGGCGCCGGACTGATGATTACGTGGGGCAACTTCGACCTTTCGCGCTCGATGCTTCCCACAGCCACGGGCAACCTGACGGCTGCCGGAGGGCTCAAGCTGGCCGCAACCAAGCTCCAAACTAAGATCGATCAGCTCCAGCAGTTGCCCGCGACTCCGGAAACGGCGGCGCAGATTGCAGCCCTGCAAGGCTACGTTGGCCAGGCCAAAGCCGGAGCTGCCTACTTCGCCTCGCATTTCGAAAACCAGTCCATCGTCTCGGCCAAGCTGGAAGGCGACGCCAAGGTAGCCATCGGCGTCAATGCCGGAATCCTCTGGGACATCACCGACGAATGGTCGGTCGGCATGACCTGGCGCTCGCGCATGAACATGAAAGTGGACAAGGGGCACGCCTCGCTCAACTATGCATCGTCCGAAGCCCAGAATTACCTGACGCTGCTCAACACGCTGAGCGTGATGTCGGACGAGCCCGAGGTGATCCCGGGGCTCGACCGCGGCACGTTCAACGCCGAACTGCCCCTCCCCACCGTGGTGACGTGGGGCGTCTCGTTCCGCCCGACGCCCAAATGGGAGGTAGGTCTCGACTTGCAGTGGAACGGCTGGAGCGCCTACAAGACGCTCAACGTCGAATTCAACGAAACCGAACTGGGCATCAAACCGATCGTCTCCGAGAAAAACTACTCCAACACGCTGGCCATCCGTCTCGGCGGTCAGTACAAGGCCACCGACTGGCTCACGGCCCGCATGGGCATGTATGTCGACGAGAGCCCCGTGGACAGCAAGTACCTCAATCCGGAGACCCCCTCGATGACCAAGGCGGCCTACACCGTCGGCCTGGGATTCCGCCCCGCCAAGTTCATGACCATCGACCTGGCCTACAGCTTCGTGTCGTCGGCCGACCCCGAGCGCACGGGCTCCTACCCCATCTACCAGTACGGCAATCCGTCGCAGCTGACCGACGTATTTTCGGGCAACTACAAGCTCCATGCGAACGTCTTTTCGATCGGCGTAGGCTTCCACTTCTGACGCCCGCGAATCGCACAGCCGAAACGGAGAACGAAACGTCCGGTCCGGAATGCGGAGAAACGGAACTCCGACCTGCCGAAAGTGCTTATCCGCCAAAATACTCCTCCTTTGCGGATGCCTGTCAATTGGCAGAATATGTATTTCGGACCGCGACACAAAAAATCTGCCCCCGTTCCTAACGGGGCGGAGCCTGCGGGGCACGCCCGGCGCCAGCCGGATGTTTGCGGGCCTCCGCTGGGGGAGGTTCCGGCCCGCGCGGCTCCAAGAGCCGCAAAAAACGACTGAAGGGCATTTTTGCGGACAAGCATATTGCCGAGATATATTCAGGTTTTAGGATTGCGCCCGGCTTGCACTTTATCCAAGCAAGGCTTCGGGTCCGACAAGCGGTGTCCCGGGAAAATGCAACCTCCGTTTGCTTTTCCGCTCGGCTTGCGCTATCTTTGCAGTGTCTCCCGCCAAAAGGGAGGCACTGCACTCTTTTCGGACCGCGGACCGCGGAAACGAAAAGGATGCAGGCGCTCAAGGCTCCATAGTTCAAGGGATAGAACGAGGGTTTCCTAAACCCTAAATTCGCGTTCGAGTCGCGGTGGGGCTACCACACACAAGGGTCCGCAACGAAAAGAGGGTGTTCCGTACACGCTCTTTTTCGTATGACCCGGCAAAGCACAGTCGCATGGAATCGCTCAAGGAACTCTACAAGATAGGGCACGGCCCGTCGAGCAGTCACACGATGGGCCCCAAGAAGGCGGCCGAAATCTTCCGCAAACGCTGTCTCGACGTCACCTCGTACCGCGTGACGCTCTACGGCTCGCTTGCGGCCACGGGCAAAGGCCACCTGACCGACGCGGCCATCCTCGATTCGCTGACGCCCCATGCCCCCACCGAAATCGTGTGGCGCCCCGAAGAAATCCCGGCATTCCATCCCAACGGCATGCTGTTCGAAGGACTGCGCGGCAACGAGACCGTCGACAGCTGGAAAACATACAGCGTCGGGGGCGGCGCCCTGGCCGACGAAACCACCCGCCGCGAAGAACCGCGAAGCATCTACCCCATGACCACCATCGGCGAAATCAAGGAATGGTGCTATCGTGAGGGCAAAACCTACTGGGAATATGTCGACGACTGCGAGGGCCCCGAGATATGGGACTACCTCGACACCGTGTGGACGACCATGTGCGACACCATCCAGCGCGGACTCAACAACGACGGCGTACTGCCCGGCGGGCTGAAAGTGGCCCGCAAGGCGAGCACCTACATGGTCAAGTCGAAGAGCTATACGGCCTCGATGAGTTCGCGGGCCAAAATCTACGCCTACGCACTGGCCACCTCGGAAGAAAACGCCTCGGGCGGCATTGTCGTGACGGCCCCCACCTGCGGGTCGAGCGGCGTGGTGCCGGCCGTACTGCACCACCTGGCCACCTCGCGCGACTTCCTGCGCATCCGCATCCTCCGGGCTCTGGCCACGGCGGGACTCTTCGGCAATGTCGCCAAATTCAACTCCTCGATTTCCGGCGCCGAAGTAGGCTGCCAGGGCGAGGTAGGCGTAGCCTGCGCCATGGCCGCAGCCGCAGCGTGCCAGCTTTTCGGCGGCACGCCGTCGCAAATCGAATATGCGGCCGAAATGGGGCTGGAACACCACCTGGGTCTCACGTGCGACCCGGTCTGCGGACTGGTGCAGGTGCCCTGCATCGAACGCAACGCCGTGGCTGCCGCCCGAGCCCTCGATGCCAACATCTACGCCACGCTCTCCGACGGTTCGCACCTGGTGTCGTACGACAAGGTGGTGGAAGTGATGAACGAAACCGGCCACAACCTCCCCTCGCTCTACCGCGAAACCGCCGAAGGCGGCCTGGCCAAGCGCTACGAACGGAAATAGCCGCGCGCTACTCCAGCAGGCCGTGCACCGAGGCGTAACGCACAGCCTCCATCGAATTGTCCACGTTGAGTTTTTCCAGAATGCGCTGCCGATGCGTGTTGACCGTATGCACGCTGATGGCCAATTCGCCGGCAATCTCCTTGGAGAGCTTGCCCTGACCGATCAGACGCAGAATCTCCCGCTCCCGGCCCGAAAGCTGCGACTCCCGGCCGCTCTCCGCCGGAAACGGGAACGGAACCACCGCACCGGTGCGGAAATTGAGCAGCTGACTGCGCACGCCGTCCAGCGCCCCCTGGTTGGGCGACACGTCCAGCATACTCAACGAAAGCCAGACATTGCCCCGCCGGTCGAACTCCAGTACCTGGAACTGCTCGATCACGCGGACATAGCGTCCGCAGGCCTCCACCCGATATTCGTTGATCAGTTTCATGTCGGGGGCCAATTCCTTATGCTCCAACAGATAGCGCATGCAGGCGATGCCGTTGCGGTGCAGGGTCCACAAATCGTCGGGATGGATATGCCGGCTGAAATAAGCCGCGTCCTCCGTCGCGATACCCTCCATGTCGTAATGGAACAACTCCGCAAAATTATACGAGGCGAAGACATGACGGCGACGATACATGTCGAAGACCGAGATTCCGCTGTTGGCCACCCGGGCCAGCAGCGTCAACCGTGCGATGTGGCGGTCCAGCACCGAGTAGTCCAACTCCCCGGCATCGAAATGCTGCGCATCCAGCAAACTTTCATATTCGCGCTGCAACGCTTCCATTAATGATTTTTCAGTATTGCCCGGGCAGAATAACCGGGCTTACTTTGCAGTGCAAATTTAACAAAAACACACCATGAAAAAAATCCTTCTTACAGCCACACTGCTGCTCGCAGCATTCGGTGCTTCGGCACAACTCCATGTCGACCTGCGCGCCGGAGCCGCGGTCGCCAGCTTCGGCGACCGGCACCTCAAACTGGGCCTCCGCACCGGAATCGGCGTCGAGTACCTTTTCGGCGACCGCTTCGGCATCCGCACGGGACTGTTCTACACGAACAAGGGAGCCTCGACCACCAGCGACGTCATCGACTACAGCCACGCCATCCGGCTCTCCTACCTCGACATCCCCGTCGAGGCCGTCGGCTCGTTCCGGCTGGCCGGACGCACCCGACTCGAAGTGCACGCGGGCCCCTATGCCGCCTGCCGCGTACGGAGCGTATTGCCCGAAGGCACGCAGTACGACGCCAAACGCTGCGAACTCGGCATCGGGGCCGGAATCGATTTCGTAATCGGACGATTCGTCGTAGGCCCCGAAGTACAATACGGTCTGACGCGGCTTGCCAAAACGGGCAGCGACCACGCCACGACCTATGCACTGACACTGGGCTATCGGTTCTGAACCGTCCATCGCGGCCCGTCCGCAAGCAACAAAGAATCCGCTCCGGAAAACCGGAGCGGATTCTTTTGACGGAACGGCCACCCGACAGGGGGCCCTCCGGGAAATGTTCTGCGACTACTGAGCCTGCCGGATTTCCTCCATCTCGGCTTTGGAGCCGACAACGAGGTTGTCGTATTCGCGCAGACCGGTACCGCCGGGAATCAGGTGACCGCAGATGACGTTCTCCTTGAGGTTCTCCAGCGGGTCGACCTTGGCCTGGATGGCCGCCTCGTTGAGCACCTTGGTGGTCTCCTGGAACGAAGCCGCCGAGATGAAGCTCGAAGTCTGGAGTGCGGCGCGGGTGATACCCTGCAGCACCTGGGTCGACGTAGCGGGGACGATGTCGCGCACCTGGACGGGGCGCAAATCGCGGCGCTTGAGGCTCGAATTCTCGTCGCGCAACTTACGCAGCGAGACGATCTGTCCGGGCTGGAGGTTCGACGAATCGCCGGCCTCGGTGACGACCACCTTGTCGTAGAGCTCGTCGTTGACATCCATGAACTCCCACTTGTCGACGATCTGATCCTCGAAGAAACGGGTGTCGCCCGGGTCCTCGATTTTTACTTTCGACATCATCTGGCGCACGATCACCTCGAAATGCTTGTCGTTGATCTTCACGCCCTGCATGCGGTAGACCTCCTGCACCTCGTTGACGATATACTCCTGCACCTTCGTAGGACCGAGGATGTTCAGGATGTCGGTCGGGGTGATGGCACCGTCCGAAAGGGCGCTGCCGGCCTTGACATAGTCGTTCTCCTGCACGATGATCTGACGCGACAGGGGCACCAGGTAACGCTTCTGATCGCCCTCCTTGGAGGTGATGACGATTTCGCGGTTACCGCGCTTGATTTTGCCGAAGGTCACTTCGCCGTCGATTTCCGACACGATGGCGGGGTTCGACGGATTGCGGGCCTCGAAGAGCTCGGTCACGCGCGGCAGACCGCCGGTGATGTCGCCGCCCGACTTGCCGACGGCACGCGGAATCTTGATGAGCACATCGCCGGCCTTGATTTTGGCGTTGTCCTTGACCACGACGTGAGCGCCCACGGGCAGGTTGTACTGCTTGACCTCCTCGCCCTCCTTGTTGACGATGCGGATGACGGGGTTCTTGGTCTTGTCCTTGGACTCGATGACCACTTTCTCCGAGAGACCCGTCTGCTCGTCGCGCTCGTCGCGGTAGGTGACACCCTCGATGACGCTGTCGTAGACGGCTTTGCCCTCGAATTCCGAGATGATGACGGCATTGTAGGGGTCCCATTCGCAGATGAGGTCGCCTTTCTTCACCGTGGCACCGTCCGCCATGAAGAGCGTCGAACCGTAAGGCAGGTTGTGCGTATAGAGTACGATTTCGGTCTTCGGGTCGACGATGCGGAACTCCGACTGACGCGAGATGACGATGTCGATTGCTTCGCCTGCGGCGTTCTTGCCCTTGACGGTGCGCAGCTCGTCGATTTCCAGACGACCTTCGTATTTCGACACCACGTTGGTTTCGACTGCCGTACCGCCGGCCACACCGCCGACGTGGAACGTACGCAGAGTCAGCTGCGTACCCGGCTCGCCGATGGACTGGGCGGCGATGACGCCGACCACTTCGCCCTTCTGAACCATACGGGCCGTAGCGAGGTTGCGGCCGTAGCACTTGGCGCAGACGCCGCGACGGGCTTCGCAGGTGAGGACCGAACGGATTTCGACCGACTCCAGCGGCGACTTCTCGATCGCCTCGGCGATGGACTCGGTGATCTCCTCGCCGGCCTTGCAGAGCACTTCGCCCGTGAGCGGGTGGATGACGTCGTTCAAGGCGACACGACCCAGGATGCGGTCGTAGAGCGTCTGGACCACGTCGTCGTTGCGCTTGATGGCCGTAGCCGTCAGACCGCGCAGCGTGCCGCAGTCCTCCTCGTTGATGATGACGTCCTGCGCCACGTCGACCAGACGGCGCGTCAGGTAACCGGCGTCGGCCGTCTTCAAGGCGGTATCGGCCAGACCCTTGCGGGCACCGTGCGTAGAGATGAAGTATTCGAGCACCGAAAGACCCTCCTTGAAGTTGGAGAGAATCGGGTTCTCGATGACCTGCTGGCCACCCTCGACACCCGACTTCTGCGGCTTGGCCATCAGACCGCGCATACCGCTCAGCTGACGGATCTGCTCCTTCGAACCGCGGGCTCCGGAGTCGAGCATCATGTAGACGGGGTTGAAACCGTCCTCGTCCTTGACGAGCGTGTCGATCACGGCCTTGGTCAACTTGGAGTTGATGTTGGTCCACACGTCGATGATCTGGTTATAACGCTCGTTGTTGGTGATGAGACCCATGTTGTAGTCCTCCATGATGGCGTCCGAACGGTCGTAACCCTCCTGCACGAGCTTCTCCTTCTCCTCGGGGATGATGACGGCGTCGAGGTTGAACGACAGACCGCCCTGAAATGCCATGCGGTAACCGAGGTTCTTGATGTCGTCGAGGAACGCGGCCACCTTGTCGGCGCCGGCCTTCTTCATCACCACGGCGATGATGTCGCGCAGCGAACGCTTGGTCAGCACCTCGTTGATGTAACCGACCTCCTTGGGCACCACCTGGTTGAAGAGAATGCGGCCGATGGTCGTCTCCTTGACCACGCTCACAGGGTTGCCGTTCTCGTCGAGGTCATCGACCAGGCACTTCACGATGGCGTGCAGGTCGGCACGCTTCTCGTTGTAGGCGATGATGGCCTCTTCGGGGCCGTAGAAAGTATAGCCCTCGCCCTTCACGCCCTTGCGGGGCTTGGTGATGTAGTAGAGACCCAGAACCATGTCCTGCGACGGCACGGTGATAGGTGCGCCGTTGGCAGGATTGAGGACGTTGTGCGAACCCAGCATCAGCAGCTGCGCCTCCAGGATGGCGGCGTTGCCCAGCGGCAGGTGCACGGCCATCTGGTCGCCGTCGAAGTCGGCGTTGAACGCCGTACAAGCCAGCGGGTGGAGCTGCATGGCCTTGCCCTCGATGAGTTTGGGCTGGAAAGCCTGGATACCGAGGCGGTGCAGCGTCGGGGCACGGTTCATCAGCACGGGGTGACCCTTGATGACGTTCTCCAAGATGCCCCAGATGACGGGGTCCTTGCGGTCGATGATTTTCTTGGCCGACTTCACCGTCTTGACGATGCCGCGCTCGATGAGCTTGCGGATGACGAACGGCTTGTAGAGCTCGGCGGCCATATCCTTGGGGATACCCATCTCGTGCATCTTCAGCTCGGGACCCACGACGATGACCGAACGGGCCGAGTAGTCGACGCGCTTACCCAACAGGTTCTGACGGAAGCGGCCCTGCTTGCCCTTGAGCGAATCCGAGAGGGATTTGAGCGGGCGGTTGGACTCGTTCTTCACGGCGTTCGACTTGCGCGAGTTGTCGAAGAGCGAATCGACGGCCTCCTGCAACATGCGCTTCTCGTTGCGCAGGATGACTTCCGGAGCCTTGATTTCGATGAGCCGTTTGAGACGGTTGTTGCGGATGATGACGCGGCGGTAGAGGTCGTTCAGGTCCGAGGTGGCGAAACGTCCGCCGTCCAGCGGCACCAGAGGACGCAGCTCGGGCGGGATGACGGGGATGACGCTCAGCACCATCCATTCGGGCTTGTTCTTGCCCTCCGACGCGCGGAACGACTCGATGACGTTCAGGCACTTCAAAGCCTCCGACTTGCGCTGCTGCGACGTCTCGGTCGAAGCCTTGTGGCGCAGAGCATAGGACATCGAATCGAGGTCTACCTGCTTCAGAAGCGTATAGATGGCCTCGGCGCCCATCATGGCCACGAACTTGTCGGGATCGTCGTCGGCCAACGCTTGGTTGCCCTTGGGCAGGGCGGCCAGCACGTCGAGGTACTCCTTCTCGGCGAGGGTCGTCAACCGCTCGATGCCCTGCTCGGCAGCGGCGCCGGGATTGATGACGACGTAACGCTCATAGTAGATGATGGCCTCCAGCTTCTTCGACGGAATACCCAGCAGGTAACCGATTTTCGAGGGAAGCGAACGGAAATACCAGATATGCACCACCGGCACGACCAGCGAGATATGGCCCATGCGTTCGCGGCGCACCTTCTTCTCGGTCACCTCCACACCGCAGCGGTCGCAGACGATGCCCTTGTAACGGATGCGCTTGTACTTGCCGCAATGGCACTCGTAGTCCTTCACGGGGCCGAAGATACGCTCGCAGAAGAGACCGTCGCGCTCGGGCTTGTAGGTGCGGTAGTTGATGGTTTCGGGCTTGAGCACCTCGCCGCTCGACTGGGCCAGGATCTCCTCGGGGGAGGCCAGGCCGATCGAGATGCGGTTGTAACCGTTACCGCCTTTGTTGTCTTTGGAAATTGACATATCGTTTGTTTTTTTCTTTTCCTCTAAAAACCCTTACTCCAGTTTGACCGACAGGGCCAGACCGCGCAACTCGTGCAACAGCACGTTCATCGCCTCGGGGATACCCGGCTTGGGCAGGTTCTCGCCCTTGACGATGGCCTCGTAGGCCTTGGCGCGGCCCATCACGTCGTCGGACTTGATGGTCAGAATCTCCTGCAGGATGTTGGCGGCGCCGAAGCCTTCGAGCGCCCACACCTCCATCTCACCGAAACGCTGACCGCCGAACTGCGCCTTACCGCCCAGCGGCTGCTGGGTGATGAGCGAGTAGGGACCGATAGAACGGGCATGCATCTTGTCGTCGATCATGTGGCCGAGCTTGAGCATGTAAATCACACCCACGGTGGCCGGCTGGTCGAACATCTCGCCCGTGCCGCCGTCGTAGAGGTAGGTACGGCCGCTGTGCGGAATGCCTGCCTGTGCGGTGTATTCGTTGATCTGGTCGAGGGAGGCACCGTCGAAAATCGGCGTGGCGAACTTCAGCCCCAGCTCGCGGCCGGCCCAACCGAGCACGGTCTCGTAGATCTGTCCGAGGTTCATTCGCGAAGGCACGCCCAGCGGGTTCAGACAGATGTCGACGATGGTACCGTCCTCCAGGAACGGCATGTCCTCGTCGCGCACGACCTTGGCCACGATACCCTTGTTACCGTGGCGGCCGGCCATCTTGTCGCC
>JAIDUZ010000087.1 GCA_029059935.1 Alistipes sp.
AACGTTTCAGCGGCGAAATCGACATGAACCCCCACCGCCCCGTCCCGACCAAATACCCCGACCCGTTCAACGGGTCGTCGGAATGGTACCCCAACAAAATCGGCGTTTCCATCGGCTACCGCTTCATCAAGCCCCGCCAGTAGCCCCATGTTCCGCGTCCTGTCGTTCCTGTTCTGTTGTTGGGCAGCGGTCGGTTGTTCGTCGCAGGCTGCGCACCACGCAGTGCGACGGGCCGAGCTCGAACGCGACTTGCATTCGCTCGTCGATTCCGTCCGGGCTTCCGTCGGCGTGGCTGTCGTCTTGGCCGAGGGCGATACGTTGACCGTCAACGACCGGCCCGGTTATCCGATGGCCAGCGTCTTCAAGTTCCACCAGGCCCTCGCTCTGCTCGATTCGCTCGACCGGGCCCGCCTGACGCCGGACTTCCTCCTGCCCGTCCGGGCTGCCGATCTGCTTCCCGACACCTGGTCGCCGTTGCGCGACGCGCAGCCCGGCGGCGGTTATTCGCTTCCCATCGCCGAACTGTTGCATTACAGCGTTGCATTGAGCGACAACAACGTCTGCGACCTCTTTTTCCGGTTCCTCGGCGGACCCGCCGCCGTCGAGCGCTACGTGCGCCGGCTCGGACTTCGCAACACCGCCATCGCGGCCGACGAAGCTGCCATGCACGACAATCCGGCCACTCAATACGACAATACCTCTTCGCCGCTCGATGCCGTGCGGCTTCTGGAGCGTTTCCGCCGCGGCGAGCTGCTCCGGCCTTCCTCCGGCGACTTGCTCATGCGCACCATGGTCTCCACAGCAACGGGCCCCGACAAACTCAAGGGGCTGCTTCCGCCCGGAACGGCCGTCGCCCACAAGACCGGCAGCGGCTTCCGCAATGAGCAGGGCATCGTCGCCGCCGACAACGACATCGGCATCGTCTTTCTGCCCGACGGCCGCAGTTACTCCGTTGCGGTCTTCATCGCCGATTCCCGGGAGGATGACGCCACCGACGCGGCCGTCATCGCCCGCATCTCGCGCCGCATCTACGACTTCTTCGTCTCCCGATAGTCCAACGGATGCCGCGACATCCCGAAAGCGGAATTCAACTCCGACCGCTGCAACTTGTCGCTGTCGGCGTTGTTCCAACCTCGATACACCCTTGGAAGAGTCCCGACCGAATGCCGGACAAATCCCGACTTCGCATCGTCGAGACCGCAAGGCACATATCGCCTGACCCGAAGCCGCCGCTTTCGCCCGGAGTGGCTGGGACCACGGTTCCCGCCAGCGTGGCTTGAGCAGATTCAGCAATCCGCTGCCCGTTGTTTTGCCGTTTTTCGTACCGGCAGAAAGGGGCAGTTGTTCATCCCAGTTTGTTGCGGAGCCGGTTTATCAATTCACAATTCAAAATTAATCCGTTTCTGTAAGAGCGATTCGAAGAATCGTGCGGGCCGCAGCCTCCCGCAGCGGAGGCCCGCCCCGTTAGGAACGGGGATTCGTAATGTTTGCTCGCCGCAGGTAGAGGTCCCCAAGAATAATCAAGGTCTTCGACCTTGCGCCCGG
>JAIDUZ010000088.1 GCA_029059935.1 Alistipes sp.
ATGTACCAGCGTCTGAGGAATGACATCTCGAATCCGAGCGTTGTGGCTCGCGGCCGAGGGCCGCGTATTCAGTCTTGGACCCCACCCCAAACCCCTCCCTTGGGAGGGGCTTCGGTCGGAGAGCCGAAGGATTCGAATCCTCGAACTGTCGGTACATCCATGTATATAAACGTCGTTGACGTTTTCCAATCGACAAAAATAGGAAATAAAAAGGAAAAATCCTATCGTTCGCCGCCGGAGCGGTCGTTTCGCAGTTCGGGCCGCAGACCGGAGAATGCTGTCGGCGGCGCAAAAGCCGGCAATCCGTCATACGGAACCGCCCCGGAAAATTCCGGGGCGATTTCGTTAGCAAAAAAGGCGGAAACCCTTGGCTCCACTTCGGCGGCTCCTTGAAAGGACGTTGCCGCCAAAAAAGCCCACGCCGGCCACGTGAAGACGTTGCCGCCTTTCCATTCGCCGGCCACGTGAAGACGTTGCCGCCGGAAACTATTTTCCCAGCAGTTTCTTTACTTCGGCGGCTACGGTTTCACCGTTGAACCCGAACTTCTCGTCGAGGACCTTGTAGGGTGCCGAGAAACCGAAATGGTCGAGACCATGGATCATGCCGTTCTCGCCGACCAGACCCAACAGATTGACGGGCAGACCGGAAGTGAGACCGTAACGCACGATGCCGGCGGGCAGCACGCCCTCGCGGTACGATTTGGGCTGGTCGCGGAAAAGACCCTCGCTCGGCACGTTGACGACGCGCACGGCGATGCCCTCCTTGGCCAGCAGCTCGGCACCCTCGACCAACGTGGCGACCTCGGAGCCGGTGGCGACAAGCACGGCAGCCGGCTTGGCGGCATCGACAACAACATAACCGCCCTTGGCGACCTGTGCGGCCTCCTCGCGGCGCGTGCGGCCCAGCGTAGGCAAGTTCTTGATATTCTGACGCGACAGCACCAGCGCGACGGGACGATGCTCCTCTACGGCAGTCTTCCATGCCATCAGGGTCTCCTCGCCGTCGGCAGGCCGCAGAACGACCATCGAACGTTCGCCGTGGTGGTTTTTGAGGTGCTCCATCAGACGAATCTGCGCCTCATGCTCAACGGGCTGATGCGTAGGGCCGTCCTCGCCGACGCGGAACGAGTCGTGGGTCCAGACATAGATGACGTGCAGCCGCATGAGGGCCGCCAGGCGCACGGCCGGCTTCATGTAATCGGAGAAGACGAAGAACGTGCCGCACGCGGGAATGACACCGCCGTGCAGCGCCATGCCGTTCATGACGCAGGCCATCGTGAGCTCCGAGACACCGGCCTGGAAGAACTTGCCGGAGAAATCGCCCTTGACGAACGCCTTGGTCTTTTTCAGGAAGCCGTCGGTCTTGTCGGAGTTGGAGAGGTCGGCCGAAGCGACGATCATGTTCTCGATCTTCTCGGCGTAGAGACCCAGCACCGTGGCCGATGCGGCGCGCGTGGCGACATCGGCTTTCATCTCGACCGACTTGTAGTCGATTTCGGGGAGTTCGCCTTTGAGGAACATGTCGAGTTTGCGGGCCAGCTCCTTGTGTTCCTGGCGCCAGCTCTTTTCGACCCGAGCCTGCTCGGCGGCCCAGGTTTTCAGGGCTTCGCGGCGTGCGGCGAACACCTCGCGGCTCTCGTCGAAGAATGCGAACGGGTCGTCGGGATTGCCGCCGAGGTTGCGGATGGTGGCGGCCAGGTCGGCACCGGCGGCCGAAAGCGGCTGGCCGTGGGTCGAAACCTTGTCCTCGTAGCACGAACCGTCGGCAGCCACAGCACCCTTGCCCATGATGGTGCGGCCGATGATGAGCGTCGGACGCTCGGTCTCGGCGTTGGCGGCCACGAGCGCACCGCGCAGTTCGTCGATATTGTGACCGTCGACCGTCAGCACGTTCCAGCCCCACGCCTCGTACTTCTGGGCCACGTTCTCCGTGTCCACCTCGTCGACCTTGGTGGAGAGCTGGATGTTGTTGGAATCATAATACATGATGAAGTTCGCCAGGCCCAGGTGTCCGGCGATGCGGCCGACGCCCTGCGAAATCTCCTCCTCGACGGCGCCGTCGGAGATGTAGGCATAGGTCTTGTGGGCCGTCCACTCGCCGAAGCGGGCCGCAAGGAAACGTTCGGCAATGGCGGCGCCCAAAGCCATGGCATGGCCCTGGCCCAGGGGGCCCGACGTGTTCTCCACACCGCGCATGACGTCGACCTCGGGGTGTCCGGGCGTGACGCTGCCCCACTGCCGCAGCGATTGCAGGTCCTCGGCCGAATAGTGGCCGGCCAGCGCCAGCGTGGAGTAGAGCATCGGCGACATGTGACCCGGGTCGAGGAAGAAACGGTCGCGGAACGGATGGTCCATGCGCTCGGGATCGTAGCGCAGGAACTCGGTGTAGAGCACCGTGATGAAATCGGCACCGCCCATGGCACCGCCCGGATGCCCCGACTTGGCCTTCTCGACCATGGCGGCCGACAGGATGCGGATGTTGTCGGCGACGCGCGTAAGTTTGGAATTTGTAGACATAAGCTATTTCAAATTGTTTTGTATTCCGTTCAGAATCCCGCCGCGGCCCGTTCGCGCAGCAGAAACAAAGATAGTGCAAGCCGAGGGCAAAAACAAACGAAGTTTGATTTTTGCCGAGGCGCCGCCTATCTAAACCGCCGCGGAGCGGTGGTAAAGTGCAAGCCGAGCGTAATGCCAAATTTATTTGAGCATTACCGAGGCGCAGTATCTTCGACACCAGTCAAAGATACGAATAAGCGAGGGCAAAAGCAAGTCTGCCTGCATTTTGCCGGGCGGGAGTATCTAAGGCAAAGCCAAAGATAATAAAAAAACGCGCTTATCCCACCTGCTTGTAGGCACAAATATTCGCCCGGCCGATTTTTTCCGAGGCGTAGGGCCCCGTGACGGTGAAGCGGGGCGCATCGCCCGACGGCAGGTCGAACATGGCGTCCATCATCACGGCCTCGCAGATCGACCGCAGGCCGCGGGCGCCGAGTTTGAACTCCACAGCCTTGTCGACAATGAAATCGAGGGCCTCGTCGTCGAACTTCAGCTTCACGCCGTCGAGTTCGAACAGTCGTTCATACTGCTTGACAATGGCGTTCTTGGGCTCGGTGAGGATGCGCCGCAGGGCTTCGCGCTCCAGGGGCTGCATGTAGGTGAGCACCGGCAGGCGTCCCACAAGTTCGGGAATCAGCCCGAACGACTTGAGGTCCTGCGGAGTGACATACTGCATCAGGTTCGACCGGTCGATGCTCGCTCCCTCGGCACGGCCGTAGCCCACGGCGCGGGTGTTGAGCCGTTGGGCAATCTTGCGTTCGATGCCGTCGAACGCTCCGCCGCAGATGAAAAGGATGTTGCGCGTGTCGACCTGGATGAACTTCTGGTCGGGATGCTTGCGTCCGCCCTGGGGCGGCACGTTGACCACGGTGCCTTCCAGCAGCTTGAGCAGCGCCTGTTGCACGCCTTCGCCCGAGACGTCGCGCGTAATGGAGGGGTTGTCGCCCTTGCGCGCAATCTTGTCGATTTCGTCGATGAAGACGATGCCGCGCTCGGCCAGCGCCACGTTGTAGTCGGCCACCTGCAACAGACGCGAGAGGATGCTCTCGACATCCTCGCCGACATAACCGGCCTCCGTGAGGACCGTGGCGTCGACGATGGTGAACGGCACCTTCAGCAGCTTGGCTATCGTGCGGGCCATCAGCGTCTTGCCCGTACCCGTAGGACCTACGAGCACCACGTTGGACTTGTCGATTTCGACCTCGCCCTCCTTGGGAGCGTGAAGCAGACGCTTATAGTGGTTGTAGACCGCAACGGACAAATAGCGCTTGGCATCGTCCTGTCCGATAACATACTGGTCGAGGAAATCCTTGATTTGCGCGGGCTTCAGAAGGTCCTCCCGGCGGAACGAAGCCGCCGTCGCAGCCTGCTGGCGCACGAACGACTCGTTGTCGGCAAGAATCTGATGCCCCCGCTCGATGCACTTGTCGCAGATGTTGGCCCCGTCCACTCCCTGGAACATGAACCCCACCTCGTCGCGCCGGGCACCGCAGAAGGAACAGCAGTCGCTTGGGTTGTCGCCGCCTGCGCGGCGGCCGTTGCGTCGGTTTTGCGTCATTGTTTTTCTCGTTTGGTGAGCACTTCGTCGATGAGCCCGTAGTCGCGGGCCTCTGCGGCCGAAAGCCAGTAGTCGCGGTCGGCGTCCTTCTCGATTTTCTTGACCGAGACCCCCGAGTGGGCGGCCAGGATGCCGTAGAGCTCGCGTTTGGTCTTCATGATTTCGCGGGCCGTGATTTCGATGTCGGAAGCCTGGCCCTGCGCCCCGCCCAGCGGCTGGTGGATCATCACCCGCGAATGGGGCAGCGCCGACCGCTTGCCGGGAGCGCCGGCCGTCAGAAGCACGGCGCCCATCGAGGCGGCGAGTCCCGTGCAGATGGTCGCCACG
The DNA here is from genome assembly GCA_029059935.1 of Alistipes sp. Taxonomy (GTDB): domain Bacteria; phylum Bacteroidota; class Bacteroidia; order Bacteroidales; family Rikenellaceae; genus Alistipes. The sequence goes on from JAIDUZ010000088.1 coordinate 4,442, forward strand.
TCGGAGGCCACGAGCTGCATGGTGTCGTAGATGCCCAGACCGGCCGAGACCGAACCGCCGGGCGAATTGATGTAGATCTGGATGTCCTTCTCGGGGTCGACGGACTCCAGGAAGAGCAGCTGCGCCTGGATGATGTTGGCGGCATCGTCGTAGATGGGTGCGCCGAGGAAGATGATGCGGTCCATCATCAGACGCGAAAAGACGTCCATCGTGGCGATGTTCAACTGGCGCTCCTCGATAATCGTCGGCGAGACGTAGGCCTCGCAGACCGAACGGAAGTCGTGCAGCTTCAGCGAACTGATGCCGCACTTTCCGCGTGCGTATTTTTCAAATTCGGACATAATCTGAACAATTCATAATTCACAACTTCGCGATTAAGCGAGGGCAGAGACTGCTTGCAGGCTTTGCCGAGCGGAAGCGAAGTCAAGACGCCATAGGGGGATTAATTCACAACTTCGCGATTAAGCGAGGGCAGAGACTGCTTGCAGGCTTTGCCGAGCAAGAGCGAAGTCAAGACCCCACAGGGGGATTAATTCACAAATACCTTTATTTTCAGGAACGGACAAATGCGAAATCCGATGCGCCCCGATTGTCATCGGCACATATTGCCGGAGGTGTTCGCGGTCGTACGACACTCCTCATCCCAATCGTGCAAACTCCAAATTCATCATCATGAATCGTGCATTCTCGAAGTTCGTTCCCTTTCACAAAAAGGACTTTGCAAACATCACGCCTGCAAAGTCCAAAGGTAGGAATTTCCTGCGAAAAACTAAATCTCCTTTGCCAATTTGGCGAAATCGTCGGCAGAAACGGCCTTTTCCGTCACCTTGATCTTGGTCTTGACGGCTTCGACGACCTTTACCTCGTAGAGCTTTTCGTAGACTTTCTGCCCCTGCTCCTTGTCGGCAAGAATCTTCTCGGCATAGCCGGCCAGCATGTCGTCCGGAGCCGAGGGCATGCCGTACTGGGCGAACTGCGCGGCAGCCAGCGCCTTGGCTTCGGCCACAGCCTCGTCCTTCGACACGGCGATCTTCTCCGACTGGATGAAGTGCTTCTGCAGGTAGTTCCAGGTGAACATCTTGAGGAACTGGTCGAAGTCCTTGCCTATCTCCTCCATCGTGAACTTGCCCTCGTTGATGGTGTAGAGCCAGCGTTTGAGGAATTCTTCGGGCATCTTCAGCCCGGCTTTCTTGATGAGGTAGTCGCGCAGCTGGAGCGTGAAAAGGTAGTCGCTCTCGCGCGAAAGCTCCTTGGCGATCTCCTCGTCGACAAACTTGTCGAGGTCGGCCTCCGACTTCACGTTGCCGGCCGGGAACGCCATCTTGAAGAACTCCTCGTTCAGCTCGGGTTCGGCAAACTTGCGTATCTTGGTGATTTCGAGTGAGAATGCAGGGTTGACACCCTCCAGTTCGTCCTGCTTGACCTGCAGCACGGCGGCGCGCTGCGACGGATTCTTGTAGAGTTCGTTGATGTTGACCTCCATCTTGTCGCCTACCTTCTTGCCGATGAAAGGCTTGCGCTCCTCCTCCGACATGGAGATAAGGCCTACGTAGGCATCGGCGATGTTCATGTCGCCGTTGTCGAGCGTCACGCTCAGCGCTTCGTCGGCCGTCACCTTCTCGGTGTCGACCAGACGGCCGAAGCGGCGCAGGAAGTTGGCGCGGTAGTCGTCGTGCATCTTCTTGTCGACCTTGATGCGGTTGTAGGTCACCTTGTCCTTCTCCGTAAGGTCGAGCTTGATTTCGGGAGCCTCGCCGAACTCGAAGACGAATTCGAACTCCTTGCCGTTCTCGAAATCGAAGTCGCCCTGCTCGTCCGACGGAATGACATCGCCCAGGTAGTCGATCTTCTCCTTCTGCAGGTAGTCGAACGCGGCGTTCGATGCCATGCGGTACGACTGCTCGGCCAGGACGCCCTTGCCGTACATCTTCTTGACGATGCCCATGGGCACCATGCCGGGGCGGAAACCGGGGATGTTGGCCTTGCGACGGTAGTCGCGCAGCACCTTCTCGACCTCCTGCGCATAGTCGGCCTCGCCGACCTTCACGCGGAGCAGCGAGCTGCCGCCCTCGCGCTGTTCTCTTACGATCTTCATAATGAGTGTTTTGTATCTGATTTTTTCTCTTTTGTCTGACGAAATCGGACCACAAAGATAGAAAAATAATCCGTGCGGCGCAATAGATGCCGCCATATTTGCGACCGGCCCCCGGGCCTGCCGGCAATGCCCCGTCGGCGGACCCAAAACGGCCGTCGGAACCGGCAGCGGAAAAGACAGCTTCACAGGCAGATGCTTGGACGCAGCGCACGGGAAAACCGTAGGACCGGCTCGCCCAACTCAGCGGGCTCGCGTTGCCCGCATGGAAGTACAGGCAGCCCGCACAGCGTACGTGGGTGCCGTCCGACGCGTAGGGCGACGACGACCACACGTAGCCGTACGCGCCGACGTTGAGCAAAGCTCCGTCGTCACGGTAGCGGTAGCCCGCAGCAGGCGTAAATAGCAATCGCTGGAATGAATGACGCAGAGAGGGAACAAACAATGCACAATTCAAAATGCACAATTCACAACTTCGCGATTAAGCGAGGGCAGAGCCGAACTTGTTCGAGCTTTGCCGAGCGGGAGCGATGATGGTGCAAGCCGAGAGTTATGCCGAACTTGTTCGGACATGACCAAGGCGCAGCCAAAGTCAAGCCCTCGTAGGGAGATTAATTTAGAATTTGTCATTCTGAGCAGAGCGAAGAATCTAATCTTATCGAATCGACTGAACAGATATTTCACTTCGTTCAACATGACGCTTGTTGTGAGGTTGCAAGAACCAGTTTCCTACGTTCCCGCCCGGGCCGGCTGCGGGGGTCGCGCTTTCAGCGCGAGCCGGGCAACGAAGCATCTGCGACATGCAATATCATAACCCCCGGCTCTTAGTCGGACGTCATTCTGAGGAGC
>JAIDUZ010000089.1 GCA_029059935.1 Alistipes sp.
CCTCGGATCTCGGACCCACCCACTGTGCCCTGAAGAATCGTTTGCGTAATCCACAACACGGCATCCGAGATGAACTTGAAGCCGCGGGTCTCGTCGAATTTCTCGGCCGCCTTGATAAGCCCCAGGTTGCCTTCGTTGATCAGGTCGGGAAGGCTCAGGCCCTGGTTCTGATATTGTTTGGCTACCGAAACCACGAAGCGCAGGTTGGCTTTCGTAAGTTTTTCCAGCGCTTCCTGGTCTCCTTTCTTGATTCGTTGGGCGAGTTCCACCTCCTCCTCCACCGTGATGAGCTCTTCCTTGCCGATCTCCTGCAAGTACTTGTCCAGCGAAGCGCTCTCACGGTTGGTGATGGATTTCGTGATTTTTAACTGACGCATGTTTTATTCTCCAATGTAATTTCTTCGTTGTCGCAACCCGCCCGGCAGGCCCCGCCTACTCCACCAGCACATAGCTGGCGGCGCGGCCGTTGGGATAGATGCCGTCTATCGAGCGTATCTTGTCGTTCAGCCGCCGCATGTCGGCCACCGAGCGCACCTCGCGGTCGTTGATGTGCGTGATGACGAATCCCTGCTTCACACGCGCCCGGGCCAGTATGCCCTCGGCCTTGACGCTCGCCACCTGTACGCCGCCCTTGATTTCCAGTTGGCGGCACAGTTTCTCGCCTGCATCCTGGAACTTGCCGCCCAAGGTCTCGACCACATCGACATCTTCGCGGGTCAACAGTTCGGGTTTATCTGCCTTATTACGCAAAACCACCTCGAATTGTTTCAGTTTGCCGTCTCTTTTTACCGACAGCACCACCTTGTCGTTGGGGCGGCGGCGGGCAATCTGTTCCTGGAGGGTCGCCGACGAGCCCAGCGCCACACCGTCGATTTCCAGAATCACGTCGCCCTTGCGGATTCCCGCTTCCGACGCGGAGCCTCCTTCGGTCACTCCGGCTACGTATACGCCGCCTATCTCAGTGATGCCCAACTCCTTGCCTTCGTTATCGATGAAGTCCTGGTCCACCGGACGGAACATCACGCCCAGCAGGGCCCGCTGTACGAATCCGTATTCCTTGAGGTCGACCACCACTTTGCGCACAATCGATTCAGGTATGGCGAACGAGTAGCCTATGTAGCTGCCAGTCTGCGATTTGATAAGCGTGTTGATGCCCACCAGTTCGCCGTGGGTGTTGACCAGCGCACCGCCCGAGTTGCCCGGGTTCACCGCCGCGTCGGTCTGGATGAACGATTCGATGCTGAAATCGTTGGGTATGGCTCCCAAGTTGCGCGCCTTCGCGCTCACGATGCCCGCCGTGATGGTCGATTGAAGGTCGAACGGCGAGCCGATGGCCAGCACCCATTCGCCCAGCCGCAGCGCATCGGACGAGCCGAAAGCCAGCGTCGGCAGCTTCGCCGCGTCTATTTTCAGCAGCGCCACGTCGGTCGCCGAGTCCTTGCCTATCAGTTCGGCATCGAACGCACGGCCGTCGTTGAGTTTCACGCGCAGTTTCGTGGCTCCGTCCACCACATGGTTGTTCGTCACCACATAGCCGTCTTCCGAAATGATGACGCCCGAGCCGCCCGAACGGCGCTCCTGGTAGCGGGGTTCGCCGTTTCCACCGCGCTGCTGCTGTTGCGGAATGCCGAAGAATTCCAGAAACGGGTCATAGCCGAACTGCCCGCGCTGGGGCACCTCCACCCGCTGCGTCGCTTCGATGTTGACCACGGCTTTCACGGCGTTCTCCGCCGCATAGGTCAGGTCGGGATACTGTCCCGCTTCATAGGCCGTGAACTGCGCGCCCAGCGCAGGCGTGCGCTCCACTTCGCGTTCGATGTATTCCACCCGGGCGCCGCCGTCGGCCACGGCCCAGGCCGAAACGCCGCCGGCCACGGCCGATGCGGCAAGAATTCCCAGAAACAAAAATGCCTTTTTCATAGTCGAATGTTGGTTTGAATTATTCGTAGGCAATCTTCACCATAGGCCAAACATGTTTTTTCGTGCAGGACAAACGCACGCCGTCGCAAAAATAGTATGCCGCAGCAAATAAAATCGAAAAAACATCCATATACTTTAATGTACCGGCATCTGAGGAATGACATCTCGAATCCCAGCGTTGTGACTCGCCGCTTTTGGCGTCGTATTCAGTTTTGGACCCCGCCCCAAGGGAGGGGCTTCGGTCGGAGAACCGAAGGTTTCGAATCCTCTTTTCGCAACCGCCCGTTTCGCTATTCCGCTGCAAGCCATAAGCCGCAAACGCATTCGCCTTTTCCTCGTTGCCCGGCTGGGGACGGTCGCGCATAGCGCGAGCCGGGCAACGAAACACTGCGATTTGCAATATTAAAACCTCGTTCTTAACGGGGCGTCATTCTGAGGCAAAGCCGAAGAATCTATATACCAGCAAAAACAGATTCTTGACTGCGCTACGCTTGTCGTTCTCCTCCTTGCTCGGCAGAGACTACAAGCTGTCTCTGCACTCGCTTCGTTCGTTGATTCGCTTTGTTCAGAATGACGGTTCTTTGCAAAAAAGAAATCCCGCCTTTCAGGCGGGCGAGCCGAAGCCCCGCCGTGCGGAGGCTCGCAACACTCGCCCCGTTGGCTTCGGCCCGAATTCTCAATACCCGTCATTGCAAGTAACTCCCGCCCACCCAGTCATTCTGAGGAGCGCAGCGACGAAGAATCTGTTTCTTGCTTGTTATAGATTCTTCGCTCTGCTCAGAATGACAAACGTAACGCAGTCAAAATCTATAATATGATCAATCGCAAAACCCGGCTCTCAGCAGGGTACAGGCCCCGCCCGAAAACCCTGCTTTGTCATTCTGAGGAGCTCAGCGACGAAGAATCTGTTTTCTTTTCTCCATCTCTCCCGCGTCTTAACCATGCAGGCCGCAAAATAATAAGACCCGGCTCTTAGCCGGGCGTCATTCCGACTGCTCCGTCAAGAACCGCCATCCACAAGAATTCATCTCGTCACTTCCGCTGACGTTCCCGAATCTCTGTTTCCCCTCGGGGGCGGCTCGCACCGTAGGTGCGACCCCCGCAGCCGCCCCCGAAGAGCCTTCCGCCCGACGCGGCAACCGGCGAACGAAGCGAACGCAGAGTCCGCAAGGAGGAGGAAAACAAGTACCGCGCAGTTAATCTGCACACTCGTTGTAACAAGAAGAAGCCGACAAGCGCAGCGCAGTCAATCCGAGCAAGAGCGGAAACCCAGTCCCTCCGCTAAAAAATCCGGGGACCCTGCCAGGCCCCCGGTTCTTCGCTACAGGCCGAATTCTCGGCAGATGGCATCGACAGCGTCGAGTTTCTCCCATCCGAAGAATTCGATTTCGCGCTCCACCTCACGGCCGTTCTCCCGCACCTTCTCCACTTTCTTGTAGGGGCGGTTGCCAAAATGGCCGTAGGAGGCCGTCGCTTCAAAAATGGGGTTCTTCAGCCCGAAACGCTTCACAATGGCAGCCGGGCGCAGGTCGAAAAGTTTGCCGATGCGGCGCGCTATCTCGCCGTCGGTCATCCCCGCCAGCGCCTCGGGACGCGGCGAGCGGTAGGTATCCACATAGATCGACAGCGGTTCCGCAATGCCGATGGCATAGGAGAGTTCCACCAGCACTTCGTCCGCCACACCCGCCGCCACCAGGTTCTTGGCTATATGCCGGGCCGCATAGGCCGCCGAACGGTCCACTTTCGACGAATCCTTGCCCGAGAAGGCACCGCCGCCATGGGCACCGCGACCTCCGTAGGTGTCTACGATAATCTTGCGGCCCGTAAGGCCCGTATCGCCGTGAGGTCCGCCTATCACAAACTTGCCCGTGGGATTGACATGCAGTATGTAGTCGTCACCGATCAGTTCGGCAAGTTTGTCGTTCGCCCGTTCCAGACGGGCCTTGACGCGCGGTATCAGAATCGTGCGCACATCTTCGCGGATACGTTCCTGCATCCGGCGTTCGGCCTCGGCTTCGGTCACGCCGTTTCCGGCCGCCACGAACTCGTCGTGCTGCGTCGACACCACAATAGTGTGCACGCGCAGCGGGCGGCCCGTCCGCTCGTCATATTCGATGGTCACCTGCGACTTCGAGTCGGGACGCAGATAGGTCATCTCCTGTCCCTCGCGACGAATGACGGCCAGTTCTTTGAGGATCACGTGCGAAAGTATCAGCGTCGCCGGCATCATCTCGCGCGTCTCGTTGCAGGCATATCCGAACATGATGCCCTGGTCGCCCGCACCCTGTTCTTCTTCCGCACCGCGTTCGACACCTTGGTTGATGTCCGGCGACTGTTCATGGATGGCCGACAGAATACCGCACGAATTGCAGTCGAACTGATATTCGCTCTTCGTGTAGCCGATGCGTTCTATCACCCGGCGCGCCACACCCTGCACATCGACGTATGCTTCCGAGCGCACTTCGCCCGCCACCACCACCAGACCGGTGGTGCAGAGCGTTTCGCACGCTACCTTCGAATTGGAATCATGACGCAGGAATTCGTCGAGGATGGCGTCGGAAATCTGATCCGAAACCTTGTCGGGATGTCCCTCGGACACCGACTCCGATGTAAACAAAAAGCCCATTCTATACATTTTTGGGGTTAAACGTATACAAATGGGAAAAATTGGCTGTTTGGGAATAAAAAACGTGCTGTTTTAGCGATTTTTTATTGTGGTTTGCAATCAGTCAAATCTTTCCACATTTCCCCGCCTCGCGGCCGGGACTGCAAAGGTAAGAAAAAGATTCCACATTCGGAAACCCGTCCGCATACTTTGTACAATCGTGCGGTTCAATCTCACCGGCAGCTCGTCCGGTCGGGCTTCGGCCGTCCCCTCCCAACCAAATTCCCGTCTCGAACCGCCTGCCATCCTGCATAAACAACTTCGGGCAGATGCTGGACGCAGCGCACGGAAAAGCCGTGGGCATGTCCCGAAAAGTCCAACGGATTGACGGTATCCTCGTCCAAACAAAGCAGACTGGCACTCGAATAGCCGACAGCGTAGGCAGAAGACGCCCAACAGCAACCTATTACGTCACCAGTAGACAAAGCCCCCGTCGTCACGTCGCGGGTGCCCGCAGCAGGCGCAAATAGCAATCGCTCGAATGAATGCAGCAGAGAGGGAAAAATCAATTCACAATTCAAAATGCACAATTCACAACTTCGCGATTAAGCGAG
>JAIDUZ010000009.1 GCA_029059935.1 Alistipes sp.
TTCGACCGCCATCCCGGTGCGGGTGCCCGTCGTGGGGTCACTGCGGCCCGTGCGGCTCCGGGAGCCGCAAAAACGGCTGAGGCATATTTTCGCCGACAAGCACCGAACCGACGCCCTGCCGGTCCGGACTCAAAAAAATGCGCGCCGGGGATACCCGGCGCGCCAGCAGTAAGACAGGCGTCCGAAATCAGTAGCTTCGGGCGAAGAGCACACGGCGGTGCGACGGTTTGCCCGAGAACACGCACGTGCCTTCTTCCTCTTCGGCATCGACCGGTATGCAGCGAATCGTCGCCTTGGTCGCTTCCTTGATGGCTACTTCGGTCTCCACCGTGCCGTCCCAGTGGGCCGATATGAAGCCGCCCTTCTCGTCGAGCACACGTTTGAATTCGTCCCACGTATCCACACGCGTAATCATCGAGTTGCGGTAGTCGAGCGCTTTCTTGAATATGTTTTCCTGAATGGCTCCCATCAGCTCCTCGATGTGCGCGGCCAGCCCTTCCTGCGAAAGGGTCTCCTTTTCCAGCGTGTCGCGGCGCACAAGTTCAACGGTGTTGTTTTCCATGTCGCGGCCGCCCATCGCCAGACGCACCGGCACACCTTTGAGTTCGTATTCGGCGAACTTGAAGCCCGGGCGTACGTTGTCGCGGTCGTCGATCTTCACGCTGATGCCTTTGGTCCGCAGTTCGGCGGCTATCGTCTCGAAGCGGGCCACGATTTCGGCCAGTTGTTCGGCCGTCTTGTAAATCGGCACCATCACCACCTGAATCGGCGCCAGTTTCGGCGGCAGCACCAGACCGTTGTTGTCCGAATGGGCCATGATCAGGGCGCCCATCAGACGGGTCGAAACGCCCCACGACGTCGCCCATACGTATTCCAGCTTGCCTTCCTTGTTCACATACTGTACGTCGAACGCCTTGGCGAAGTTCTGCCCCAGGAAGTGCGACGTGCCGCTCTGCAGCGCCTTGCCGTCCTGCATCAGGGCTTCGATGGTCAGCGTGTCTTCGGCTCCGGCGAATCGTTCGTTGGGCGACTTGTGGCCCACCACCACCGGCACGGCCATCCACTCCTGAGCGAAGCGTTCGTAGACATGAATCATCTTCGTGGCTTCTTCGATGGCTTCTTCGCGCGTGGCATGGGCCGTGTGGCCTTCCTGCCAGAGGAATTCGGCCGTGCGCAGGAACAAACGCGTGCGCATCTCCCAGCGCACCACGTTGGCCCATTGGTTGCACAGAATAGGCAGGTCGCGGTAGGACTGTATCCAGTTCTTGTAGGTGTTCCAGATGATGGTCTCCGACGTCGGGCGCACGATCAGCTCCTCCTCAAGTTTGGCGTCGGGGTCCACCACCACCCCCTTGCCTTCGGGGTCGTTCTTCAGCCGGTAGTGGGTCACCACGGCGCATTCCTTGGCGAAGCCTTCGACATGGTGCGCTTCCTTGGAAAAGAACGACTTCGGAATGAACAGCGGGAAGTAGGCGTTCTGATGCCCCGTCTGCTTGAACATCGCGTCCAGCGCGTCGTGCATCTTCTCCCAGATGGCATAGCCGTAGGGTTTGATGACCATGCATCCGCGCACGGCCGAGTTTTCGGCCAGTCCCGCCTTGACCACCAGGTCGTTGTACCACTGCGAGTAGTTGTCGTCCGACTTGGTCAGTTCTTTGAGTTCCTTTGCCATAAATATGTTTGTTTGCGTTTTCGTGCTCTTTCGTGCCGCAAAATTAGAAAAATCGCCGAAGATTCGGAAACGAAAAACCAATTATGTGTTCCGGCGTTCCGAAAATGCCGGCTCTTCCGGTATCCGGCCCGGCAGAAACGGCCGGCCGCAGCCGACAAACCGCTTTCAGCCCCTGCAATTCGGTCCGGTTCCGCCTCATTCGCGATTTTTTTGTTATCTTTGCCCCGGCGCTGCCGAATCGGCGGTGCCTGTCGATGGCATTGGGGCTATTGTTTTGCGAAGTGAAACGACCAATTTACAGCAAACGGACAATAGGCACTGCGAATGCCCTCGCCGCATGGCGTGGGTTGTGCTTATGTTTGCTGGGTGCTTGGTCGTACCTACTTCGCAACAAGCATGATCCACGTCCTCTGTTTTTTCGGACGGCCGCCTCCGACATTGCCACGGAACAAGCGGAGGAAGCCGAAAATCCCCGAACAGAGTAGGCATCATCGTTACAATTCAAACTTTTTATCTATGAACTGGTTCAAAACCGCAATCAGCGTATTCGTCAACGCCGTGAAGGGTCAGTATTTCGACTTCAAGGGCCGCACGAAGATGATGGACTTCTGGATGTTCCTGGTCGTCTACATCATCATCAACTTCCTGCTGTCGATCGTCGACATGCTGCTGGCCGCCGTGCTGCACTTCACCATCCTTTCGTCGCTCTTCCAGCTGGCCATGCTCTGCCCGCTGCTGGGTATCGGCGCCCGCCGCATGCACGATGTCGGCAAGAGCGGCTGGTTCCAGATCATCCCGCTCTACAACCTCTATCTGTGGGCTCAGGCCGGTCAGAAGGAGGCCAACAAGTGGGGTAATCCGGTAGAGTAAGCTCTACCCGCTCCGGTCCGCTTTCGGCGGTGCCGGAACCGCAAGGAAAGGCGTCCGACCTGTGGTCGGGCGCTTTTTTCGTACCCCGGGGCCGGCTGCCGTCCCGACTTTCTCTTTCTCCCCTCCGGCCGTTCCACCCTTCCCGCCGTCCTCTTCCGTCCTCCTCCTGCCTTTTACGCCGCCGGCCACCGCCGCCCGAACAATTTCCCGTCCTCGGAAACCTCGCCCGCCCTCAAACCTGTCTATTATAA
>JAIDUZ010000090.1 GCA_029059935.1 Alistipes sp.
CCTTTAGCCATGCAGGCCGCAAAATAATAAAACCCCGTTCTTAACGGGGCGGGCAGGAGCCCCCCCCCGGCGGAGGCCCGCAAACATCCGGCTGGCGCCGGGCGTGCCCCGCAGGCTCCCGCCCGAAAACCCCGCCTTGTCATTTTGAGGCGCAGCCGAAGAATCTGTAATATGAATATTCGCATCTCCCGCCTGAAAGGCGGGAGAGCCGAAGCCCCGCCCTGCGGAGGCTCGCAACACTCGCTCCGCTGGCTTCGGCCCGAATTCTCATTTGTTTGTACAGATTCTTCGTCGCTATGCTCCTCAGAATGACCATCCCTTTAGTCCCTAATAAAATCCGCCCCGATGTTGGAGCCGTCAGCGGAGGAGAACGACAAATGTTGCGCAATCAAGAATCTGTTTCGTTCGCATCTCTTTCTCCATCTTCCGCGTCTCCGCCATGCAGGCCGCGGGTTGCAGGACATGCAAAATAATAAAACCCTGCTTTTCGCAGGACGTCATTGCGAGGAGCGCAGCGACGCGGCAATCTGCACATACATTGTAACAAGGAGAAGCCGATAAGCATAGTATAGTCAAATCTTCCCCTATGCGACCCTCACCTCCCGCCTACGCTCGAATAACTCTTGCCCGAACAACCACTCCCTGAATAGTCGCCGCTTGAATAGTTCTTCCTTGAACCCCCCCCCTCAAAATACCGCTTCCATCCCCGCCAATCCGCCTTTTCCGGTCGCGCGCATTCTCCGCGGGGAGGCCCGGCGTTCCGTGGGAAAAACAGACTGAAAATAAATACAAAAAATCCGGCGCAAAAAATTGCCGTTTCCCGAAGATTGCCTATCTTTGTATGCGCAAAAGCCCCTCCGCAGGCTACGGTTCGTAACGTCGCGGAACAGAAATGCTATAGAATCGAAACACAAACATAAACTTCTAATCTTTTTTGCCATGAAAGTATCTCACATCGAGCACCTGGGTGTCGCCGTGAAGAGCCTCGACGAAGCGATTCCCTATTGGGAGGGTGTCCTGGGGCTGAAATCTGGATA